>NZ_SPGT01000002.1:0-244054 GCF_005845155.1 Clostridium sp. BSD2780061688st1 H5 | reverse complement strand
CCTATTTGTTGTACCCTTTTTTATCTGTTTTCATTGAAATCTTTTTTTATCACCTCTTGACATATCACCAAATTGCTGTCTTTCTAAAAAATAGCAAAAGAAAAAGGCACCTGCCTCTCTTCTGAGTGCAGACACCTTCCTGGTATCCATTCCAAATCTGTCCCTTTTTTAATTGAATGTACTTTACACCTGTCTCACGGTCTCACAATATCCTTACGCTGGCTGCCAGAAAGCGCTTCCCGCGCTCTTTACCTTCGCGGCTTCTGCCGTCATGCTCCGGTTTCCTGCCGGATATCCTCTGTCTAGTTCATCAGCTCAGCCAGCGCTTCCACTGCGCTCTCTACTCTTTTTGCCATAGTCAGGTCTGCCACGCCCACTACCAGGTTATCGCACAGATTGACCGGGATCAGGATCCTCTTCGCCTGGCTCTGCCCGATGGACACCGCCATCCGGGGTGTGATCTCGCCAAGCATGGAGTCCGCAATCACAATTCCCACAGGTCCCATGATCACGTCTACCTTCCCGCACGCCACAGCCACGGAGTTCTCCCCTGTGGCCGCCTGGTCCGCCCCTGCTTTGAGCATGGCGTTTGTGGCAGCGCTGTTGGTCCCCACCGCCAGAACCTCCATCTCCGGATACCGGCTCTTCACAGCCGTCACAAGCTGACGTCCCAATCCGCCGCCCTGGCCATCTATAACGAGAACCTTCATACATTCACCTCCGCTGCCCTTTCGCCAGGATTTCCCTGTACTGGCATATTTCTGTAATCAAACAGTCTTTTTATAGTTTACAGAAAAGTATTTTCACTGTCAAGCAAGAAAACATCTGTTTCCATTACAGCCTCTGCTTCCGTTACAGTCCGCTTCTATTACAGTTTACCGCCGGATGGGCGCAATGGCAAATACCTGTTTGGCATACGCCGGTATAGCTGAAAGGCAGAGTACCAGTATAATTTTATTCATCAAGCATCAGTTTGCCTGCTTTTGCCTTTGCTTGCAATCGGGCGAGCTGTTCCTTTTCAACTTGCTGAATACTTTTTTCTGGCGTCGGCAAATCTTCAGGCATCGTACCACCTATTTTCTCGATAGCGCCACGAACCTCTTTTCCAACTTTATAGTGGGTAGACGTCGCTTCTTTTGCTCCTTTTATTTCATCTTTGCGCAGTTTTTCCTCTGTCTGCGATATTCTAAACAAATTTGCGATAAGTTCCGTACTTCCCATGTAATCAAGAATTTTCTGACCAACCGCCAGATTCTTTTTCTTATGAATGTCATCAACATCCATGCCTCCATACAATCCCATATACCCGGCATTTTGGAATATTGCAAATTCTTCATTCGTAATAACTCCTGCATCATGGGCTGTCTCTGCAAGAAGTTGATTCCATTGCTTAATATCACCACGCACGACCAAACGCCTTCTGTCTTCATCCAACTCATTAAAATGATCTGCAACTTCCTGGCGATATGTCTGAATAGCAAAATATGTCTGACCAAGAGCAATAACCGCCTTACGCGGATCACCATTCTGTACAATCAGGTAGCAGGCATATCGAGTAAGCTCATAATCCTTAATCGGCTTATTGGTCGCTCCCGCACTAACGATTTTCCTGACCTCAGGAAAATCGCCCTCGATAACATGACCGCTGTTTTCACAGGCAATCATAGCACGCTTAATTACTTTTTGGAAATTTTCCCATTTATTGTATTCTAACGCCGGCGCAAGTTCTCTGGCCGACCAAAATTCACTGCCATCATCTCTGATATGCTTTATGTCTTCGAATCTCTTGTATTCTTTTGCTTTCAGCTTACTCATACAAATACTATTCCTTTCGATAAAAGCTAGAAGAAATCCTCATACTTCACTTCTTTTTAAATCGTCCGGCCAGCAGGCCAAAGGCAACTCCCAGGCCAAGGCCCAGCGCCAGGTTATCCCATATAAGCCCAAAGGCTACGCCCAGACTTATTCCTACTGCCAGATAGTCATCTGTATTCTTATCCTTCTTTTTTCTGTCCTGTTCCATCCTGTCCTCCTTGTAAGTGCCTGATGCGGATAGAGAGAAATTCCAATGTACTGCCGCTCAGTCCTTCAGCTTCTCCACATCCTCCATATAGATGGAGACTTCTCCACATTCCGGGCAGATGGCAACCTTGGGTTTCCCCATTCTACCGCCAAAAAGCTTCTTCTCGTCTGAGGACAGGACTATTCCATATCCGGCTCCCTCCACCTTGATCGCACAGTCTTCCTTCATCTCGCTTCCACAACGGATACATTTTCTCATCCTGCTAAACCTCCTTCTCAAAAATTGCCTGATAACACGAGGCTCGATCTGCCTGATAGGCTCTCTATCACCTATAGTATACCATGATTTTACTTCTGACAAGGTCTGCTTGCCGGGCATGCCTCATTAATGGGAAGCCCTATATTTTTCCGTGAAAATCTTGGAAATCAAAAAACAGCCGCCACTACTGCAATAGTGACGGCTGATGCCATAAAGTATTAAGTTGGTTCATTGTCGAGGGCAGACCGCTTCTGTGGTTTTCCCTTTTCTATTTCTCTTTTTTATTATCGACATAGCATATCTGGCATCCGGTTTTAAGCTCAGCTCTGCGCCGGCAAAAGCCTTGCACCTTAGTTCTGCTGACTCTGCTGGTTCTGCTGCGCCTCGCTTGCGGAGCCGAGAGTAACGCTCACGGTCTGCTCCTTGTACTGTCCCTGATCGGATCTCTGGACTGTCACATCCACAGTCTCACCGGAAGCGTAGTACTGAAGCGTATCCTTAAGCTGTGACATGCTGCTGATGGAGCGGCCGTCAAATCCTGTGATGACGTCGCCGGCAAGGATACCCGCTTTGTCAGCAGGCCCGTCCTTGACCACCTCAGAGACAGCCACACCTGTGGGCATGCCGTACATCTGAGCTGCCTCCTGGGAGACGTCCGCCCCCTGGATGCCCATGTAGGACGCCTGGCTCTCGTCCACCTTCTCCCTGGTCGTCTGGTTCATCAGACTTTGCAGGCTCTCCTCTGCCTTGTTGATGGGGATGGCAAATCCGATGCCGTCCACTGTGGTGCCGGACTGAGTGGTGGAACTCTTTGCCTCGTTGATGCCGATGAGCTCACCGTTCATGTTCAGCAGAGCGCCGCCGCTGTTACCGGAGTTGATGGGGGCGTCTGTCTGGATCAAACCTGTGGAGTTGATGGTGTTGCCGCTGTTGTCCGTGAGCTGAAGGTCACGGTTCAGAGCGCTCACGTATCCGCTTGTCACGGACTGGCCGTAGCCAAGGGCATTTCCGATTGCCACAACCTGCTCCCCGAGAACAAGGTCATCGGAGTCACCGATGGTGGCTATCTTGATCTGGTTCATGGTGTCGCTGGAGATATCGGACAGCTTCACAGCTACCACGGCCAGGTCATTGTCCGCGTCTGTTCCCTTGATCTGTCCCTCCACTGCCGACTCATCCACAAATCCTACGGACAGGCTGTCCGCGCCTTCCACAACGTGGTTGTTGGTGGCAATGAGGAGCTCCGTGTCATTCTTTCCCACAATGACGCCGGTGCCGGCTCCCTCCACCTCATACTCCTGGGTGCCGCCGAAGAAGCTTCTCATCTCCTCTACAGACATGGTGGAGATGGTCACAAGGGAGGGCATGGCGTTCTGGGCCACTTCTGCCACAGTGCCCTTGTCCTCGGTGCTTCCGGAGTTGGACACAGTCTGTGTGTTTGTCAGGCTCTTTTGTGCGTTGTGCCGGTCATAAAGGCTTCCAGCCGCCACATTGACTCCAAAGGCGGTTCCTCCTGCCACCGTTCCGAACACAAGAGCCATGGCCACCAGGATGGCCCATCTCTTTTTCATGCTCATAGGACCTACAGGCGCTTTCTTTGGCTTTCTGGCCCTGGCCTTTTTCATTTTATGGCCTGCCGGGGCGCCGGAAGCGCTCTCCGTCTCTGTATAGTTCATCTGACCGGGAGCGCCTGCCTCCTGACCTGCCTGCTGTCCGGCGCTTTCCAGTATATTCTGCTGCTGTTCTGTCTGCCCGCCGGTCTCTTTGGTCTCCTGAGTCTCTTTGTTTTCTCCTGTATATCCTTCTGTATATTTGTCATCCATCATATTATCCTGCCTCTTTTCCTCTCCTGTAAATGGTCTTTTTTCTTTTTACAAGACTGATTATAGGCCGGTTCTGTGATGGAATTGTGAAAAACCTTTTATGTTTTTGTGTTTTTTATGATTTTTACGAAGCCTCTTCTTTGTTCTGGTTCACATTCATGACCAGCATCTGGAGGCGGTTCTCAATGTTGGCAAAGCTGACATCCGGGTCGTAGTCCAGCGGCAGGATCTGCACATCCGGGTACAGCTCCTTCAGCTTCTTGGCAATGCCGCGGCCCACCACGTGGTTGGGCAGGCAGCCGAAGGGCTGGAGGATCACAAAGGCCCTGCACCCCTTCCTGGCGTGATGAAGGATCTCTCCTGAGATCAGCACGCCCTCTCCGGCATCAAAGGTGTGGTGAATGACCTGATCGCTGTCCTTCACCATGTCCTCCATCCGCAGGGCTGGCTCGTAGAGGGGATGCTTCTTCGCGATCCGGTCTGTCATATCGTGGGCAAAGTCAAAGGCCTTGTTCGCCACATGGAACCAGATCTTCTGGATGAGGGGCCGCTTCAGATGGTACTCCCTGTTCTGGCTGTCCTGGTAAAAATAGGTCTTGCGGATCACGTCCGTCATACGGGCCTCAATGATCTCAAAGCCGTTCTTCTCCAGGTAGGCCTCGATGTCATGGTTGGCGCCGGGATGGAAGTTCAGCAGGTACTCGCCCACGATCAGCACGCCGGGCCTGGGATCGCTGCGGTCGTACTCCACCTCATTCATGATGTCGATGGCCTTCTTAAAGCCCTTTCTCGCTCCCGGCACGCCCTTTGTCTCCAGTCCTTCCACCACCGCGTCCATGGCCCGCTCAAAGGCCTCGTCCGCGCTTCCCTTCACCTTCTCATAGGGGCGGATCTTCCGCAGAAGCTCCTCCAGCACATCGATCATGGGCAGGGAGAAGGCAATCTTCAGGGAGGACGCCAGGTTCATCTTAAATCCCGGGTGCAGGTGGTGGGAGTCCGCATCGTCGTTGGTCAGGATGGGCACCTGGGGAAATCCCGCGTCGTCCAGGGCCTTCCGAAGGAGGGCGCTGTAGTGGGTCAGACGGCAGTCTCCCACATATTTTCCCATGGCGATGGCGGTGTGATCCGGGTCATATTTGCCGCTTTTGAGGGCCTCCAGAGCCTCTCCGATGACGATCTGGGCGGGGAAGCAGATGTCATTGTGGACGTACTGCTTTCCAAGCCGTATGGCTTCTCCTCTTCCGATCTCCAGGGGCACAGTCTTCACGCCCTGCCCCGCAAAGGAGGCGGCCATGATCCTGCTGAAGGCGTGGGAGGTGTTGGGCACCAGCACCACCTTGTCCGCCTTGTCCTTCTTTTCAAATTTCACCGGGTAGGGATCTGTCAGCTCCCTTGTCTCCAGCTTCTTCTTTTTCTCTCTTCCCATGGCCACTGTCTCCAGGAAGGAGCGGACACGGATGCGCAGCGGGCCCTGGATATCGCTCTCGTCCAGCTTCAGGACAAGGGGGATTTTCCCGGAGATCTCGTGCATCAGCCGGATGATCTCATCCGACAGGTAGGCGTCATGGCCGCAGCCGAAGCTCACCACCTGCACGTACTCCAGGCAGTCGCTCCGGGCTGTCAGGATAGCGGAGGAGAGCATCCTGGCGTGGAAATTGTTGACAATGTCGATCCGGCTCTTTGAGAGGTCCACGTCTTCGATTCCGGGAACGGAGTCCGCCGTCAGCACAGGGATCCCCATGGTGACGAACATTTCCGGCAGGTCATGGTTCACAAGAGCGTCGTTCTGGTAGGGCCTTGAGGCCAGGACAACGGCAAATTTCCCTTTCTCCTTCACCTTCTCGATAATGGCAGCCCCCTGCCTTTTCAGCTCAGCCCGGAAGCTCTCCTGGGCCTGGTCTGCGGCCTCCATGGCCTTCCTCGTCTCCTCCTCCGGTATCTGGTAGTGATCCTTCATATAGATGGTGAGCTGCCGGTCCCTGTCCTCCCTTGAGGGCCAGTGGAACAAAGGCTCGTCAAAGGGGATGCCGAACTGCTTTTCCGGGTTGTCGGAATTCTTCACCACAATGGGGTAGCCCTTCACCACAGCGCACATGGACTCGCTCGTCTTCTCCCGGTTCTCGGTGGGAATGGTGGTGATGGCGGGCATGAAGATCCGGTCCACCTTCTTCGCCGCCAGGTTCCGGATATGCCCGTGTACCAGCTTTGCAGGGAAGCACACTGTGTCCGAGGTGACGGCTGAGAGACCGGACTCGTACATTTTCCGGGTGCTCATGTCGGAGAGCTGCACCTGGAAGCCCAGGGCTTTAAAGAAGGTGCTCCAGAAGGGCATGAACTCCCAGTTGGACAGCACTCTCGGAAGTCCGATGGTGATACCTCTCTTCACCGCCGGCTCCGGGTAGGGGTAGTCCTTGAAGAGAAGCTCCTCCCTCCTTCGGTACATGTTGGGCACCCGGTTCACCCTCTGGGTTTTCTCCTTGAGCTGCTTTCTGGCCTGGGCATCCCCCGGCTTTCCAAGCACCTCGCCCCGCTCGCACCGGTTGTTGGTCACCCAGGAATTGCCGTTTGAGAAGGTGACAATGGTCCTGCGGCAGTGGTTGGTGCAAAAAGGACAGGGTGAGTTGGACTCCTGGGTGTAGGAAAAGTCGTCCAGGCTGTCCAGAGCGATGAAGGTATGCTTTTCGGGCTCCCTCTCATGCCGCTCCTTTGCGATGAGGGCTACGCCCACAGCGCCCATCAGCCCCGGATAGGGGGCCCGCACTACCTGGCGACCGGTGTACTCCTCCATGGCCCGCACCACCGCATCGTTCTCAAAGGTGCCTCCCTGGACCACGATCTTATCTCCCAGAGAGTCCAGATTGGAAATGCGGATCACCTTGGTAAATACATTCTCTATGATGGAACGGCACAGTCCCGCCATAATGTCCTCCGGCAGGCGGCCGTTTCTCTGCTCCGTGATAATGCTGCTGTTCATAAAGACCGTGCAGCGGCTTCCCAGCTTTGCCGGATGCCTGGAGGCAAAGGCGGCCTCCGCGATCTGCTTTGCCGGGATATGCAGGGAGGCGGCAAAATTTTCCAGGAAGGAGCCGCAGCCCGAAGAGCAGGCCTCGTTCACCAGGATGTTGGTGATGATGCCGTCGTCCAGCCAGATGGCCTTCATGTCCTGTCCGCCGATGTCCAGGATGAAGGTGGCGTCCTTGACATATTTTTCCGCCGCCCGGGCGTGGGCCACAGTCTCCACCGTGTGATACTCCGCCTGGAAGGCCTTGGCAAAGAGCTGCTCCCCGTAGCCGGTGGTGCCCACTGCCAGTATGTTGAGTTCAATATTGTCCTTCCTGTAGCGGTCCCGCATCTCGATCATAGCCTTCTTGGCCACCAGCAGCGGCTCCCCCTCGTTGGGGGCGTAGAAGGAGTCCAGGATCTCCTCATTTTCATCCATCAGCACAAACTTGGTGGTGGTGCTGCCGGAGTCGATACCCAGGTACACGTTCACCTTCTGTCCCGGCCGGGGATGCTTCCACTGGCGGGAGGCCTTGGCGTGCCGCTTCTCAAAGGCCTTCCTCTCCTCCTCAGAGGCAAAGAAGGGCTTTGCCTCCTGCTCCTCACCTGTCTTTTCCTTAAAGGAGGGGCTCTTCAGCACAGCCAGCAGCTCCTCCGGGTCGGAAATCTTTTTCCTGTTCTCAAACATGGTCTCCAGGGAGATAGCCGCCCCGTAGGCCACCATCAGCTCCGGCCGCTCGGGGATGATCACATCCTCCTGGGGCAGCTTCAGTCTTTTGGCAAAGACCTGTATGAGGGCCGGGTTGAATGTCAGCGGGCCGCCCTCAAAGGCCACCGGCTTTTTGATCTCCAGCCCCTGGGCCAGTCCGCCGATGGTCTGCTTGGCGATGGCGTGGAAGGAGGAGAGGGCCAGGTCAGACTTCGCCACTCCCTGGTTCAGAAGGGGCTGGATGTCTGTCTTGGCGTAGACCCCGCACCGCCCGGAAATGTCGTATGTAAATCCCCCCTGCTCCGCGAGAGCGTTCAGCTTCTCCACCGGCACTTTTAATATAGAAGCAACCTCATCGATAAAGGCGCCGGTACCCCCCGCACAGCTTCCGTTCATCCTCATGTCCGCCACGTTCAGGTCGCCGGTCTTCTCGTCCTTTTTAAAGAAGATAATTTTGGCATCCTGCCCTCCCAGCTCAATGGCTGTGCGGACAGAGGGGTATTTCTTTCGAAGCGCCAGCGCGTTGGCCGCCACCTCCTGTATAAAAGGCACCTTCAGCTTCTCCGCGATGGGCTTGGCCCCGGACCCTGTCAGGGCCAGGCGGATCTTTACGCCCCGGAATTTCTCCCGGAAGCTCTCCAGTGCGTGTATGATACTCTGTACCTGATTGGCGTGATGTCTCCTGTAATCCGAGTAGATTACCTGCCCGTCCTCCGGGTTCACAGCCGCGATCTTTGTAGTGGTAGACCCCACGTCAATCCCGGCAAAAAGCGTCTGCCCGGGCCGGATTTCTGTCTGTTCCTGCTCCATACATATTCCCCGCTTTCTCTTTTGTCTTTCTTATTGTCATCTTTGTGATTTTGGACATTTTTAGGGCGGCTGCCGCGTACATAATAGGTACGCTGCGCAGCCGCCGGAATATCTCATCCAGATATGTTTTTTCCAATGTGGTTTTGAAAAACCACTCATAAAGCTTTGACTAACTCTTTATGAAAGAGTTTATATCACAAAGCAGGGAAGATGTCAACGGTTTCTTCACTCTCTCTCCGCCATCTCCAGGTAGATGCGGCAGTTCTGGTGGCTGTTGTCCAGCTCCAGGGCCCTCCGGAAGGCCCGGCGGGCCTCCTCCTTTCTCCCGTAGCCGAGGCAGGCAAGCCCCATCAGATAGTGGCAGTGGACCTGATTAGCTACATTGTCCGGGGCTGCTGTCCTTGCAAAGCAGCAGCCTTAAGACTGTCCAGGGGCCCTGACGGGTCCTTGTCCTTTTTGTTTTCCCTTCTATTTTTTCCGGTACTCCCGGCAGGCCTCCACGTAGGCCAGGATGTTGGCCCAGGGCACCTCCGGCTCCAGCAGATGGGTGGGAGCCACCATCAGTCCGCCCTTGGGCCCGGCGATGTCCAGGTTGCCCCACACATTTTCCTTCACCTCCTCCGGCGTCCCAAAGGGCATGACCGTCTGGGTGCCGATGGTGCCGTGGAAGGAGATCTGATCCCCGTACTTCTCGTAAATGTACTTAAACTCCATGCACTCCGCCTGGATGGGATTGAGCACATCGATGCCCGCGTCAATGAGATCCTGGATAAATGGCTCAATGTAGCCGCAGGAGTGGTAGATGACGATGATGTCCGGCCGCACCGCCTTCACCTTTGAGATGAGCCGCTTAAGCCGGGGGCAGATCCACTGCGTGTACATCTCCTCGCTCATCATAATGCTGTGCTGCATGCCGATGTCATCTCCCAGGTAGAGGATGTCCACCCCTGCCTTGGCGTAGATCAGGGCGCGATCTGTGGACATTTTCTCCACCATGTCAAAGACCGCCTCCGCCATCTCCTCATCGCTGAGCATATCCATCATGAGATTTTCCATGCCCCGGATGTACCAGGAGGTCTCCCAGATGGTACACTGCATGTTGCCCACTGAGGCAAGCCCTCTCTCGTGCAGGCCTTTGACCCGGTCCTTTACCCAGGCATTTTTCTCCTCCGTGTAGACGGGGATGGGATAGCTCTCGATCTCCTCCACATCCTCCGCGTCCTCCAGCGGGTGGAGCATCTTTGTCATGTGCATGGAGGTGGGGCTGGACTCGTGGCCTACCCCCCACTCGTCAATCTCCATATTGTCCTTGACCTCATCGTAGTAGGGGTAGAACCGGGTCACATCCGTATCCTCCGGGATCAGGTCCCCCACGCGCCGCCAGGGCATCTCAAAATAGTCCATGTAGTCAGAGCCCGGCCCGCCGATCTCCTCCTGGAAGCTCTTCTCCAGGCTAGGGCAGAGCATGAACTCCACCGGCACCGTCTCATAGCCTTCTCTTCTCAGCAAATGAAGCAGATTTTCTCTGGGCGTCATTTTCCTCACCTTTCCTTCTTCTCTTTTATTCTTCATCTTCCCCAAAGTACATGTATTCCATATAAAATCTCTGAAAATCCTTGTTCGCGGAGAGGGGAACCTCCCGGACATACCCTGCGAGCCGGTCCGCGGTCTCCCCGCCCTTCTCCTCTCTCAGCCAACGCAGCGCCCCCGCGAGGGATGTATTTCCCGCCGGATCGGCTTTTCCCACAGCCTCCTCCGGCAGAAGGCCAATGCCCGCCGCCTTCTCCATGTCAAGCTGGCATCCAAAGCCTCCGGCGATGCAGAAGGCGTCCACATCCTCCGCCCGGATGCCGTACGCTATGAGCAGGGTCTCAAGGCCGGCCCGCACCGCCGCCTTGGCCAGCTGAAGCTCCCGGATGTCCTCCTGAAAGATCCGGATCCTGCCCGCCTCGTCCAGCGGAAACCCTTCCTCGTCCCAGGGCTCCTCCAGCCGTCCTGTCTCGTCCAGGACGCCGGCCCGCCTCATCTCGTACGCAGTCTCGATGATCCCGGTGCCGCAGATGCCGGCAGGACTCTCCCCGCCGATGGTCCGAAGCTCCATCTGCCGTCCGTTCCACCTGACGCCGCAGATGGCTCCCGGTATGCTGCCTGTACCGCAGGTAATGTTTCCCCCCTCAAAGGCAGGGCCCGCCGCAGCGGAGGCGGCCAGTATCCGGTCCCTGTTTCCCACCGCCATCTCCCCGTTGGTGCCCAGATCCACCAGAATCCGGATCCTCTCCGTCTCGTGGAATCCCAGGGCGTAGAGTCCGGCTGTGATATCGCCCCCGATGTAGGCGGAGACTCCCGGGAAAATGTGCACCGCGAACTCTCCTGTCTCATCGCCCAGCACCTCCCGGCTGTCTCCATCCACGGAAGAAATGTCATAGGGCTCAAAGGGCCAGACTCCCAGGGAGCTGCAGGGGTATCCCATGAGCAGGTGGACCATGGTAGTGTTGGCCCCAATGACCATCTGCCTGATACGAGCCTCTCCCTTTTCTGTCAGAGCGTCAAGGCCTTCCCGAAGGGCCTCCCGGATACAGGCCTGCATCTGAGATCCCTTCCCCTCCCCCGCCGCCTGGATTCGGGCGATCACATCGGCCCCGTACCGGCGCTGGGGGTTGAGGGCCGTGTAGCTGCCCTCAATCCGCCCTGTCGCAGGATCCACCAGCTCCATAGCCAGGGTGGTGGTCCCGATGTCCACCGCCACCGCCTTTCCGACTGCCCTCTTTTCCTCCTCCGGGCTTTCTGCTCCCCGACGTCCATGATCCCGGCTCATCCGGCTCTCCGGTATATAAAATCCATCCTCGCCGGGCCCCTCCAGGCAGATCCGGCAGTCTCCCTCCGGGATGGCGCGGCAGGCAAGGCGCAGCCCCGCCTCCAGCTCCTCCTCCGAGAAGAACCGCCTGTCCGCCTCTGTCACTGGCATCTGCCCCTCCAGGATCCGGATCCGGCACTTTCCGCAGGTCCCTCTGCCGCCGCAGGGGGAGGCCAGAGGGATGCCCCACTCTCCCAGAGTCTCCAGGATGCTCTTTCCTCTCTCCACATGGCCTTTCACCTGCCTGCTCTCCTGCCCGCCCTTTTCCCGGGCCTCCACTGTGAGAACAACAGGACGCCCCCGGCGCATCCGGCAGGAGGTGTTGGAACAGCCGCTGCAGTCGTGCTCCCAGAAAAACTGATCCCTCTCATCGCTTAGCAGGAACACCTGGCAGGCGCTTTTCACCGGGCGGTACATCAGCCCCTCTGTGATCTCCATACCGTACTGGCCGGCTCCGGTGACATGAAAGGCCTTTCTCTGGAGCTCCATGGGGGCGTCCTGGGGCGCCTCCAGCCGCCTGGCAATGCCCTTTCCCCGCCGCCTGCAGAGACGAAGCACCTCCTCCCGGAGCTGCCGGTCCATCTGGAAGAGGCAGACATCCGCCAGGGCATCTGCCAGCATAGCCCGGACGCAGTCTCCCTCCTTGAAAAGCTGCCCGGACCAGTCGCTTAAGTCCGCCCCCACGGTAGTGATGACATAGAGGGCTTCCTCCTCGTCTCCAAATCCCAGAAAAGCCGCCGGATCCAGCCTTCTTCGGGCCTCCGGCAGCATTTCCTCCAGCTCTTCCTCCAGCATCTTTTGAAGGCCGCTCTTTTCCCCGTCCAGCAGGCGGCAGACCTCCTCCTTTGAGATGTGGATATGAAAATCTGTGTACCGCATTACGCGCTCTTCTTTTCCATGACAGCGGACCGGGCCGTCTCCGCCGCGGAGGCGGCGTCCGGCGTGTAGTAGTCCGCCCCGATCTGGCTGGCAAACTCGTCTGTCACAGGGGCGCCGCCAATCATGACAATGTATTTGTCCCGCAGGCCTCTCTCCTTCAGCCTGTCAATGCAGGACTGCATCTGGCACATGGTGGTGCTCAGAAGAGCGGACATGCCGATGACATCTGCGTGCATCTCCTCCGCCTTGTCGATGAAGGCGTCTGAGCTCACGTCCACGCCCAGGTCGCAGACCTCAAAGCCAGCCCCCTTGAACATCATACAGACCAGATTTTTGCCGATATCGTGGAGATCCCCCTGGACTGTCCCGATGACAGCCCGGCCCACGGGCTCGTTGCCCACCTCCACAAGCCTGGGCTCCAGGATGGAGAGCCCGGCGTTCATGGCCCGGGCTGCCACCAGCACCTCCGGCACGAACACCTCGTTGTTCTTGAATTTTCCGCCAATGACCATCATGCCCGACAGAAGGCCCTCGTTTAAGATCTCCTTGGGATTTATGCCCTCGTCCAGGGCCTGCTGTACCAGGGCCTTCACCTTCTTTGCCTTCCCCTTCTGCAAAAGCTCCGACATTTCCTGTAAAAGTTCCATTTTCCTTCTCCTCCTTTATTTCCCGTAAAACGCCTGCGCGCTGTCAAAAAACGCCTGCAGATTGGCAAGGGGCGTCACCGGGGGGATATCGCAGCCGCTGGAGAGCAGGAAATTGGGATACCTGCCGCACCTCTCCATAAGCTCTGTCACAGCTTTTTCCACCGTCTCCGGCGTGCCGCTCCTGAGCACGCCCACCGGGTCGATGTTGCCCATAACGATCCGGTCTTCCGGCATCTCCTTCAGCACTCTTGCCATGTCCACCGCGTTACCGAAGCTGTACCCGTCGGCGGGTATATCCGCGATGTCCCCAAGAAGCGGCTCCACCATGCCGCAGTTGTGGTAAATGAGGGCAAGACCCGCCTCCCGGGCCGCCTGGCAGATCCGCTTCACATAGGGAACGGAGAACTCCCGGAAAAGCCCCGGGGAGAGAAGTCCCGCCGCCGGCTCGGCCATGACGATGCCGTCGGCTCCCGCCTCCTTAAAGGCCCTGGCGTAGTCGCAGAGAAAGCCTGTCACCTTCTCCAGCACGGTCTCCACTATCTCGGGCTCCTCGTAGCACAGGATCATGATCTCCGTCATATCCAGAAGCCGCCCCGCCAGGGAGTAGGGTCCGATCATCCCCGCCAGGACAGGCCGATCCTTCACCTGTCCGGCCACCTGCCGGATCCCGGCCAGGCACTCCCCTGTTCTTCCAGCTCCCACCAGGGGCACCTGCAGGGCATCCGCCTCCTCTTCCTCCTGGATGATGGCCGCCGTCACCGTAGGCACCTCCTGGCTGCTGTAGCGCACCGGGCTGCCGAAGGCCTCCGCCTCCACCGACAGATCCATCAGCCCCAGCACGGCTGCCATGTCAAATCTGTCCGCAATGGCCTCCATGCACTCGGCCTGGAGCCGTCCGCTCCTCACCGTCTCCTCCACTGTGTTTCCTGTGATCTGGATCCCCGGAAAGGAGAGCACCGGAAGAGGCCTTTTCTCTCCGGGGCTCACCATGTCCCGCATCCATTTTTCCATGTCAAAATCCATCTCTGTCTGCCGCTCCTTTTCCTTTTTGTCGTTATTTACATTTTATCCGCCGGATGGTATGATTTACATGTCTGTTATGGTAGAAAAAATGTCATATCTGGTAAATGATATTCGACAGATGAGAGGAGGACTTTCCCATGCTGCAGATCCCGGAAAAGCTTTTTGTCACCAGATCCGTTCACCGGACCCTGGGACTGGATCCCAACAACTCCATACTGAGCTGCGGGTTTATCCACCACACCCGCCACCTGCCCCAGAACGAAAATCTGGTCTTCAAATATTACGGCGCCCTCCTTCTCCTGAGCGGGGAGGGCACCTATCTGGACAAAGACGGAAAAAGCACCCGGATCTATCCCGGATGCTTCGTTCAGCGTCTTCCCTATATCAAACATTCCACCATCACAAAGGAGGACGGGAAATGGCTGGAGTTTTTTGTCTGCTTTGGATATGAGACCTACCGGTCCCTGCGGCACATGGGCCTCCTCCTGGATCAGCCGGTGCTCTCCCCTGGTCTCTCCCAGTCTCTTCTGGACCGGTGCCTTCTGCTCTACGACCACCTGGAGCACTCCACACAGGAACAGCTCCCCTACCTTCTCCTGGAGGCGCAGCAGCTCGTCTTCGGCATCTATGACATGCACAGGAGGCAGAGCCTGCGTCCCTCCGTGCGCACCCTCCTGTACGAGGCCAGGGATCTTCTCGGAAGCGGCCAGATCCCGGACGACAGCTGCCGGGGCACAGCGGAATACCTGGGCCTTGGCTACGAGAATTTCCGCAAGCTCTTCCGCCAGGAATTCCACATGCCGCCCCACACCTACCTCATCCAGAAGCGGCTGAACAGCGCCAAGGAGCTGCTCCTGCAGGACAGCCTGTCCATCCAGGAGATCGCCGCCCGGACCGGCTACCCGGACAGCTTCTCCTTCTCCAAGCAGTTTAAAAAGTACACCACCCTGACCCCCCGCCAGTTCCGGGCCCTCCACCAGGTGCCCGGGGCGGACAGGGGAAGCGCCCGGCAGACTTGACCCTTCTGTTCCTTATCTCCCGTCCGGTTTTCAATCTTGCACAAACCTTTCTGAAAATCTGATGTTTTTTTCAGTCTTTTTACTCTTGCTTTTGCAACCCGGGGTGCTATAATCAGAATTGAAATTGATAAATTTTTAACACACCTTTTTATGTGTCGCAAAGGAGGATTTATTATGCTTAGACTGAGAATGATGCGCGCACCTCAAAAATATGTTCAGGGCAAGGACTCCCTTCTCCATTTCCACGAGGAGATGAAGGATCTGGGAAACAGCTGGCTCTTCATCTGCTCCAGAAGCGGGCATAAGATGTGTCACGATAAAATCGAGAAGAGCTTTGAGGGGACGGAGGATATCCGCCACTATGAGATCTTCGGCGGGGTCTCCAGCGTAGGCGAGATTGAAAAAATGAGACAGATCGCAAGGCAGGAAGGACTCAACGTCATCGTTGGCGTTGGCGGCGGCTCCGCCATCGACACGGCCAAGGCCACTGCCTACTACGAAAATCTGCCGGTAGTGATCATCCCCACTGTGGTGGCTACGGATGCCCCCTGCACTGGTCTCTCTGTCATTTACAACGATGACAAGACCTTCAACAGCTATCTGTTCTACCCAAAGAATCCTGAGGCCGTGATCGTGGACAGCGAGATCATCGCAAATGCCCCTGTGAAGTTCCTGGTAGCCGGTATGGGCGACGCCCTGGGCACCTATTTTGAGGCCAGGGCCTGCCAGCGCACAGACGCTCCCAGCCTGGAAAACGGAGGCATTACCCGATCCGCTATGGCGCTGTGCCGCCTCTGCTATGACACCCTGAAGGAATACGGGGCTGCCGCCAGGAAGGCCTGCGAGTGCCATGTGGTCACTCCCGCCCTGGAAGCCATCATCGAGGCCAATGTCTATCTCTCCGGCGTGGGCGCTGACAACGGCGGCCTCGCGGTAGCCCACTCCTTCTACAATGGTCTCACCGCCCTTGGCGGACACAGCGCGCCCCATGGCTGCTGCGTTGCCTTCGGCACTCTCGTCCAGCTCGTGCTGGAGGGAGCCTCGAAGGAGGAGTTCCGGGAGGTTCAGGATTTCTGCATGGAGGTCGGTCTGCCGGTTACCCTGGAGGAAATTGGCATCACAAAGGATGAAGAGATACGCGTCATCGCCGAGAAATCCTGCGTAGAGGGCGAATCCATCCACAACATGGTGACGGACGTGACTCCTGACCAGCTCTACGCGGCCATCATCGCCGCGGACGCTCTGGGAAAGGAGCGCCTGGCATCCTCGAAATAAACATCTGCCACGAGGCAAACGCTTTTCCTTAACCAGCGATCTATATAAAACAGGCAGGAGCGCCCGACTTGTAGTCAGGGCTCCTGCCTGTCTCTGTCTATTGAAATGTCTATTGAAATCTTTCATACCTTATCCGGTCTGACCTAGACGCTGTAGATCCCCTCCCGCTTCAGCTGCCGGATGCACTGCTTCCGCACGAACCAGAAGCACACCGCCTGCATGGCAATGGTGAAGATCCAGGAGCCGGGGTAGGAGATGAACAGGAAGTGCAGGGATCTGTGGTGGGGAAAGAAGCCGTAGATCCACACGATCCTGGTTCCCACTGTCCCGATGACGGACAGGATCATGGGCACGGCGGAGCGTCCCATGCCCCGCAGGGCGCCCGGAAAGAGATCCATGATGCCGCAGAGGAAATAGGGAACAGTGGTGATGGACAGGATCTCCAGTCCGCACTGGATCACCTCCGGGTCTGAGGTGTAGATCCCAAGGAGCCGTGAGCCGAATACATAGGCCCCCACGCCCAGCACCAGGGCCGCGCCGGCCGACAGGATCATGCAGTCCGCCAGCACCCGGTCCATCCGCTTCTGCTTGCCAACGCTGTAATTCTGGCTGGTAAAGCTCATGCAGGCCTGTGTCACCGCGTTCACCGACACATAGAGAAAGCCCAGGATGTTGTTGGCCGCCGTGTAGCCTGCCATGGCGATAGAGCCGAAGGAGTTGACTGAGGACTGGAGCATGGCGTTAGAGAAATTGATGACCGTACTCTGGATGCCCGCCGGTATGCCCACCTGAAAGATCCGCTTCAGGTAGACAGCTCTGATCCTGAGCTTTGAGAAGCGCAGCTGATAGCTTCCCTCCGTCCTGTGGAGGCAGCGCAGCACCAGGATGCTGGAGACCATCTGGGAGGCCACTGTGCCAATGGCCACGCCGGCCACGTCCAGGGGGATGACGATGACAAGCAAAAGATCCAGCACCACATTGGCCAGCCCCGCCACGCAGAGGAACATCAGGGGCCTCTTCGTGTCCCCCACCGCCCGCAGGATAGCCGCCCCGTAGTTATAGAGCATAAAGAAGGGCATGCCAAGGAAATAGATCCTCATGTACGTGGTGGACTGACCGATCACATTTCCCGGGGTATCCATCAGGCTCAGGGCAAAGCGGGACATGGCAAAGCCCACAAAGGCCATGATGATGCCGCTGACCAGGGCCAGGGCGATGGCGGTATGTACGGACTCGGACATCTCCTTGTCCCGGCCGGCCGCATAGTACCTGGCGGCCAGCACGTTTGCCCCCAGGGAGATGCCGATAAAGAGATTGGTGAAAATGTTGATCAGCGCCGTGGTGGAGCCAACAGCTGCCAGGGCGTCGCTCCCGCTGAAACGCCCCACCACGATGATGTCCACCGCGTTGAACATAAGCTGCAGGATGCTTGTCAGCATCAGGGGAAGCGAAAATGAGATCAGCTTGTCCATGATAGTCCCATTGCACATATCTATTTCATATTTATTCCTTTTCAATGTCCGATCCCTCCACTTCGTTTTGTGCCATGGCTATCTTACTGCTTTCTCCGGTTTTCGTCAATAGACGCCCGCCGGCTTTCCGGATCACGTTTCCAGATCACGTTTACGGATCAAGTCTTCGGATCACAGCCACTCCCCGTATCGGCGTATATAGAGCTTCTTCACAGCGGTGGCCAGCGCCATATACCCGGCCACGATCGCCGCAAGCCACCCAAAGTACACAGCCGGCAGCGGCGCAAGGCCCAGGGCATCCCCCACCGGCGTGAAGGGGATCCATGTGGCGATCCCGATGCCCGCCAGCGACAGGAGCGCAACCGGCGCGGAAGCCCGGCTCTGCACAAAGGGGAGATGGGGCGTGCGGATCGTGTGGATCACCAGCATCTGGCTCCACATGGACTCCACGAACCATCCCGCCTGGAAGAGGGAAGCAAAGAGCGCCTGCCCCTCCTGCCCGGCGATCCGGGAAAACAGCTGCCCGCCCGTGCATGCGGGACAGATCACAAAATACAGCACCGCAAAGGTGACAATGTCAAACACCGAGCTCACCGGGCCGTTCCAGAGCATAAATCGGCTGATCCCGGAGGCGTCCCATTTTCTCGGCACCCGCAGCCAGTCCTCATCCACATTGTCCCAGGACATGGCTGTGCAGGAAATGTCGTAGATCAGGTTCAGCAGGATGAGATGGATGGACTCCATGGGCAGGAAAGGCAGAAACGCGCTTGCTGCCAGGATGGAAAAAATGTTTCCAAAGTTGGAGGATGCGGTCATCTTGATGTATTTGATCATGTTGGCATAGGTCTTTCTCCCCTCCAGAACGCCCCGGGCCAGCACCTTCAGGTCCTTCTCAATCAGGATGACAGAGGAGGCCTCCTTGGCAATATCCACAGCCGTGTCCACCGAAATCCCCACGTCCGCCGCTTTCATGGCAGCCGCATCGTTGATCCCGTCCCCCATGTAGCCCACACAGTGTCCCCTCTCCCGGAGCACCCGGACGATCCGCTCCTTCTGGGACGGCGAAAGCTTGGCAAAGACAGTGGTCTTTTCCGCCCTTCTCCCCAGCTCGCCGTCATCCATCCGGTCCACCTCATCTCCCAGCAGGATGGCCCTTCCGTCCAACCCCACCTGCCTGCAGATGGCCCGGGTCACCTTCTCATTGTCCCCTGTCAGGATTTTTGTCGTGACGCCGTACTCCCGAAGAGCCAGGAGGGCTTCCCCTGTGTCCGCCTTGGGCGGATCCAGAAAGGCCAAAAAGCCGATCAGGACCATGTCCCTCTCGTCTGCCGCGGAGAACTGCCCCTCCGGGGAGGGATCTGTCTTCTGGGCCACAGCGATCACCCGCATCCCCGCCTCGTTGAGCCTCTCCGCCCTTGCAAGCACAAGCTCCCTCACCTCGTCCTCCAGAGGGCGGATCCTGCCGCCGCACTCCGCGAAGGAGCAGCAGCCCAGCATCTCCTCCACAGCTCCCTTTGTGACCATCTGGGTCTTGCCCTCTGTATCTCTCACCACCACGCTCATCCGGCGGCGCTGGAAGTCAAAGGGAACCTCGTCTGTCTTCGTATACCGGCGGATCAGCTCCTCTGCCCCCAGCTCCTTCTGCTTCTCAATGACCGCAATATCGATCAGGTTTTTCAGCCCGGTCTGGAAATAGCTGTTGAGAAAGCCGTGGCGCAGCACCCGGTCGTCCTCCTGCCCGTCCACATTCAGATGGTATTCCAGCACTACCTTATCCCGGGTGAGCGTGCCGGTCTTGTCCGTGCACAGGATATCCACACCGCCCAGGTTCTGAATGGAATTCAGGTTTTTCACAATGACCTTTTTCCTACTCATGGCAAGGGAGCCCTTTGCCAGGGATGTGGTGACGATCATGGGCAGCATCTCCGGGGTCAGCCCCACCGCCACGGAGATGGCAAAGAGAACCGCCTGCATCCAGTCTCCCTTTGTAAAGCCGTTGATGAAGAGGACCACCGGCACCATGACAAGCATGAACCGGATCAGCACCCAGGAGACCGCGTTGACGCCCTTTTCAAAGGTTGTCTTGGGGGGCTTCTCATCCAGGGCTCCCGCCATTGTGCCCAACATGGTGTCATCGCCCACAGCGATCACCACTGCCTGGGCCGACCCGCTGATCACATTGCTGCCCATAAATGCCAGGTTGGCCATTTCCGTCAGGCCGCCCTTCCCGGCTGTCCGCTCTCCTGTCTTCTCCACCGGCTCGCTCTCTCCTGTCAGGGCCGACTGGCTGATAAAGAGGTCCTTGGCGGACAGGATGCGCAGATCCGCAGGGATCATATCCCCGGCTGACAGGTAGACGAGATCCCCCGCCACGATGTCCTCCATGGGGATCTCCTCCCTGCGCCCCTCCCGCTCCACGCAGGCGGTGGTGTGGATCATGCCGGAGAGCCTGTCCGCCACATTGCCGCTCCTCGTCTCCTGCACAAACCTGAGAACGCCGGAGATCAGCACCATGGCCATGATGATGACTACCGTGGCACAGCTGCGGTCCTGGGGCGCGGCGAACACAATGTCTGTGAACACAGAGATAGCCGCCAGCGCCAGCAGCACCAGAGTAAACGGGTTGACAAAGGAGAAGAAAAGCTTTCCGGGAAGGGGATTTTTCTTTCCGTGGGTCAGCACATTTTTTCCCCATCTCTCCCTGGAATCCTCCGCCGTCTCGCTGTCCAGCCCGCCCGGGCCTGTTCCATATCTTCCTCTGATCTCCCCCTCGCTGCTGCGGGCCGCCCAGAGCATTGTCTGCGCATGCTTCCTGCTTCTGTCTTTTGCAATGATCGTGTTTCTGGTCATGTTTTTCATGTTCCTGTACCTCCCGACGTTTTATTTTTGTTCAGCACGCTGGTAAGAGTACAGCGGTATCCTGCCGGAAGATTTTTTACAGACCAGAAGCCTGTTTTCTCTGGAAAACAAAAAATCCACCGTCCGTAAGATCTCCTCACAAAACGGTGGAAAAGCATGCGGATATAAAGCTACAGACCGGCACACCCGTGCCTCTGCAGCAGAAATCTTCGCTCTGCCCTGCACCGCTTTGCAATTCCGCTGCTGCTACTGTGATACATGAGTGTGCTCACCTTCCTTCCTTTTCTCTCGTGCCTGCTTCTTTACATACATTTCTGCGCGCACTTTTTTATTCTGCCGGCCCCCTGGAGCCTCCAGCAAAATAAAAAACCCTGTATGTCCGGTGAACATACAGGGAAAACTTACCTATTGCACATTCGTATGAGCTTTAACTCTGCAGGGCGGTGAAACTGTATTATGATACACCTTGCTGTCGATGTACCCTGTTCAAACCCTCTCATAGTGTCTCCACTATTTCGCGGCAACAGTCCATATCCCTTGCAGTAGCCTTACCTACCGAACATTTTTAAAATAGCACGTTTCAAAAAATCTGTCAACCTGCAAAAGCTCTGTCCTCTTGAAAGTCCTCTAAAAAGTCATCTTCAAAATCTCTTGATCTTTCTCGTGGTTGTCTTCTCAAACTCCTTGTCCCGGACGATGAGGCTGTAAATCTTCTTCTGGGGAGCCGCCGTCCTGTTGTACGCGTCGATGACCTCCTGGAGGGCCGCTCTTACGTCCTTCACCCTCTTCCTTTTCACATAGTCCTGATCCGGATAGATCTCCGCCTCGATGACGCCGCCCTTCTCCCGGACAAGCACCTCGCCCACAAGTCGGTTTCCGCTGAGGGCATTTTCCAGCTCCTCCGGTGATACATTCTCCCCGTTCTTCGTGATGATGAGATTTTTCTTGCGGCCTGTCAGGTAGACAAAGCCCTCCTCGTCCACATAGCCAAGGTCGCCGGTCTTCAGCCATCCGTCCTCCAAAGTCTCGGCAGTCTCCTCGGGCATCCTGTAGTAGCCCTGCATGACGCTGCTGCCCTTCACCCAGAGCTCCCCGTCCACAGTCTTGGCCTCGCAGTTGGGCACAAGCTGTCCCACCGAGTCGCTGCGGATGTTCCACCGCTGGGAAATGCTGATAACAGGGGAGCACTCGGTCATGCCGTAGCCCTGCTGGATGACGATGCCATACTTTTTGAACATGTCGATGTATTTGGGATCCAGGTAGGCGCCGCCGCTGCAGATGGTGTGGAACTGCTTTCCGAACACCTGATTCTTCACGATCTTCGCCGGCAGAAGGGACGCCTCCTCCAGCTTCTTTGCCATGGTCTCGATCATCAGGGGCACCATCAGGATCATCTCCGGCTTAAAGAGCTTAATGTTCTTCGCCACCCGCATGAGGGAGTCATTGATGCAGATCACTGCCGCCAGGGACACGCCCTTCAGGATGTCCATGCTGAGGCAGTAGGCGTGGTGGATCGGGAGCACTGTCATGATGACGATCCGCTCCGGAATCTTCATGTCCAGGCAGGTCGCGTTCTCCGCCACATTTCTGTGGGTCAGCATGACGCCCTTGCTCTTCCCCGTTGTGCCCGAGGTGAACATGATCGTGCAGAGCTGATCCGGCTGGGGCTCATAGTCAAAGCTCCCTCTGTGCTCTTCCAGCAGCTTCCAGAAGCCGGAGACCTGCTCGCCGCGATCCTCCTTCTGCATGGAGATGATCCTGCGCAGCTGGGGGCATTTCTCCTTCGCCATGACAGCCACGTCTTTTCTCACCTCGTCGTAGACGAGTACCGTGGAATCCGACCGGCTGATCAGGTCGCACACATCCTCCGCCGGCAGATTCACATCCAGAGGCACTACAACACTGCCGCTGTCCACAGTGCCAAAGTAGGCCACCAGCCACTCGTAGGAGGTCATGCCGATGACCGCGATGTGGTTGCCCTGCTCCCCCAGATCCCGAAGGACGCAGGAGAAGCTCTCACTGTCCTCCCGAAGCTGTGTGTAGGTTTTCGATGCAATTTCATTTTTACTCACTTTATAGCGGATCGCGTCCTTTGGCCCGTACTTTTCTTCCGTACCTGCCAGTATTTCGCGGACAGTACTGCAAAGCATATCTTCCCACCCTTTCTTCTGCTTTCAGATTAATTTTCAGCAGTCAGCTTTTCCAGATAGTCCACAGCCTCCTGCACAGTGCGGATGTTTGCGGCCTCTGTCTGCTCCACTTCCACATCGAACTCATCCTCGATCTCGCCCAGCATGCTCATGAAGTCAAAGGATGTAAAGCCAAGATCCTCCATAAAGCGTGACTCCGGATGGATGTTTTCCGGCTCCACCTCCACATAGTTACAGATGATATCAACTAATTTCTCAAACATGGTACTTTCTCCTTTTTCTACACTAAACTAATTTGATGATCTCGCCGATGGTCAGATCCGGGTTCTCCGCCCCCTTGAACATGATCCGGCACAGATAGTAATACAGGTACTCCAGCTCCTCCCTTGACACTGCCTTGATCTGGTGCTCAAAGTTGAAGTCCAGCCCGTTGTCCTCCGGCCGGTGCATGACGGTCAGGTACATGCCCTGGGGACAGATGCCGTTGGGATACCATTTTGTCTTGTACCGGATGTCTCCCAGCTGATCCAGTCCCTTCTCCTTCAGGGTCAGCGGCTGGTAGGTCAGAGAGATGGGCTCGTATCCCAGTCCCGGCTGAGGCTGCGGATAGGTCTTGGCCCGGTAGGCAAAGTAGGCTGTGGGGTCGTAATTCGCGTGGCGGAAGTACTCGTTCTGCTTGTCCCGGATGGCGTAGGCGCCGTCGATGAATTTCATATCCTCCGGGAAAATAGTCCGGAAGGGGAAGGAGTGGATCCTGGTGCCGCCAGACTTCTTCTCCTTCAGGGTGGCCCTCCTGGCGATGGTGGTGGTCAGGGACACATCCTCAAATCCGTTCATTTTCTGGTAGTAGGTGCGAAGCCCCATGAGAAGCAGGCATGCCAGGGACACGTGATATTTCTCGCAGAAATCCATCAGCCTCTTTGTGGGCTCTGCCTCCAGGTGGAAGATATCCAGGGCAGAGGTGGTGTCGTCTGTGACGCAGAAGGCGGATCGCAACTTAGGATTTTTAAACATCTCCCGCATGGACTCCAGCTTGGCCGTGCCGTGGAGATCATTGTAGATGGGCTCGGACTTTTCGATCTCCTTCTGGAAATAGTCGATGTCTCTTTGCTGTGCCTTGCTGCCCGCCTCGTAGGCGAAATCCCGCTCGATCTGTTCAATGTAAGAGGCCATATCCTTGGGGTAGGGAACACCCTCGTACTTGGCGTTGCAGTACAGCTCGATGATGTCCTTCAGGAAGCAGATGAGGGACTGGGCGTCCACGATCATGTGATTTCCCAGGAAGTACACGCCGTTAAATCCGTCCGGCATCTTGATCATGACGATCCTTGTCAGGGGAGAGTCAAACATCTTAAAGGGCACGGTAGTCCACTTCTGCATCTGGGCCTCCGCCTCCTCCACAGTCCCGCCGGAGAAATCCGCGAACTCGATATCCATCTCCTCCGGGTCTGTCACATACTGGTACCAGATCCCCTCTTTATCCCTGGCAAAGCGGACACGCATGGCCTCGCTCCTTGCGTAGGCCTCGTTGATGGACTTTTTCAGCTGATCCCAGTCAAGCTCCACTTCGATAGTCAGGCTTGTCCCGATATTCAGCACCGCCATGCTGGGACAGTGGGGCGCATAGTACATGTGGAATTTCTGGGCTACAGTCAGCGGATACACTTTGTGACCTTTTCTTGTTCTCATCATTTCATTATTCCTCCGATAAATACATCCAGGGCTTCCTCGTACGCCTTGGTATCTTTATAGTAGCTCTCTCCGTGGCCCGCGCCCTTGACGATCAGCTTTGTCTTGGGCGACGCGCAGTTTTTGTAGATCTCCTCGCACATCCAGCAGGGCACGAAAATGTCGTCTTCGCCGTGTATGAAGAGGAAGGGCACCTTCGCCTTTCTCACTTCCCTGGCCGCATTGCAGTCATCCAGGCCGTAGCCCGCGTTTTTTCGATTCACCCTATCCGCGATCTGGATCATGGGAAATGCCGGCAGGTGGTACATGCTGTGGAGCACATGGGTAAACACGTCCTTGGCGGATGTGAAAGCGCAGTCGGACACAATCCCCTTCACCTGCTCCGGGAGCTCCATGCCGCCCATCATGCAGACAGTGGCGCCTCCCATGGAATTGCCGTGGAGCAGGATCTGGGCGTCATCGCCGATCTTTTCGATCATCCATTTGACCCACTCCAGTCCATCCAGCCGGTCCATAGTGCCAAAGCCGATGTAGGTGCCCTCGCTGTCGCCGTGAGCCCTCTCATCGATCAGGAGCATCCGGAAGCCGTGGTTCAGGTAATAATAAGAAAGGCTCCCGTAGTCGTTCAGCCCTCTGCTGGTGTAGCCGTGGAAACAGATGACAGCCTTTGTCCCCCCGTCTCCCGGGAAATATGTACCGTGCAGCTTCAGACCGTCCTTTGACCTGATCCACACATCCTCGTGAGGCTGCCCCATCATCCAGTCATGGCGCTCATGCATAATGGGAAAATGGCTCTCCCAGTCCACACCGGACATCTTCATGGTCCGCTCTACCTTTGCGTTGTACCTCTTCATGGTCCTTCTGTAAAAATAGGCCGTCCCGCCTGCTTCCGCCGCCGCTGCGGCTCCCAGGAGCAGGGCTGCCCCCTTCAGCAATTTACCCATCCTTCTCACCTGCTTTTCTTTTTGCTGTTGATCAAATCCTTCAGTTTTAATGCTTTATCGATATTGCCTTCCACCTTCAGTTTCCCCAGCGTCACCGCAAGAATGGGATCTGTCTTCCCGTCCGCGATCTTGAACAGGGTCTCCGCGGAGCAGGTAAACATGGCGTCCCGGTCAAAATACTCGTAGGGCTCCACAAACAGCTGTCCGTCCTTCACCTCAGCGTAAAAAATCCCTTCCGCCTCTCCGGTGATGTTGAACTGGTATGCCAGATGCTCGTGGATATCGCTGACATCCGCGTCCATCAGCATGCCCTTTACCTTTGAAAACATATCTGCGTAGGTCATAGCATCCTCCTTCTCGACCGTTTTCTGGTTTTTTCGACCAACGGTCATGTCCTTTTCTCTGTTAGATTAACACCTTTTCGGCCGCCGGTCAACTATCGTTCCCCTAAAAATACAGCCGGGTTTTTTCTGTTTTTTGTGCGCTTTTACAGTTGGCCGAAATCCCCGGTCTGTGGTATATTGGACTTGTATTGTATAAGTAGAATGAATTTATATAAGCGGATACAGCGCATACCAGCAGGAAAGACCGCAAGGAAAGGTGACACATATGCCAAATCAGCTGAAGTACAACAGAATTCTGGACGCTCTCCAGGAGCTTTTGGAAAATCGGAACATGCAGACTATCTCTGTCAGCGACATCGCCCAGACCGCGGGCATCGGAAAGGGGAGCATCTACTACTACTTTCCCTCCAAGGACGCTATCCTGGACGCCCTGGTGGAGCGGAATTACGAGAAGCCTCTCCAGACCGCCAAGGACCTGGCAGACAGGACGGAGATCTCCCCATTCACAAGGATGGCCATGATCTTCCAGGCCTGCCGAAGCTCCTCATCCGAGTTCCTCAAGTCTGAGGAGCGGGCGGGCTCCGACACCCAGGAGAAAATCTTCCTCCGCCAGAAGTACGTCAATCACATCATCACAGAGCTGAAGCCCGTCCTGGCGGAGATCATCCGGCAGGGCGTGGAGAGCGGTGATATCCACTTCAGCGATCCCGACGCCCTGGCGGAGATCGTGTTGATCGTCCTGGCGGTCAAGTTCGACAACTCCCTCGTCCCCTCCTCAAAGGAGGACATCGAGCGGACCATCGACGCCCTCATCCTGCTGCTGGAGAAGGGGACGGAAAATCCGGCGGGATCGCTGAATTTTTTGAAGAGCCCGCTGTCATAGGAAAGGAGCTGCCTTATTATGTATTACAAAGAATTCCGGGGAAACAGGATTTCCGCACTGGGTCTGGGAAGTCTGCGGCTCCCCACCGTGTCCGGGAACACCTCCTCCATTGACCGCGCAAAGGCAATGGAGGTGATCGATCAGGCTTTCACTGAAGGGATCAACTTTTTTGACACTGCCTTTACCTACCACAAGACTGACTCCGAGACATTTCTCGGAGAGGCATTGTCCCGCTATCCCCGAGACAGCTACTATCTGTCCTCCAAGTTTTATGTGGGAGCCCGGACTGATCTGGATCATGTCTTTGAGGAACAGCTTGCCCGCTGCCAGACAGAGTATTTTGACTTTTACATGCTGCACAGCGTGCAGGAACAGTTTCTCGACGACTATACGGATCCGGCGCGGGATTATATCGGCTATCTGCTCAGGCAGAAGGAAGCCGGCCGCATCCGCTATCTCGGCTTTTCCTCCCATGCGGCGCCGGAGGGGCTGGAAAAATTTCTTCAGTGGTATCCTGGCTTTGACATGGCTCTGATCCAGCTCAATTACCTGGACTGGACAATGCTGGACGGCAGACGTCAATACGAGATCCTGACTGAACACAACATTCCGGTCTGGGTCATGGAGCCCCTGAAGGGCGGCCGCCTTGTACACTTAAGCCAGGAGGCGGAGGACATCCTGCGGGCCGCCGCCCCGGAGCAGTCAATTCCCTCCTGGTCCTTCCGCTATCTGATGGGGCTGGACAATGTGCAGTGCGTTCTCAGCGGCATGTCCTCTCCCCAGGAGGTTCACGCAAATGCAGAGGTATTCCGGGAGGGCAACACTCTCTCCCCAGCGGAGCACACAGCGCTGGACAGGGCGGTAAATGCTTTCCGGGATTCCTTTGGCGTCCCCTGCTCCTCCTGCCGCTACTGCTGCCCCGTCTGCCCGGCTGATCTGGATATCCCGGCTCTGATCCAGGGCTACAATGAGCTCACTGTCGGCGGGGAGCCGTGGAAGCTGTTCCATCTGACGCAGATCAAAGGCCCCATGGCCTGTCTCCAGTGCGGTGCCTGCGCGAAGAGGTGTCCCCAGAGGATCGACATTCCCGCTGTCATGAAACAGTATGCGGCGCTGCGCTGATCTGAGACCGCCGGAGTGATCTGTCGTTGGCAGAAGCCGAAAAAGGAGAGGCCGAAATTGGTCTCTCCTCTCTCATTTCTATTTTCTTCGCTTGCTTTCCTTGTCTGCTTTTCCGCAAATTCAAGCGATAAGATTGTTCGATCCGGATTAAAACGTTCTTCTATGGTATCACAGTCCCCAGTATACTCTCGTCTTCGACAGAGACATAGGACTCCTCATCCAATTTCAGGCAATATTTAAGTCAACAGATTTGCATCCTCAAAAGAAAGAAAAAAAATTTAAAAAAGTGCTTGCATTTTTGGAAAAGCCTGCTATAATAATATTTGTTCGCTGAACAAAACGAACACAGAAGCTTAGTAATGCGGATTGGTGTAATGGCAGCACAGCAGACTCTGACTCTGTTAGTAGAGGTTCGAGTCCTCTATCCGTAGTTCCTTGGCAGGGGCACCGGAACTTCTGTAAAAGGAAGTTTCGGTCAACATTAACGGAGTGTGGCTCAGCTTGGTAGAGCGCTACGTTCGGGACGTAGAGGTCGCAGGTTCAAATCCTGTCACTCCGATCTATCCCTCGTTTTTACGAGGGATTTTCTTTTTTCTAAAATCAGAAAACCGGTTGCCTTTTCATTTTCAATTCTGTGAATACAACCGCCATACATCCGCTTTCAAAGGTATGCAGAGACAAAAAAGCTGCATATCTTTTTTATTGCACAGTTCTAAAAACAGAATTATACTGTGAACAGCAACTGCTAAGCAAAAGATAAATGATCAAAAATATTCGAGCATTTAGGCGAGGTGGAAATTATGGAAAAAATAAAGCTCATCCCCTTAGTGGGTATGGAATTTAGTGATGCAAAAATTGCGTTGGCCTCTTCGCAAAAAGATGTGAAAAACCTGTTTGGAGAACCTTATAGTACACGGAATCATTCCCTGTTCTATTTTAACAACGAATTGCGATTTGATTTTGACGATGACGGAAGCATAGAATTCATTGAGTTTTTAGGAGGATTTGACGGGAAGCTGCAGCCGGTCATCTATGGCGTCTCTGCCTTCCGGACCCCAGCAGATACCTTGTACAATGTACTCAGCAAAGAAAATCAGGGAGAGATTGACGATAGCGAAGACGGGTATTCTTATGGGTTTCTGAATATCAGCGTTGGAGTATATCGCCCCTCCGTTCCCCAAGATGTGGAGGATCTGATCGCGGAAGCCATTGCGGACAAAAAACCGATGGATGAAGCCGAAATCGAGGACGAGATGAAAAAAGCAAACTATTGGGCCACTATCGGCAGGCTTTTCCCCTTTATCCCAGCAAAACCATTGCGAAAGTGTGTCCTTCCAGGTTACAATTTACACAATTCCCCACCAGTACCATTAATTTGAGACGTAATACTTTTAAAAAGTATTACGTCTCAAATTAAATTACATCTTCTTTATTCTCTCGATCGCTGCCACTGTATTCTCGTAGGAGCCGAAGGCTGTCAGCCGGAAATATCCTTCCCCGCTGGGGCCGAAGCCTGAACCGGGGGTGCCCACCACGCCGGCATTCTCCAGAAGGTAGTCGAAGAACTGCCAGGAGGTCATTCCGGAGGGGGTCTCCAGCCAGATGTAGGGAGCGTTGACGCCGCCTGATACATTGTAGCCTGCGTCCTTCAGCCCCTGATAGATAACCTTGGCGTTGTTCATGTAGTATGCCACCTGCCCCTTCAGCTGGGCCTTGCCTGCCTCTGAGTAGACTGCCTCGCCCGCCTTCTGCACGATGTAGGGCGCGCCGTTGTACTTTGTGCCGTGTCGTCTTGCCCAAAGGGAGTGGAGCATCACATCACCGGACTTGATGTCCTTGGGCACGATGGTGGCGCCCAGACGCACGCCGGTAAATCCCGCGTTTTTGGAGAAGCTGCGCAGCTCGATGGCGCAGGTCCTTGCCCCCTCACACTCATAGATGGTGTGGGGAACATCCTCCTCGGAGATATATGCCTCGTAGGCCGCGTCGTAGATAATGACAGCGCCCACCTTATTGGCATAGTCCACCCACTCCTGGAGCTGTGCCTTTGTGATGGTGGAGCCTGTAGGGTTGTTGGGGAAGCACAGATAAATGATGTCCGGTGTCTCCTTCGGAAGCTCCGGCGCGAAATTTGTCTCCTTTGTGCAGGGCATGTAGATCACATCACTCCATGTCTCCGTCTTCGGATCGTAGGTGCCTGTTCGGCCTGCCATGACGTTGGTGTCCACATACACCGGATACACGGGATCGCACACAGCGATCTTGTTGTCCTTTGCAAAAATCTCCTGGATATTTCCGGAGTCACACTTTGCTCCGTCTGAGATAAAAATCTCGTCTGCCCTTATATCGCAGCCCTTGTCCTGATAGTCATTTTTTGCCATGGCGCTGCGCAGGAACTCATATCCAAGATCCGGCGCGTAGCCGTGGAACGTCTCTGCGTGAGCCATCTCATCCACCGCGCTGTGGAGGGCGTCGATGATGGCCGGAGCCAGAGGCTGGGTCACATCGCCGATACCAAGGCGGATGATGGATTTCTCAGGATTTGCCTCCTGGTAGGCCGCCACTTTTTTCCCGATAGTAGAGAAAAGATAGCTGCCGGGCAGTTTCAGATAATCTTCATTTACTTTGAACATCTCTTGTATTCTCCTTATCTTTTACTATGTTTTATACCTCGCCGTCAAACACGTGGACAGCGGGCCCTGTCAGCAGAATTTCGCCGGTATCCTCCCGCCACTGTGCCAACAGGTCTCCTCCTATTAATTTTACCGTAACCTGGCGGTCTGTCAAGTCATTTAATACGCCTGCCGCAAGAACCGCGCAGGCGCCGGTGCCGCAGGACAGGGTCTCACCGCTCCCCCTCTCCCACACCCGCACCCTGACAGTCCCCCGATCCTCCACCTGGGCAAACTCCACATTCACCCGCCTGGGAAAGCGGCCGTGATATTCTATGGGCGGACCCAAACGCTGCAGATCCAGCCCTCTCACATGGCCTGTAAAAATGACCGCGTGGGGATTTCCCATGGAGATGGCGGTCATCGGGTACTCCACGCCGCCAACCCGCACAGGCTCGCGTATCATGCAGGTGTGCTCCGAGATGGCAGGCACCTGGTCCGCCTCCAGCACCGGCTTCCCCATATTCACCTCCACCATGCGGATCTCCCCGCCTGCCGGAACCTCCTCCTCCGCAAACAGCCTCAGATGCCGGGTGCCTGCCCCGGTCTGGATGTCCAGCTCTCTCTTATCTGTCAGCCCTCTGTCGTAGACGTATTTCCCCAGACAGCGGATCCCGTTCCCGCACATCTCTCCCCGGGAGCCATCCGCATTGTACATCTCCATAGCAAAATCCGCTCTTCTGGAAGGGCGGATCAGAATGAGGCCGTCCGCCCCCACCCCAAAATGCCGGTCGCTCAGTCGCCTGGCAAGGATATCCGGCTCATTGACCGTCTCCTCCAGACAATTTACATAGATATAGTCATTTCCCGTGCCCTGCATTTTCGAAAATCTCATAGCACGCCTCTGCCTCCTGCCGCAGACCTTCTCGTTTCATATATACGGCCGTAACTGCCTGTTTTAGAAGCGCGCTGCCCATGAAAACCAGCCTCGGCAAAAAGCGCCGCTGAAGACGAAAAAGCGGAAGCCCGCCAGCCATCCCCGGAGACCGCTCCGGGGCGCCTGAAAAGCTCCCGCCATTGGAAAACAACTTTGATTTACACCTTCGCTGTCAGCGTCTTTGCCGACACTCCCGGCTGCATGCCGAGCTTGCCCGAGAGGGCGCTGGTCACATCCCCCGGCGCATCCATCACCACGCTGATAATGGACACATTTCTCTGGCGGTAGGGAATGCCCATCCTGCCCACGATGTACTGTCTGTACTCGTGGAGCAGGTCATTCACCGCCGCAGCGGCCTCCTCGTCCCTGACAATGATGCTGACCACCACCACTTTACTCTCCATCCTGCATGGCCTCCACGATCTGCTGCGCAAAGGCGTCCAGCTCTGTCTCCCTGCCGTTCTGGAGAGCGGACCTGATGGAAATCTTTGTGTCCAGGAGAGTGATATTCTTCATCTCCTCCAGCTTTGCTGTGATCAGGCGCCCGGAGGCTGCCGCCCAGGTTCCGTTTTCCATGAGGGCCACTGTCTTGTTCTGCACAGAGAGGGCCTTCATGTCCTCCAGCAGGTCTGCCATAGGCGGGTAGATGCCCCCGTTGTAGGTGGAGCAGGCCAGTACCAAATGGCTGCACCGGAAGATCTCCGCAATGAGCTCAGACACATGGGTCTGGGACACATCGTACATCTTCACGTCCTTCACGCCCTTTTCTGTCAGGCGGGAGGCAAGCGCGTCCGCCGCGTTCTCTGTATTGCCATAGATGGAGCCGTAGATGATGACCACAGCCCTGTCCTCCGGCTCATACCGGCTCCACTTGTCATACTTGTCCATGAACCAGGACAGACCGCTCCTCCACACCGGTCCGTGAAGGGGGCAGATCATCTGGATATCCACAGCTGCCGCCTTCTTCAGGAGAGCCTGCACCTGGACACCATATTTGCCCACGATATTTGCGTAATATCTCCTGGCATCCGGCAGCCACTCCCCCTCAAAGTCCACCTCATCGCTGAAAAGCTTTCCGTTCAGCGCACCGAAGGTGCCAAAGGCATCCGCCGAAAAGAGGGCCTTGTCCTTCTCGTCATAGGTAACCATGACCTCCGGCCAGTGTACCATGGGCGCCATGAGAAAATGGAGGGTGTGCTCCCCTGTGGCCAATGTATCGCCCTCCTTTACAGCCATCATCCGCTCTTCAGCGTCGAAACCGCTGACATCGTAAAACTGGCCGATCATCTGGAGTGCCTTGACACTGCCCACCACCTTTGCCCGGGGATAGGTCCTCATGACCTCCACGATCGTCCCGCAGTGGTCCGGCTCCATGTGCTGCACGATAAGGTAATCGAGGTCTCGCCCCTTCAGGGCATAGGCCACATTCTCAAGGAACTGCTGGGATGCGCTGCTGTCAACTGTATCCATCAGGACAGTCTTCTCATCCTGGATGAGATAAGAATTGTAGGAGACTCCGCGGGGAATGGGAAACAGGTTCTCAAAGAGAGCCAGTCTTCTGTCATTGCAGCCAACCCATGTAATGTCGTTTGTTACCTTTCTTGTGATCTGCATATACTAAACCTCCTGTTTATCTATCCGTTTTTTTGCCACTTTATTATACCATGGCCGCACGGCGCCATGGACCTCTGGCAGATGCGCAGCGGATTTCTGCGGTTCCGCAGAAACCGCTCTATGCGCAGGTATAATAACCACGCTGTGGTTATTATACCATGGCCGCACGGCGGCCATGGACCTCTGGCAGATGCGCGGCGGATTTCTGCGGTTCCGCAGAAACCGCTCTATGCGCAGGTATAATAACCACGCTGTGGTTATTATACCATGGCCGCACGGCGGCCATGGACCTCTGGCAGATGCGCGGCGGATTTCTGCGGTTCCGCAGAAACCGCTCTATGCGCAGGTATAATAACCACGCTGTGGTTATTATACCATACTTATCCTTCTGTGTATGCTGAATTTTTGACGTATTTTTCGCAGCATAGCGGCAATTTACACAAAAAGGGACAGGCCTTTCCCTGTCCCTCGTACTTTTCCGGCTGTTCAGAATGTAAGCTCCATCCTGGTACCCTTTCCCAGGCTGCTGTCCACATGGATGGAGGCATTGTGGAGAATAGCTCCGTGCTTGACAATGGAAAGCCCCAGTCCCGTGCCTCCGGTCTCCTTGGAGTGGCTCTTGTCCACCCTGTAGAAGCGCTCGAATATCCGTTCCTGCTGGTCCTCCGGTATGCCTATACCAGTGTCAGTGACGATCACCTTCACTCCCTTCAGAGTGCTCCCCACCCAGACGTCCACCTTTCCGCCGGGTTTATTGTACTTGATCGCGTTCTCACAGATATTGTAGATCATCTCGTTGAGAACCTGGCGTATACCCACGATGCTGACCGGCTCCCCGGACACCTCCACATGTACACTGTGCTTCTCCGCCTTGTGGGCCAGACGCGAGCACACCTCTCTTGTGAGGGCATAGAGATCAACCTCTTCCTTCTCGACCTCACCGCCGCCTTCATCCAGCTTGGAGAGCCGGATGATATCCTCAATGAGCACGATAAGGCGGCTGGCCTCATTGTAGATCCTCTCGGAAAATCCGCGCACATCCTCGGGCCTGACGAGCCCGTTCATCATGATCTCCGCATATCCGGAAATGGACGTGAGCGGCGTTTTCAGCTCATGAGAAACATTTGCCGAAAACTCCTTTCTCATATTTGCAATTGCTTCTTTTTCCTTATTTTGCTTGTCCATACTTTCTAACAATGGAGTCAATTCCTCATACACATCATTTTCCAGGGGATGTTCCAGATCCAGCCTGTTGACAGGCTCAATCAGCCTTGCCACCTGCCACTTGGACAGAAGCCAGGCAAAGGCCATCATCAGCACCGCTATGGCCACCATTCCAGGCAGGATCTTCATAGCGGAGCCAAGAGCGCTGGATATAGTCTTTGAGACGCGCAGCACTGACCCGTCGGAGAGGCGCCTCGCATAGTAGAACATCTCCCGGTCCAGCGTGTCGGATCTGCGGATATCCTGTCCTTCCCCGCTTCGAAATGCCTTTTTCACTTCCGGCCGGTCTGCATGGTTCTCCATGCCCGCCTGCCCCTCTGCGGAGTCGTAGAGGACATCGCCGTCTTCGCCTATCCATGTCAGCCGGGTTCCCTCCGGCAGCCGGTCCATCCTATCGAAATATTCGGCCCCTGAGGTCTCTATAGCCGCGCAGACATAGCCTGCTTCCTGCTCTGCCTCATCCTCCATCATCCCCACGCTCTGCCTGTAGACCACAAATGTGAGGAGGAGCAGGGAGATGAGAAGCGTCACCGATATGACAAGGATCATGCTTCGCTGTATTTTTCGTCTCATAAAATCTCCTATTCGCTCATGCGGTAGCCGACGCCCCGTACAGTCTGGATCTGTTCTCCCGCACTTCCAAGTTTCTGTCTTAAGGTACGGACGTGGACATCCACCGTCCTTGTCTCACCGTCAAAATCGTATCCCCAGATATCCTCCAGGAGCTGATCCCTTGTCAGCACGATATCCGGGTTTTTCATCATCCGCTTTAAAAGCTCAAACTCCTTTAGGGTCAGGGTGACTACCTGTCCGTCCGCCTGCACCTCATGTTTTTTTACATCCATGACAATGCGGCCCAGGGCAATCTTGTCGTCGATCTTCACAGCATTCTTCTTGCTCCTTCGCAGCACTGCCTTGATCCGGGAGATCAGCTCCATCATGCCGAAGGGCTTTGTCACATAGTCGTCCGCTCCCAGATCCAGCCCCATGACCTTGTCGTACTCCGTCCCCTTGGCGGTCATCATGATCACCGGGATATCCTGCGTCTTCACCGAGGCCTTGAGCTGTTTGAGCAGGGAGATGCCGTCCTCCCCCGGGAGCATGATATCAAGAAGAATAAGCTCTGGCGTATCCAGCGCCAGAGCCTCAAGAAAACTGCTCCCGTCCTCAAATCCACGGGCCTTAAATCCTGTTGTCTCCAATGTATATACAACCAGTTCCCGGATGTTGTTGTCATCCTCCACACAAAAAATCATCAGTTTTCTCCCTTGTTTATATATTATGCCTCGACTGCCTGGGCACCCTTGTGGACGCCTGTGATGGAGAACTCCACCCACTCGGCAATGTTGGTGGCATGGTCGCCGATACGCTCCAGGTACTTGGAGATCATGACAAGATCCACGCCCTGCTCTCCTTTATTTCCCTCTGCGATCAGCTTGATAATGCTGGCGCGGATCTCATCAAAGAGCTTGTCAATGTTGTCGTCCGCCTCCATGACCTTTCTTGCCAGCTCCAGATCCCGCTCCACATAGGCAGTCACGCTGTCGTTCACCATCCTGGCAACACCTGAGGACATCTCCTCGATCTTTTTCACATCTCCCGCCTCGGACATGCCGGCAGAGATGATGATCTCAGCGATGTCGGCCGTCTGGTCGCCGATGCGCTCCATGTCCGTGATCATTTTCAGGGCGGCGGAGATCTGGCGCAGATCCTTTGCCACCGGCTGCTGCTGGAGGAGAAGCTTCAGGCAGAGTCGCTCGATGTCCTTCTCCATCTGATCGATCTCCTCATCGGCCGACATGACCTTCTTCGCCTGATCCAGGTTTCCGTCCACGAGAGCCTTTGTCACCCGGTTGATGGCCAGTTCGCAGAGCTCTCCCATACGTGTCAGCTGTTCGTTGAGCAGCTCAAGCTGCATATCAAATTTATTACGCATATTCTAACCAAACCTCCCTGTGATATAATCCTCTGTTCTCTTGTCTGAAGGAATGGAGAACAGCTTCTCTGTGTCATTGTACTCAATTACCTCTCCCAGAAGGAAGAACGCCGTGTTGTCAGACACACGCACAGCCTGCTGCATGTTGTGTGTAACCATGACAATAGTATAGTCCTTTTTCAGCTCCATCGCAAGGTCCTCGATCTTGGATGTGGAGATGGGATCCAGGGCGGATGTGGGCTCATCCATGAGGAGCACCTCCGGCTCCACAGCCAGGGCTCTGGCGATGCACAGCCTCTGCTGCTGTCCGCCGGACATGCCAAGGGCGCTTGTCTTCAGGCGGTCCTTGCACTCGTCCCAGATAGCCGCGTTGCGCAGGGATTTCTCCACAATGTCGTCCAGCTTTGACTTGGAGTGGATGCCGTGGGTCCTGGGACCGTAGGCGATGTTGTCGTAAATGCTCATGGGGAAGGGATTGGGCTTCTGAAACACCATTCCCACACGCTTTCTCAGAAGGTTGACATCCATCCCCTTGAAGATATTCTGTCCATCCAGCTCGATGCTTCCCTCGATCCGGCAGCCCTCCACCAGATCATTCATGCGGTTGATGGATTTTAACAGGGTAGATTTTCCGCATCCGGAAGGTCCGATAAAAGCGGTAATCTTATTGGCTTCTATTTCAAGATTTACATTTTTCAGAGCCTTGAAGTCACCGTAGTACAGATCAAGGTTCTTAATACTTATCTTCGACATTTCCTTTACCTTTCCTATGCTTTAGTCAGTTTTCTTGCGATCACGCTCGAGAGCGCGTTGATGCCTACCACGAGGACAAGCAGGATGACCGCTGTCGCGTACGCCTGATCCATGTAGAGACCCTCACTGGACAGGTTGTACATATGCACAGCCAGTGTACGTCCGGATCCGAACACACTGGTTGGCACCTGGGCCACTGTTCCGGCGGTGTAGATCAAGGCCGCCGTCTCGCCTACGATACGTCCGATGGCCAGGATGATACCTGCCAGGATGCCGGGAACGGCTGACGGGAGCACAATGCGGAACACGGTCCGCAGCTTCCCCGCGCCCAGCCCAAAGCTTCCCTCCCTGTAGGAGTCCGGAACCGCCTTTAGGGCCTCCTCTGTGGTCCTCATGATCAGCGGAAGGATCATGATGGACAGGGTAAACGCGCCGGCCAGAAGGGAGAAGCCCCATCCCAGCGTATTTACGAAGAAGAGCATACCGAACAGGCCGTACACGATAGAGGGAATACCGGAAAGCGTCTCTGTCGTCAGACGGATGACCTCCACGAACTTATTGCCCTTTCCCGCGTACTCCACAAGGAAGATAGCGGAAAAGATCCCGAAGGGGATGGCAATGATCAGGGAGAGCAGCGTCATGATCACTGTGTTGATCAGAGCCGGCACCACCGACGCGTTCTCGGACGAATAGTGTAGCGAGAACAGGGAAGGGGTAATGTGGGGCACGCCGTTTACAAGGATGTAAATGATGAGGAAGATCAGCACCGCAAAGGTAATGATCGCCGCCAGCATAACGAGAAGGAATACCACGAAGGATCCCGGATGCTTCAGATAGGTGCCCAGCTTATCCTTTAATGTCACTTTATTACTCATGATCCGCCCCCCTCTTAAGTAATGCCACGCTGAAGTTGATAATCAGGATGAAAACAAAGAGCACAACGCCTGTGGCGATCAGCGCCTCCCTGTGCAGGCCTGTGGCATAGCCCATCTCCAGGACGATGTTTCCTGTCAGAGTACGGATCCCCTGGAGGATGCTGGCTGTCAGACGGGGCTGGTTGCCCACGATCATGATGACTGCCATGGTCTCGCCGATGGCGCGGCCGATTCCCAGGACAATGCCCGCGATCACGCCTGATTTCGCGGCCGGGATGATGACCCGGAAGATGCTTCTTTCTTTTGTCGCTCCCAGGGCAAGAGAGCCTTCATAGTAGTGGCTCGGAACCGCCCTCATGGCGCTCTCCGTTGTTCCGATGATGGTCGGGAGGATCATCATGCCAAGGATCAGGGAGGTAGTCAGGATACTGTTTCCGTCGCCCGCCCGGTCCACCAGTCCCAGGCTCTTTAATGTCCGTCCGAACTCGCGGATCAGCGGCACCACGACTACCAGGCCGAAGAAGCCGTACACAACGGAGGGAATACCTGCCAGCAGCTCTGTGGCTGCCTTCAGCGGTTTATAGATCTGCTTCGGACAGTACATAGCCATGAAGACAGAGGTGAGAATTCCGATGGGCACACCGAAGATGATGGCGCCTGCTGTCACATAGAGACTGCCGATGATCATCGGGAAGATACCGTACAGGTTGTTGTTGGGACGCCAGATATCTCCCGTAATAAATTTTACAAAGCCAATTTCACCAATTGCAGGGATACCATTTGCAAAAAGAAAGATACAAATGAGTGCTACCGCCAGCACCGAAGCGCAGGCGGCAACTAAGAACACTCCCTGCATGAATTTTTCAGTCCATGCTTTTGATTTCATTTTTTACATTTTCCTCTTATCTCACTTGTAGGATTACTCAGCGATCTCATCCCAGGAGTACACTTCACCTGTGTAGATAGCCTTTACCTGATCAGATGTCATCTCATCTGTCGGATTGTCGTTGTTTACGATCACCGCGATACCGTCTGTAGCGATCACTGTGGGCTCAAGCTCAGCGGCCTCGTCGTCCTTCAGCTCTCTGGATGCCATACCGATGTCGTAGCTTCCCTCGATAGTGGATGTCATACCTGTTGTGGAGTCAGATGTCTGAAGCTCAATGTTTGCGTTCGGGTTCACTTCCTTGTAGGCCTCGATCAGCTTCTCCATCAGAGGAGATACAGAAGAAGATCCGCCTACCACGCAGTCGCCTGCCGGTGATGTTCCCGCATATGCCTCCACGTCAGCTACCGGGATGTAGCCCTCGTCAGATACAACCTGCTGTCCCTCTGTGCTCATGATGAAGCTCATGAAGTCTTTGGCAACCTCGTTTGTGCTGTCCGGCTTCACCGCCACGTTAAAGGGTCTGGATACCTTGTAGGATCCGTTCTCAATGTTCTCTGCTGTGGCCTCTGCCCCGTCAATAGAAAGAGCCTTCACGCTGTCGTCGAGAGAGCCAAGAGAGATATATCCGATGGCATATTCGTTCTCAGCTACGGTTGTCATCATAACGGAGGTGTTGTTTGTGATCTGGGCGTCTGCTGTTGTCATGTCGACCTTCTCGCCATCTACTTCCTCCTCGATTCCAAAGAGCTCCACAAAAGCTCCTCTTGTACCTGATCCCTCCTCACGGGATACGATGGTGATATCATTGGAGGCATCCCACTCGCTTGCCGCGTCTGCGCTGCCGCTGTCTGAGGATGTGTCGTCAGAAGAGCTGCTGCCGCATCCTGCGAGCATGCCTGTCATCATTCCTGCTACTGCCAGTACTGCCATAAACTTTTTCATTTTCATGGTTTTTAATCTCCTTTTGTTTCCTGCGAAATTTTCTATGTATTTTCTTGACAGTAGCTATCTTATAAGAGCAATGTTAAATCTGAAATCAGCCAAATGTTAAATCTACGTAAAATTTTGAAAGCCTTGTAGAAATTATACTGTCAAAAAAATACCCTTCCCACACAGGGCACACCCGGTGTCCCCATATGGAAAGGATATCCAATTTTTCCGCATATTACACATTTTCAGCTATTTTACAGGAATTCCCTTTTTCGCACGCTGCCCACTGTCAGATCCAGCGTATCAGAGTCTCTTCTCGAAGTTTCCATCCACCGCACATCCCTCTGTAAATATCATAAACGCATTGGGGTCAATGCTGTGCACGATCTGCTTGATCTGCCCCATCTCATACTTGGAGATCATGACGAACAGGATGTAGGAGGTCTTGTTGGTGTAGGCCCCCTCTCCGTCCCAGTTGGTGACGCCCCGGCCCAGCTGCTCCATGATGGCCCGGGAAATGCCTGTCTTCTTCGTAAAGATCATGACGCTCATATTGATGTTCTGGATGTGGACATGGTCGATGGCCACAGACAGGATCGTAGTGTAGATCAGCGAGTAGATGACGATCTCTATGTTGAACATGAAAAGACAGATGGCGTACACAAAGATGTTCATCAGGATATTGATCCTGCCCACGCTGAAGCCAGGATACTTCTTCGTACAGCACAGGCCGATGATATCCTGCCCGCCGCCGGAGCTCCTGCCCCGGAGCACAAGCCCTGTCCCGGTGCCCGCCACGATGCCGCCGATGATGCAGGATGTCAGGTAGTCGTCCACAAGCGGGGCGGCAGGTATGGGGACAATGGTGAGGAACACACTCTGTATGCCGACCGTGATCAGCGTCTTTACGGCAAAGCCCCGCCCCAGAACCCGGTAGCCCATGTAAAAAAGCGGTATGTTCATAATAAAGTAGATAAAGCCCGAAAGATCCACCCCCGCCGGCACCGGCACGTGCAGCCCCTGGACGATGAAGGTCCTAAGCAGCTGGGCAATACCCATAAAACCGCCGTTGTACAGGCCCAGCGGAGTGATCAGCACATTGACGCCAAAGGCAAACAGAAAGCTGCCTCCCACCGCGTAGACCCCCTGGGTGATCAGTTCTTTTTTTCTCGCATCCAACTTACCGTTCATTTCTCCTACCCCCGTATTTTTTCTCATTCCTGTGTCTTTGTAGTTCCCTTTTCTTCCTTTAGAGCAAAAGGGACTTAAGCCTCCTGCTTAAGTCCCTGACTGCTGTTCTTCCAGACACGCCTGTATCGCCTCGTTGAGCGAGAGCATTTTCTCGTCCAGTGTAGATACCATCTCCGCACATTCGCGGAGGTCACGGCTGATATATTCCGGCGCATTTCCCTCGAATTTATAATAGATCTTATGCTCAAGACTGGCCCAGAAATCCATCGCGATGGTCCGGATCTGGATCTCCACCTTTGTGTCCACCACACTGTCTGAGAGGAAGATAGGTACGGACACCAGCATGTGGTAGCTCTTGTACCCGCTGGGCTTTGGATTTTTGATGTAGTCCTTGATGGACAGCACCTTCAGGTCGCTCTGATTGCCGATCATCTCAGCCAGCTTGTAGATATCTGACGTAAATGAGCAGATCAGCCGCACCCCGGCGATGTCATTGACGTACTTTACCATATTCTCAATGGATGTCTCGTAGCCGTACCTCTTCAGCTTCTTGACAATGCTCTCTGCCGTCTTGATCCTCGTCTTGATGTGTTCGATGGGATTGTACTGATGGACATGCTGGAATTCATCATTGAGGATCTCCAGCTTCGTCCCTACCTCCTTCAACGCCGAAGAATAGAGGAACATGATCGTCTTCCAGCTGTCTACATCCTCGTAAATCTTGATTGGTGTTTCCATAGCTGCTATCTGTACTCCTTACTATGCCACGGGCCGTATGTATATTTCTTTTATCCCTATGGCAGACTGCTTACATAATAGTATATCACAATCCGGAAACAATGTCATAGACTTCACACTTATTTAAGAAAGTAATTATATTCGCTCCGGGCAGGGACAAAGTTTAAAACTCTATCCCCGCCCTGGCGCTCCTGCCCTCATCGTAGGGATGCTTCACCTTCCGCATCTCTGTGGCGTAATTGGCAAGCTGCATCAGCTCGTCTGACACGTGGTGGCCTGTCATGACCACCTCCAGCCCTCTGGGCTTGTGCTGCAGGAAATGGATCAGCTTCTCCTCGCTCAGGAGCCCTAAGTCCGCCGCGCAGACCGCCTCATCCAGAACAAGGACGTCAAAATTGATGCAGAATTTGGCGATCTCGTCCAGTGCCTTTGTGTTGTAATGCCTGTACTCTGCCTTCTCCTCCCTGTTCATCTGGTTGTAGAACTTCACATGCCGTTTTCCCGGCAGGCAGGTCACATTGGGGATCTGCTCCAGGATCTTCCGCTCATTTGAAGTATTATTTTTCATAAACTGGAAGACAAGGACCTTCAGCCCGCTGCCCGCTGCCCGGATCGCCTGCCCCATGGCCGCCGTGGTCTTCCCTTTTCCGTCTCCGTAATAGATGTGTATCAGTCCGGTACCTTTCATTTCTATACCCCCTTGACAGTTCTTCTGTATTCCCTTACTGTTTTCCTCCTCAAGGCACTCTGTAAGCTATTTTAAAATCTATCGCCCGGGAAGTCAAGACAGGATCTCCACCTGGCACATGGCCATGGTCTGGAGGGCCGCCTCGTGGCTGGCAGGGGTGACGCCCGCGCAGCAGGAGCTTCTCACCTTCACTGGCAGCTCCGGGGCAGCCGCCTTGATGAGAAGGGCGTTGGACACCACGCAGATGTCCGTGCACAGCCCTGTCAGCTCCACCTCATCGTAGCCTCCCTTTGCCACATACCCCATCAGCTCCAGGCTCCCGAAGGAGGGCTTGTCTATCACGCGCCCGGCAAATTCTCTCAGCTCGCCGACGATCTCCCAGCCCTCCGTGCCCCGGATGCAATGCTCCACCGGGAGCTTCCTGCCCTCCTGGGTCTGAAGATAGTCCGCCGGGTGGGTATCCCGGGTAAAGAGAACCTCCCAGCCCGCCTCCACAGCCTGAAGGATGCGGTCCCTCACCAGGGGAACGATGGCCTGCGCCTCCTTTGTCCCCAGGCTCCCGTCCACAAAATCCTTCTGCATATCTACCACGATCAAAAGCTTTTTCATGCTCTGTACACCTCTTTCCTCTTTCTTTAATAGATACACTATCCCGGATAAATTTGCAAGTGCCTTGTCCGGATATTCCTGTTTTAGATTTTCTTCAGAAATTTTAGAACTTAATAATCATATCTTCATTTTTTCTTTAGATGACTGTCACAGATTGGACATATTTCCCCTATATACTAAGAACCATCAAAGAAATGAAGTTGACGGGAGTACATAGATATTGGTTCTTGGATTTTCGCCAGCTTCGCCTAAAGACATTAAGTTATATTTAGATAGATTTACCTTTTTTCTCTTATTTCCTTTTTTCTGAGGCAGCCGGAAGCGGCTGCCTCTTCCTTTTGTCCCGCCCCGGTGCTATAATGGTTAGACAAATACCTCAGAAAGGATGGAGCACATGTTTCGTTTATGGGCAAAAGAGTTTAAAGGGGGCCGGATGGTGCAGGATACGGTAATCTGCGATGACAGAGAGGACACCCGCACTCACAAAATTTTCCGCGCGCTGGATGAGATATGCTATGCCTTTGACCTCAGCAAGCCGATCTGGCTGGACTCCACCATCGCCGAGTTCAAGAGACACAGCAAGACAAGGTTTTATCAGGACAATTTTGTGGACTCCATTGAGTTTGACTATCTGGAAATCCAGGTAATAGAAGAAGACTGATCCCCAAGGGGCCAGTCTTCTTTTTGTCTTTTTTATCTCACCCGTTCTGTATGGCCGCCAGCGGGCTCAGCTTCATGGCCCGCAGGGCCGGGGCATAGCCTGCTCCCATCCCCACCAGCATGGAAAATCCCACTGCCGCCAGAACCAGCCAGGGGGGAATGAAGGAGATCCCTCCGTCCGCCCCCATGACGTTCTTTGCCGCCGTCAGGGCATTGATGACAGCGGACACGGCAAAGCTCAGCACGCATCCCGCCGCGCCTCCCATCAGTCCGATGAAGGCCGCCTCCAGGAGAAACATCTGGCGGATATTTTTCAGGCTGCAGCCCAACACCTTGATGACGCCGATCTCCTTTGTCCTCTCGTAAATCGACATCATCATAGTGTTGGCGATACCGATGGCCGCCACCAGGAGAGACACTGCGCCAATGCCTCCCAGCACCGCCTGGATGATGGCCAGCTGGCTTTTCATGCTCTTCATGAACTCGGCGTTCGTCTCTGCGTTGTATCCCATCTGCCGGATGGCGGCCGCCACGCTGTCCGCCTGGTGGATGTCGTCCACCCGCACAAGGGCCTGGGTGTAGCAGAATTCCCTGTAGGGCTTTCCTGACTTTGTGACCGGCTGCCCCGGCAGAGGGCGGCCCGCGAATTCCTTTTTCAGCATTTGCTTCAGCGTGTCCAGATCACAGTATACGCTGGAGAAATGCTCGCCGTAATCCTCCAGGCTGCCCTCTACCACGCCACTGGCCTGCACCGCGTACTTGCGCACTGGGCTCCCCGCTCCTACGCCACTGTCCGCGCCGGCGCCGCTCTGTCCGGAGCCGCTCCCCTGAACCGACACCTGCGCTCCCTCGCCTCCTCCGTTCTCTCCGGAGAGGCCGGCCGGGGACATACCACCTTCCCGGCTCCGGCTGTAGCCGCTCTCGTCCAGCACAAGAAACAGAGTATCACGGGCCAGATCGATATCCGGCTGTCCCCCGGATCCATCGTAGAAGCTGCCGCCCCTGCTGTCCGTAAATGAGGTGAGGACGCCGTTCCCATAGACAAGCTCCAGCTTTCCCGCCCCGGTCTGCGGAAGACGCCCGCCGGGGGCCAGCTTTATGTTCCTGCCCTCCAGTCCCTCCGGCGTCATGCCGGTGAGCTGGACCATCGCCTCATAGCCGCCTTTCAGGAGGACAGCCGACACAGTGTAGACAGGCTGCACGCTCTGCACGTGCTCCATTCCGGCCAGCTGGGTTACGAGCTGATCTGTCACCTGCTTCTGCTCCTGCCCTGTCTTTCCGCCGGAGCTGGCAGGAGCTCTCTCTCCCGCCTCCCTTCCGGTGACGGTGATGGTGTTTAGCCCCCCTGTCTTCTCGATCTGCCTGTACATGGCTCTCTGCATCCCCAGCCCGAGAGAGAACATGACCACAATGGAGGTGGTGCCGATGATGACTCCCAGCACAGTCAGGAAGGTTCGCAGCTTTCTCTTCAGCAGACTGCTGCTACTCATCCTCAGAAGGTCCATCCAGCTCATACTGCACCTCCTCTTCCGCTGCCCTTTTCTTTCTTCTCCACACCAGCGCTGCAGCTGTCCCAGCCGCGACCGCCAGCACCGCTGCCGCCGCGGGCAGAACGGGAAACGGGCGGGCCGCTTCCATATCTGTCTGGTTCCACTCTACAGTCTCCACAGCCGCCGCCACCTCCAGCTGCAGCTCCTTCTCCGCCTTAGAGACCTTTCCCGCCTCATCCTCATAGGTCAGGGTCATCTTCACCTTCTCCGGCCCCTTGGTCTCCTTCTCGCCCTCCAGCATGGCGTCTATAGCAGCGCTCGCCCCCGGCTCCACACTGCCCACAAAGAGCTCTTCCTTCTTGATGCCCTTTCCCTCAAACACAGCCTTTACATTGTAGAGCTTCACTCTCCCCAGATTGTAGAGGCTGCAGGACACGTTGGACTCTTCGCCGGGACTGATGACAGCCGGCGTCACCTCAAAATCACTGAACTCGAACCTTGCCTCCTGCCTGACCGGGATGGAGATGCTGGACTGAGCCTCGATCTGAGACGCGTTCTGGTCCTCATATTTCATGGCAAGATTGATGCTGTAGGGCTTCTGCACCAGATCCGCCTTGGCGTTCAGCTGTATGGAAATATCCGCGGTGCCTCCTGCCCCGATCTGGTCCAGATAGAGGGAGCTGGCGCCTGATGCCGGCAGAAAGGCGGGGGCCGTTGTCTGCTCGTCCCTCCCCTCCGTGGGGGCTGCAAGCTCAAAGAGAATGTTGCTCACCCTGGAGGATTTGGACGTGTTCTTCAGGTGGATCGTCAGCTTGAAATCCGTTCCCGCCTTCACCTCTCCCGGGTCTGTGTCAAATCCGGTGACGATCACCCTGGGCACTGTGCCTGACGCAGACTGTCCGCCGCCTGTCACAGGACCGTTCTCAAAGCCTCCCGCCAGGGCCGGCATGGACCCGTCATCAGCCTGCGCCACTGCGGCCGCCGGCATCCATCCCCCGGATCCGTCCTGTTCCCCTCCGGATCCCTGCCAGCTCTCCCCGGCGCTTCCCTGAGGCTGGGAGCTGTCCGGCGTCTTTCCGCTCTCCTGTGCGGCCACATTTACATAGAAGGAGCTGCTGCCGCCGATGTCCTCCTGTCCGTCTCCCACAGCGGACACGTCAAAAACCACCCTGTACCGTCCCGGGGCGGCGTCCGGTCTGGCCGTAAACCCGAAGGACGCCTGCCACGTCTCCCCGGGCGCCATGCTTTCCTTCTCCGCCTCATAGCTCTGGTATTCTGTCGCAAAGGGCCACTGTCCTTCCTCTCCCTCCAGCCTCGGGACTGCCTTTACATTCTTCAGCTCCTCCGTTCCGCTGTTCTTCAGCTCCAGGACAAAGCTCTTCGTCTCTCCCTGCCTGTATGTAGTGACTTTGTTCTCCGGAACAGATACCTGTATCCTGGCGGATGCCGCCCTGGCCTCTCCCTGGGGCATCAGCGCCATTCCAAACACAACTGCCGCCACAGCTCCCGCTGTGATCCTCTTAAACCATTTCTTCATCTTCTGTACTCTCCTTTTTCTTTACTTCAATACTCACGATCTTCCCGTCAATGACTTTGATGATCCTGTCTGCCCAGGACGCGAGCTGGGGGTCGTGGGTCACCATCACCAGGGTGCATCCCTGCTCCCTTACCACCTTCTGCATCAGGGACATGATCTCCCTGGATGTGCGGGAGTCCAGATTGCCCGTGGGCTCGTCCGCGAAGATGATCTCCGGGTCAGACACAAGAGCCCGGGCCACGCCTACCCTCTGCTGCTGGCCTCCTGACATCTGATTGGGAAAGTGCTTTCTGTACTTCCCCAGCATGACCCTATCCAGCATCCGCCGGGCCCTCAGCGTTCTCTCGCTTTTCTTCATCCCCCGGAAGCTTAAGGGGAGCGCCACATTTTCCTCCGCGTCCATGGACGCGATGAGCTGGTAGGCCTGAAAGATAAAGCCCACGCGGCGCCTGCGGAAGCTGACAAGCTGCTCTTCGTTCATCCTCTCCAGGTGGCACCCGCTGATGACCACCTCCCCCTTGGTAGGCTTCTCAAGCCCCGCCAGCATATTCAGGAGTGTGGATTTCCCGGATCCGGATGTTCCTACGATGGCGCAGAACTCACCCTTCTGGATCTCAAAATCCACGCCATCCAGGGCCCTCACCGTCTCCTCTCCCAGGTGGTACAGCTTATACAGATTTCTGACTCTGATCACGCTCTGCACGTTCAACCCTCCTTTTATCCTTCTGTTTTATTCTTCTGTGTCCGCCTCCCATATCCCGGTCAGGAATGAGTGCACGACAAGGTGAGGGTATCACATAAATCCTAAGGCTTTGCTGGCAATTTATTTAAGATTTTATGAAGATAAGCGAACCGCATTTTCCATTACTTTTTCATCTTGGGCTCAAACACGAGGGAGGCCAGATACCCGAAAATGAGGGCAGCCGAAATTCCGGCGGCGCTGGCCTTGAAGCCACCCAGGAAAATACCGATAAAGCCCTCCTTTTCCACCGCCTCCTTCACTCCGTTCCAGAGAGTGTTTCCAAATCCAAGCAGCGGGACTGATGCGCCGCCTCCGGCGAACTCCACAAAGGGCTGATAGATGCCCAGAAAGCCCAGCACCGCCCCGGTGCACACGAGAAGGACCATGACCCTCCCCGGCATGAGCTTTGTCCGGTCCAGCAGGATCTGGACAAGGGCGCAGATGGCGCCGCCCACCCAGAACGCGTTGATATACTCCATCCTATTCATCCTCCTTCCAGTCCGGGCACTGCTCCAGCACAATACCGTGGGCGATTCCCGGGACGCTGGCCCCCTCGTTGTAGCTGACTGTGGACATGAGAGCCCCTGTGGGTACAAAGAGGACCCGCCTCCACTCCCCGGATATGATTTTGGGCAGGATGTAGGCGGAGAGGGTCACTGCCGCGCATCCGCAGCCGCTTCCTCCCGCATGGGTATCCTGGGACTGCTGGTCAAAGATGAGCTTGCCGCAGTCCAGATGGAGTCCGCTGATGTCGATGCCCTTCTCCCGCATCAGGTCCAGAAGGATGCTCTGGCCCACATACCCCAGGTCTCCGGTGATGATCCGGTCGTACTCCTGCGCCTCCCGCCCGAAATCCTCCAGATTGCAGGCAATGGTGTCCGCCGCCGCGGGGGCCATGCAGGCTCCCATATTCTGGGAGTCCTTGAGACCGAAATCCACGATCTTCCCTACCGTCACGCCGGCGATCCGAACCGGGCCGGGCCTGCCTCCCACCAGGAAGGCGGCGCTGCCTGTCACTGTCCACTGGGCCGACAGAGGCCGCTGGCTGGCGTAGCTCAAAGGAAAGCGGAACTCCTTTTCCGCCGTCCCGAAGTGGCTGGAGGTGACTGCCAGCATGTACTCCCCGTACCCTGCCGCTGCACTCATGGCCGCCAGCGCCAGCGCCTCCCCGGATGTAGAGCAGGCGCCAAAGAGGCCGAACAGAGGGATCTGGAGCTTCTCCGCCCCCATGGAGGTGGCGATCCCCTGGCGGAGAAGATCCCCGCCGTACAGGCAGCGCACCCTGTCCGGGGTCAGATGGGCCTTCCCCAAAGCCAGCACACAGGCCTCCTTCTGGATGCGGCTCTCCGCCTCCTCCCATGTCCTTTCCCCAAAGAGGTCATCCTCCCCGGCCATGTCAAAGAGCTCCCCCAGGGGCCCCTCGCTCTCCTTCTTCCCCACCACCGAAGCGCTGCTTATGATGCAGGGCGCCTCGGCAAAGGCGAGACTCTGAGCTCCCTTTGTCCGCTGGATCATTGGATCACCCCCATTTCTTCCGCAATCCACCAGGCCAGCCCCAGAAGAGAGCTGGTAAAGATCCCGTAAAGGATCACAGGACCGGCGATGGTAAAGATCTTGCAGCCAATCCCCATGACCTGCCCCTCCTTCTTGTACTCAATGGCGGGAGCCGCCACGGAGTTGGCAAATCCTGTGATGGGAACAAGGGCTCCCGCGCCGCCCCACTTGGCGATCCTTCCGTACAGGTTAAGGCCTGTCAGGAGCACGCTCAAAAAGATCAAGAGGACGCAGCACCAGCCTCCGCTCACATCCTTGTCCAGCCCCAGCCTTTCACCGTAATTTAAAATGAATTCCCCCAGGGTGCAGATCACGCCCCCTGTGAAGAAAGCCTTTGCCATATTCAGAGGCAGGCAGTGCACGGGAGTCTTCTTTTTCACATAGTCCCTGTACGCCTGCGCTTCCGTTTCTGTCCTGTTTGCCATATCCATCTCCTCCTGCCTGTCTTTTCCTGCTGCTGCCTCCCTGCCGCTGCTGCCGCTGCCTCCCGCCGCTGTCCTTTGCCACTCCCCGGCACAAAAAGGCCTATCCTCCCCACTGGTTCCAGAAGAAGAGCAACGCTCCCACTCCCTTTCCCAGGGCCATGCCCAGGATTGCCAATGACACGCACTTTGTCAGATTGATCCTGCGGATGAAAACCGGGAATACATTCAGCACCTCCGCCAGGGCCATGGCCCAGCACCCGGTAAAAATCCCCGCCAGCAGTCCGAAGGCCGCCAGCAGGGGGGCTCCCCCGGGCAGCGGGATCTGGTAGACGAAAAACAGATTGCCCAGCGCCCCTCCCAGGGCCGCCGCGTCCTCGTAGAGGAGAATGTTGTCCCCCGTGTGGGTTCTGTCCGCAAAGTCGGCCAGGATGCCAAGCTCTATGATAAAGGAAAACAGTCCCCCCGCCACGGTGATCCCGGCGCTAAGTCCCAGAATTCCCAGGACGATCTGCTGTATCCACATCCAGCTCCTTCCCCTTTCTGGAGTAAGTCTCGATGAGCGCGTTCTGTATCTCTCCCTCGTAGGTGCGCATCTGCACCTCGATGGGCGTGGGATCCTCGGAGAAGCGCTTTTTCCCAAAGTGATTGAAGAAAACCAGTATGCCTGCCACAAGCCCGAGGCTGTAGCTCAGCTCCAAAATGGTAAAGCCCTGCTCCTTCGTCCCTGTCATCAACTCGTAGACCTGGCCGAAAAGCCTTGTCACATCCACATCATTGTTGAAGGCCATAATGGAGAAGGCCGCCCCCGCAAATGTCAGCGCAGCCACTCCGGCTGTCTTTACCGCGTGCAGCAGCTTTCCTCCCGACCCGGGTTCCCTGTAGGTGACGATCACATCCGGACTTCCAAGGCACACCACATCGGCCTTTGGGAATTCCCCATGTATGGCCTCAATCGCCTTCAGGGCAGAGACGGCTTTTCTCATAATCTTCTTGTTCCCGGCCGGTCTCTCCCCATCCCGGAACCGGAACAGGCGTATGGTCTTTATCTTCGCCTTCTGGAGGGCGCCGGCGCACTCTATCTGAAATACATCCCCCACAGTCACAGCCGTCTTATCCACTTCCACATTGCCGTCTGCCTTTAAATAGACTGTATCTGTCCTGTCCGCCATAGCTGCTCTCCACCTGCCCCCGGCATGGCCTCCTGCCGCTCCACCAGGGTTCCTTCTGTCACACTTGTATTTTTCTTCATCTCCTGGAAATACCAGACCACACCCAGGATAACGGCCAGAGCCACTACACAGAGAAGGCATACCCTTATCTTTTTCCTGGCTTTCTCCATATCCACTCCTCCTTCACTGCCGTTTCTGGAAATAGTATGGATAAGCCCAAAGGAAAATATACGTCAGGGTATGCCTTTTTTAAATTTTTTCTCTCATCCTCTCCAGTATTTTTTTCTCCATCCGTGAGACCTGGACCTGGGAGATCCCCATCAGCTTCCCCACCTCCGTCTGGGTCTTGTCCGCAAAATAGCGCAGGTAGATAAGCCTTCTCTCCTGAGGCTCAAGCTGTTCAAGAAGCTGAGAGAGGAGCATGTGGTCCAGAAGCCTCTCCTCCCTTGCCTCCCTCTCCTCCAGCTTGTCCAGAAGCTGGATCTCCCTCCCATCCTTCTGGTAGATGGTCTTGTGGAGAGACTCCACCTCCGCCCCGGCCTCCATGGCCAGCACCAGCTCTTCGGTCTCCACCCCGGCCTCCCGGGCCACCTCCTCCACTGTCGGCTCCCTCCCGGTCCTCTCCCGCAGCTTCTCCCTGCACGCATTGGCCCTGCCGGCGGTCTCCTTCAGGGAGCGGCTCACCTTGATCATGCCGTCATCCCTCAGAAACCGCTTGATCTCCCCGGAGATCATGGGCACCGCGTAGGTGGAAAATTTCACATCGTAGGACAGGTCGAACTTGTCGATGGCCTTCAGAAGGCCGATACTTCCGATCTGGAACAGATCCTCCACCTCCGCTCCCCGTCCACGGAAACGCTTTACAATGCACCATATAAGTCCTGTGTTTTCCTCCACAATCTGTGCCTTCGCCTCTTCATCCCCTTCGTGAGACTTCTGTATCAAAGCGATTGTGTGGTCCATAGCTCCCTTCCTCTTCCGATCTCCTTTCTCATTTTCACCGTGGTCCCTCTGCCCGGCTCCGACTCCACTTCCAGCTCGTCCATGAATGCCTCCATAAAGGAAAAGCCCATGCCGGACCGCTCCATCTCCGGCTTGGTGGTAAAGAGGGGCTCCATGGCTTTTTTCACATCCGGTATTCCCACACCCTCGTCGGACACCTCCAGGAACAGGCTCTTCCCCTGGATCCAGGCCCGGATATGTACCTTGTGGAGGGTGTTCTCATAGCCGTGTATGATGGCGTTGGTGACCGCCTCCGACACCGCTGTCTTCACGTCCGACACCTCCTCCACCGTAGGGTTTAACTGGGTCATAAAGGCCGCCACCGTCACTCTGGCAAAGGCCTCGTTGGACGAGTGACTGTCAAAAGAAAGCTCCATCTCATTTGTAATATCCCCTATACGCTCCATCTTATTTATCCTCCTCATAGATCTGCATGATTTTCATAACGCCGGACATGGTGAGGATCTTTTTCATCCTCTCATTGGTGTGGACAGCCCACACCTCGCCGCCCATCATGTACACCTTCTTATAGCGCCCCATGATGACTCCTATGCCGGAGCTGTCCATAAAGCCGGTATCCGCAAAGTCAAAAATGATATAGCGGATGTGCTCCCTGTCAATGAGCCTGTCCGCCTCCCTCTTGATCTCCTCCGCGTTGTGGTGATCCACATCCTCCGGCAGAAAAATAGTGAGACAGTTCTCCTGTACCTGATACTTCAATTGTCATTCCTCCATCCTTTTCTTTTTACAAAAAAGAAGGATATACCTTTTCGTATATCCTTCTCTTTCGTGTCTTTTTATTCCGCTTTTTCTCTGTCATAAGCCCTCTACTGGGAGGACTCATCCCCGGAGCTGTCGTCTCCGGACGTATCAATATTGGGATACTCGGTCTGTACCCGCTCTGTCCATGTGTTCGCATTCTCTGTGTCCCCGGAGGCAGAGTATGCCTGGGCCAAAAGCCACATGGCCTGACCGTCGTCATAGCCTGCGTTCATCTGCATGACTGTGTTCAGGTTTGTGATGGCGTCCGCGTAGTTGGCCACCTCATAGTTCTGCTGGGCCGTGTAGTAGAGGGTCTCACAGTACCGGCCGTAAATGTCCTCTGTCATGGAGTCGAACTGCTCCCTTCCGACCGTGCCCAGCGAGTCCGGGTTGACCTTCAGAAGCTCTGTGACCATGGCGGCGTCGCTCATGTCCTCCGACCGGTAGTGATCGTACATATTCAGGACGATCTCATAGCTCTCCTGGGTGGAGGCCGCCGTCTGCTGGGCCGTCTGGGTGGCTTCGCTGTTGGCCCGGTACTGCTCCAGCTCTGTCTGCAGCGCGCTGATCTGGGCGTCCTGCTCTGCGATCTGGTCGCTGAACTCCTTCACCTGGTGGTTGGTTCTCTTCGCCGTGGAGCTGTTCACGGCGGGCATGATGAGAAACCACATGACAGCCACTCCCACCACCAGTCCGATGACAATGTTCACGATCGTCATGATACCCGCATTTTCCTTGGCTCCCGTTGAGGCAGGCTGGATGATGGTCTCGTTGCCGATGTTGTATGTGACGGTCTGGGGCTTTTCCTTTTTCCCCTCCTTCTCCGCCTGGCGCACGGCCCGGTTCCTGCGCAGCTCGTTCAGCTCGTGCATGTAGCGCAGGGTGATATCGTTGGTGGTGTCCAGCCTGTGGGCCTCCTTCAGCGTGTGCCTGGCCTTCCCGTACTGCTGGGTGTGGAGATAGAGCAGGGATAAGAGCTGATAGGCCTTCAGAAAGGAGGGGTGGTCTGCCACCACCTTCTTCAGCTGTATGATGGCCAGATCCTCACCGTCCTGGTAGCAGTAGGAGAGGCTCTGGTTGAATTTTCGGATAGCCTGGTTTACTTTCTCAAGCTCTGTCGGATTTTCCTGCAGCTTCTTTATATAGTAATTGGCGATGTTCTCATGGGACTGGAAATTCTTGCTGAGGATCCACTCCACAAGCGCCTCCCCGACTTCTCCCCGTCCATAATAGACAAGCCCCAGAAGGTTTCTCGCCGCAATGTTTTCCCTGTTGTACTGAAGGCTCTTCTTCAGGGATGTGACCGCCCCGGACATATCCCTGATCCTGGCCCTCTTAAGTCCGTCATTGTACCAGTAATTGGACTGGTACACCAGTTTCTGTGTATACTCCATATAATCCCCGTATTCTTTCTTATTTCTGACTTCCTTTGTCTGTTCTACTTACTGTTGTTTGTCTGCTCGATCATCTCCCGCAGGATATCGCTCATATCTGTCAGATCCTCCTGATATACTGCGTCCTCTATATCTTCCACTTCCACGCTTGGCTGGAATTTTTTCAGTTCTTCTTCATAGTTCAGCATAAATCTGTACCTCCTCTATGTGCAGACGGCCCTTCTGATGTGCGGGCTGCCTCCTCTGATATACAGGCAGTTCCCTCTGTAATGAGCCTGCGCAGCTCTCCGATCAGATACAGAGAGCCGATGCAGTACAGGCTGCGGCCCTCCCTGCGGCTGGCAGCCGTTCCAAGAGCCGCTGCCGGCTCAGGGCAGACAAGCACCGGCCTGTCCGTGTAGCGCGTGAACACCTCTTTCAGCTCCCCGGCGGGAACTCTTCTGCCGTCGCTGATTTCTGTAACAATATACAGGCTGGCCTTCACCCTGTCACACAGGATGGATGCCATCTTCTCATACTCCTTGTCCGACACGGCGGAAAACAGGATCACCGGCTCCCTCTCGCCCAGGGCCTCCAGGGTGTCCGCAAAAGCCTCCACAGCCCCCGGATTGTGGGCTCCGTCCAGGAAGATCCCGGGCCGTACCTCCTCCATCCGTCCCTTCCAGACAACGGAGGCCACCGCCTCTTTCCATCTCTCATAATCGATATATTTCTCCGGGAGCACTGTCTCCAGCGCTGCCAGAGCCAGGGACACGTTCATCATCTGATAGGTCCCGCAGCCCCGTATCGTCCAGAGTTCATCTTTATCATACGCACTGGCCCTTGAAAATGCAATATGTTTCCTTGTAATTTCCCGGATTTCGAACGCATTTTTCCCAAGCTTTCTACACGGTGCGTGCAGGGCCTGTGCCCGCTCCTCTATGACCGCGGCGGCCCTGGGATCCGTCCCGTCGAAGATGACGGGCACTCCCTCCTTGATAATTCCCGCCTTCTCCGCGGCGATCTGCTCCACGGTATCCCCCAGGTACGCTGTGTGATCCAGGCTAATGGAGGTGATCACAGTGACAGCCGGGCGCTCCACCGCGTTGGTGGCGTCCAGCCTGCCGCCCATGCCCGTCTCCAGGATGATATACTCCACATCCGCCCTTTCAAAGGCCACCATGGCCATCCCGAAAAGAAACTCAAAATAAGAAGGATGGGAGACGCCGTCCGCCGCCATCCCATCCACTGTCGCTTTCACCTGCTCAAACACGGCAAGGAATTTCCCGTTATCTATCTGTTCCCGGCCGATCACGATCCGCTCATTTAAGGCAATCAGATGGGGGGAGGTGAAAAAGCCTGTCCGCCGCCCCATCTTCAGGAGCACAGCCCGCATATAGGCGCAGACAGAGCCCTTTCCGTTGGTCCCCGCCACATGGATGATCTTTCTGTCCAGTCCGGGATTTCCCAGCCTTTCCAGGAAATCCCGGATGTAGGCCAGGGAATGCTTCTCTGTAAATTTCGGTATCTCTTCTATATACGCAGATGCCTCTTCATAGGTCATGTCTACTCTTCCTCTTCTCCGTTTGCCGCAAGCCAGGATACACCCTCCTGATCCGCGCTTCCCGTCCCCGGCACCTTCGTCAGGGTGCCATCCTGGTAAATATACTGGCAGGAGGTGCGGAAAATAGTGTTGCTGGATCCCACCTGGCTGACTGTCACCACGTCCCCGTTCTCCAGAGTCGTCTCCGGCAGCTCGATCCTTGTGTTGTTCAGGAAGGTGCTCTTCTGCCGCTCCCCGTTCACATAGACTCTGCTGTTCTTTGTAAAATTCTCTCCATAGAGGCTGTAGCCCTCGTCCAGCTTGGGCACCAGATCCGTGATCTCCACATCCTTCACACCCATCTGCATATGTCCCTCGGTGATGGGCGGTTCGCCATCGTACACATACTGCTCTCCGTACATGATATCGTACTGGAGAAGCTCCAGGTCGGCCAGATAATTCCTTGTCTGGCGGCGCTCCTGATGATAGTTGAAGACTGTTCCGGAATGGATGTCCAGACGCTCCATCACATCCGCCATGATCTGATAGGAGGGAATATTCCTGTCCTCCTTGGCAAGACCGATATTGTCCCAGATCACATAGTTTGTATTGTAGAGGTAGCGGCTCTTTAGATCCTCCGCCTCCAGCCCCATAGTGGGGAGATGGTCCCCGTAAAACACGATGACTGTGGGCTCTCCCCTCTTCTCGATGGCAGCCACCAGATCCCCGGCAAACTTGTCCATCTCGTAGACCTGGTTCACATAGTACTCCCATTTATTCTTGAGGGCCTCGTCCTCGATGCCCTCCACCTTGATCTTCGGGTTCTCGATGACCTGCTCCTCCGGGTAATCTCCATGTCCCTGGACACTGACTCCGAACACAAAGTCCTCCTGCTCCGTGGTATCCATGGCTTCCAGGATGTTATCGATGAGCACCTCGTCCTTGGCCCATCCGTTTTCCGTGGTCTGGAGGATGTTCATGAACTCCTTGCTGGTGAAGGTGTCAAAGCCCATCATATTGTACACTCTGGCCCGGCTGTAGAAATTGCCTCCGTTGTTGTGAAGAGCATGAGTCCCGTAGCCCAGAGCGGAAAAGGCGGTAGCCGCGCTCTCCGTGGGCTGGAACTTTACAATCGTCTTGTAGGGATACTCACCCGGTCCGAAGTACCGCATGTTCATGCCCGTAAGCACCTCGAACTCTGTGTTGGCCGTCCCGGCACCCACAGAGGGCACCTTGAAATAGCCGGATGAATACTTCTGAGCCATGGCGTGGAGATTGGGAGTGGCATCCTCGGAGGTGGTAAAGAACTCCGCCTCGGCCACGTCAAAGTAGGACTCCAGCTGAATGAAGATCACGTTCGGCAGATCCTCCTGGGACCGGCCAGTCTCGTTCTTTGTGATCTCCCCGTTATTACTGATGGCCTCCATGGTCTCCCGGCTGTAGCCGTTGGGCTCGTCAATGCCTGTGTTGAAAAGGCTGGCCATAAAGCAGTAGGGGAGTCCGTAGTCCTCATAGGCGAAGGCAATGTTTCCAAAATAATTGGACACCACCCTCTTGTCCAGAGCCACCTGGGAAATGAACGTGTAGGCTCCGAAGCACACCACCACGCCAATGAGCGCCAGGACGCGGTGCATCTTTCCCTCAAACTGGCCGCCCCGCCTCCACATGGACACGCTCCACACGATGACAGCCGCAAGGCCCACGATCACCAGTACCAGCTCCATTGGTTCAAAATAGTTGTTGATCAGAGCCAGTCCCTCTCCCGCGGCCTTCAGGTCCTGGGCATTGAAGGGCGTCACCCGGACCATCAGCATATAGCCGTTGGCCACACCCAGCACCAGCCAGAGCACGCTGATGACAATGCGGGCAAAGACCCGCCTCCTCACCAGGTACACGACCGTGAAGGTCATAAAAATCATAAAGGCATTGTATAGAAATACGAGGGGCGATCCCACCATATAGTCCCAGGCCTCAAAGGCAGAGTGCCTGGAGATCGCTTCTATGACAAAATTGATCAGACACGCCAGCAGGGCATGGAACACCAGCGAAAAGCGGTTCATGAACGCGTAGACCGGCTTCATTTTCCGGGCAAAGGGCCCGTTGCGCCGGGCCTCCAGGATCCTCTCCCGGCGCTCCTTTCTCGCGCGGTGCCACGCCTTGATATCTTCTTTTTTCAAATGTCTGATTTTATAAAGGGTGCCTCTGATATCCGGCTTTTTCAAGTGAATTTTTTTCATTGTCATCCCTTTCCTTTTCCCTGTGGTTCATCTGCTCCCTGCAATCTCCCGGCATTGCCGCCTGGATGCCGCTTACCTGGATATCTTCTCTTTCAGAGAGGCGAGACGGTCCTTTACCTGAGCCATCATCTGCTCATATTTTTCCAGCTTTTCTCTTTCTTCCTGCACTTTGGCAGCCGGCGCCTTGCTGACAAACTTCTCGTTGCCCAGCATACCGTTAGAGCGGGCGATCTCCTTTGTCAGGCGGGCCTCCTCTTTTGTGAGGCGCTCAATCTCCTGGTCAAAGTCGATCATATCTTCAAGCGGAAGGTAGGCAGTCGCATCCGGAACCACCACAGAGATGGCATCCTCCGCAATGCCCGACTTGTCCTGCTGCGCAATAAATTCCGATGCGTTTGTGAGCCTTTGCACAGCGTCCTTCAGCATCTGGAAGCCGGTCAGCAGCTCCTGATCCTGGCTCACCACGTAGATCTTGATCTTTCTGCCGGCAGGCACGTTCATCTCCGCCCGGATGTTTCTCACACCGCTGGCCAGGAGCTTTAAGTGCTCCACCACATTCTCCGCCTGGGGGAACTCCCACTCCTCTTTATACTGCGGCCAGTCGGACATCATCAGAGACTCCTCCTGGGGAATGAGCTTGCTGTAGATCTCCTCTGTCACAAAGGGCATGAAGGGATGGAGCAGCTTCAGCGCGTTCTTCAGCACTTCTCTCAGAGTCCAGAGAGCCATGCCCGCGGACTCAGGATCTTCCTTGGCATTGTACATTCTCTGTTTTACAAACTCGATATACCAGTCGCAGAACTCATCCCAGATAAAGTCGTACACCTTCTGGAGGGCAATGCCCAGCTCGAATTTATCCATGTTCTCCGTCACTTCCCGGATCAGCTTATTGCACTTGGAAAGGATCCAGCGGTCAGCGGGAAGCAGCTTAAGGAGATCCGGCTCTGTGATTTCCTTGCCCTCCATATTCATGAGGATGAACCTGGAAGCGTTCCACACTTTATTGGCAAAGTTACGGCTGGCCTCCACTCTCTCATTGTAGAAGCGCATGTCGTTTCCGGGGGCATTTCCTGTCACAAGAGTCATTCTCAGGGCGTCGGCTCCGTACTGGTCAATGATCTCCAGCGGGTCAATACCGTTTCCTAAGGACTTGCTCATCTTGCGTCCCTGGGAGTCCCGCACAAGACCGTGGATAAACACAGTGTGGAAGGGGCACTTTCCAGTATGGGCATACCCGGAAAATACCATACGGATCACCCAGAAGAAAATAATATCGTAGCCTGTCACGAGCACGTCTGTCGGATAGAAGTAGTCCAGATCCTCGGTCTTCTCGGGCCATCCCAGAGTGGAGAAGGGCCACAGGGCGGAGCTGAACCAGGTATCCAGCGTGTCCTCATCCTGTGTGAAATGGGTGCAGCCGCACTTCGGGCATTTTTCAGGCATGCCTCTTGACACCACTACCTCGCCGCACTCGTCGCAGTAGTAGGCCGGAATCCGGTGTCCCCACCAGATCTGACGGGAAATGCACCAGTCGCGGATATTTTCCAGCCAGTGCAGATAGATCTTGTCAAACCGCTCCGGCACAAACTTCAGGTCGCCGTTCTTGACCGCCTCGATGGCCGGCTTTGCCAGCTCGTCCATCTTCACAAACCACTGCTGCTTGATGAGAGGCTCCACTGTGGTGTGGCAGCGGTCATGGGTTCCCACGTTGTGGGAATGGGGCTCTACCTTCACAAGGTATCCCTGCTCCTCCAGATCCTTCACCATGGCCTTTCTGGCCTCGTAGCGGTCCATGCCTGCGTATTTTCCACCATACTGCTCATTGATGGTGGCGTCGTCGTTCATGATATTGATCTCAGGCAGATTGTGGCGCTTTCCGACCTCAAAGTCGTTGGGGTCGTGGGCCGGCGTGATCTTCACCGCTCCGGTTCCGAACTCCTTATCCACATAGTAGTCCGCCACAATGGGGATCTCCCTGTCAGTCAGAGGGAGCAGACATTTTTTGCCCACAAGGTCTTTGTAGCGCTCGTCATCCGGATGTACCGCGATGGCTGTGTCTCCCAGCATGGTCTCCGGACGTGTGGTCGCAATCTCCAGGTAATCGTCAGTTCCCACGATGGGATACTTGATGTGCCAGAAATGTCCCTCCTGCTCCTCATGCTCTACCTCCGCGTCGGAGAGGGATGTCTTGCACACCGGGCACCAGTTGATGATCCTGGAGCCTTTATAGATATAGCCTTTCTCATACAGGCTGATGAAAACCTCCTCCACTGCCTTGGAACAGCCCTCGTCCATGGTGAACCGCTCTCTGTCCCAGTCGCAGGAGACGCCCAGCTTCTTGAGCTGCGCCTCGATGGTTCCCGCATATTCTTCCTTCCACTGCCAGGTGCGCTCCAGGAACTTCTCCCGTCCCAGCTCCTTCTTGTCAATGCCTTCCTCTTTCAGCTGGTTGGTCACCTTCACCTCCGTGGAGATAGCAGCGTGATCTGTTCCCGGGATCCAGAGGGCGTTGTAGCCCTGCATCCTCTTATAGCGGATCAGGATATCCTGCAGGGTGTTGTCAAGAGCGTGGCCCATGTGCAGCTTTCCGGTAATGTTCGGTGGCGGCATCACCGTTGTAAAGGGCTTTCTGCTCCTGTCCACTTCCGCGTGGAAATATTTTTTCTCGCACCACTTGTCGTATAGCTTTGGTTCGATCTTTTTTGGATTGTAGGTCTTCTCCAGGTTCTGACTCATGTTCTTCCTCCTCATAATCATTCTTCCGGCTGCTGCGCAGCTCATGTAACTGATGCGGTGAAGGGTTATTATTGAATAAAAAATCACCCCTCACTGAAACGTAAAGGGCGAATTCTATCTGTCCGCGGTACCACCTTTATTTAATATGGAAGAAACTCCTCCATACATCTTCTCTTATTCTGTAACGTGAACGACTCCGGGATGACTTACCTGCTGCCTGTATCTGCCCGCCATTCGGCCATCCGGCTCCAAAGCTACCTTCCGCAGTCCCTTCTCCAGGCCGCCTCTCAGCCCACGAGCAGCCCTCTCTTTCATGGAGCGGTAACACCTGCGTACTCCTCTTCTTCTCCGCCTTTTTCATAAACTATTCATAATCATAGCCAGACAGTGTAGTTTTGTCAAGGAATTCACTGAATTTTCATAAACTCTTAAGAACTGGGATGACCCACTTATCCACCACAGATGTGGATAACTTATTTCAATCCGGGGGATAAGTAACCTGTTTTTTCACACAATTACCGGAAAATCTTCTGATAAATATGCAGATCCTCCTCCTTAAACACATCAATTATCACTCGCTCAAGCCTGGAGCCGGACAAATATCGGTCGATCGCCTCCACAGCGATCCGGGCTGCCAGCTTACCTGGAAAATGGAACTCCCCTGTGGAGATGCAGCAGAAGGCCACCGATTTGAGGCCGCTCTTCTCCGCCAGCTTCAGGCAGCTCCTGTAGCAGGATGCCAGCTCCGCCTTCTGCTTCTCCGTCACCTCCACGCCCACCACAGGCCCCACCGTGTGGATCACATACCTGGCAGGCAGATTGTAGCCTCCTGTGATTTTTGCCCTTCCCACAGGCTCTTCATGGCCCTGGGCCTCCATCAGCTCCGCGCACTCGTTCCGGAGCTGGACGCCCGCCGCCGAGTGGATGGCATTGTCGATACAGCCGTGGCATGGCACAAAGCATCCCAGCATCTGAGAGTTGGCCGCGTTGACTACAGCGTCCACAGCCAGAGTGGTAATGTCTCCTCTCCAGAGCACGATGCGGTCGTCGTTCTTTACAGCCGTGCATGGATACTGCTCCCGGATCACCGGCAGCGCCCCTCCATCTGTGATCCCTTTCTCCTCCAGCTCCTCCTGAAGCAGCTCATCCTGCACCCGCAGGAACTCAGGGCTCACTCCACCGGGCCACCGCACGTTCATAAGGCTTCGCAGAAGCCTTCTCTTCTCTGTCTCGTTCACCGGCTCCCGGATGACCTCATAGCCTGGATTTTCTTTTTTCAGCTCCCGGATCAGCCAGGATACTTTCTCAGAACGGTTCATGGTCTTCCTCCAAAAAATCATTTTCACATAAAATCAAACAGCGACAGCTGAATGTCCCTGCTGGACTCCACTTCCCTGTCTGTGATCGTCTCATCCCCCTGCAGATGCCCGATCAGAATGGGGGACTTTGGATCGTGCTCATCCCTCCTGCTCTTTGCGCTGGCAAGGCTGGCCGTGGCGTAGCAGTAGTGACATCCGTGGACACAGGTGTCGTACATGCCGATATCTATGCTCTCGCAGCAGCCGCACTCCTTCCTCTGTCCCCTGTCCTTCTTCAAATCCAGCTTGTATCCGATGATCTCCCTTATCTTTTCTTTGTCAATACAGGCAGCATGGCGGATGCCGTACTTCTCCAGATCGATCTTCTCCGCACAGGTGTACAGGGGCAGGCCGTATCGGTCGGCAATCTTTGCAAGCCCCTCCGCCAGCGTGATCTTCTCTTCATCCTCCAGCTCACGGAAAGGGCTTCCTCTGTAGGAGTCCACAAAGCTGAAAATACAACGGGTCGTATAGGGATGCAGCCACTCGCACATCATGTCGAATTTCTCCAGGTGGTAGTCAATGGTATATTTCTCCGTCAGGAGGATGGGATCAAAGCGGAAATCCACCCTGTTTTTCCCCAGCCGCTGGCTCAGAAGGATAAAGGTGGCAATGGACTCCTCCGTGGACGGCAGATGGGGCTCAATGTCCTTCTCATAGTCCGTGATCGTCATCTGAAAATAATACCGGTAATCCAGCCTGTCGATCATCCTCAGATAGGGCAGCATTGGCTCCGGATTTTTCGTCCAGAACACAAAGCAGTCCACCACCTCAGGCGTAAGGCGGATACGGCTCACCTTTTTTCTGTTGTAGGGATTGGGGACCAGGACTTCCTCTGCCAGCAGCCGGTTCATGAACCACTCCGGATACAGGGCAGGAATGTCGGTCCTCCTGCTTGCGCTGATGATCATAAGTCCTCCCTGGCACTGCGGGGTCCGCACGTAGCCGCATCGTCACATGCCGTCTGCATACCACCAAAAATGCATGGATTTTTGCCCCGCATCATACATCATCAATTATAGCACATCCCGTTTTTGAATGACAGAAAAATCAGAGTACTCTCTGTAGCCTGGACTACAGACAATCCTTCTGATCTCGTGTATGATAATCATGTGCAATAATAATGTAATATCCGGAACAGCGGGAGCCGGACGGCTGTGTTCCGCTGTCACAGCGTCTCGCTGGAGCAGTGGGCTACCAGCAGGTCCGGCCGGAGGATGCGGATCTGCTTCCGTCCTGTGGCAATAATGCCCTCCTGCCGGAGACGGGAGAGATTTCTGGAAAGATTAACCCGGTTGGCAGCAAGGATATCCGCCAACTCCTCCTGGCTCAGATAAATCACTGGGCCCGCCTCCATCTCCTCTCTCTGCCAGGAGATAGAGCAGGTTGCACAGCTTTATGAAGGCGCTGTTGTATTCCTGGTGCGCCGTCTCATAGAGGAGCAGATTGACGTAGGATGCATACCAGTCAATGACCGTCTCTGTGAGAGGAAAGCTTTCTTCCATCATGCGGCGGAACTGGGACGGGGAAAATTCCAGCGCTTCCACATCCTCCAGGGCCTGGGTGACAATGGATTTTTCTATTTTAAACCGATTGCTGTGATAGACCGGGAAAACGGTTCCTTTTCCGTGAAAGGAGAGGATCTTCCTGTGCCCCTCCTCGTGGTGGATGCAGGTCAGGGCCAGCCCGGACAGGATGTAATAGACCGGCGAGAAGGGCTGTCCCGGTGCCCACAGACTGTCTCCCTTTTTAAAGGAACACCGTCTCCCCGGGACAGACTTAAAAAAGGTTTCAAATGCAGAAAAATCATCTGCAAAAATATATCTGGGCGTCTGCATGGCAGCTCCCCCTTTCTGGACTGCGTTTTAAGATAATTTCATAATAATACATTCCGGCGTCCGCCTGCAAGGTCTGATCCTGTCCGCTCCCGGCGCCGCGGCAGAGGCCATCAAAAAAGCATAAAAACGGAGGTAATATTTGATGATGAAACGCGTAAAGATCACTGTTCTGAAAACCACTCTTGACAAGGAGCTGGCCGATGAGTACGGCATTGAGGGACTGACCCCCTGTCCCATGCTGAAGGCAGGCCAGGTCTTCTATGCGGACTACGCAAAGCCTGATGGCATGTGCGATGAGGCCTGGAAGGCCATCTACCAGTATGTATTCGCCCTGGCCCACGGTGCCGGGAAGGATCTCTTCTACTACGGAGACTGGATCAGAAAACCGGGCGTCGCCATTGTCTCCTGCAATGACGGACTGCGTCCTGTCATCTTCAAGCTGGAGGCCACTGAAGAAGAGTCAGAGATTGACTACACGCCCGTCAGGTAGATAGGTAGAACGGGAGGTACCCCTATGACCGGCCAGGAAACGCAGGCAGGGCGGCAGGCTGGTCTGTGAGTGTGACAGATAGGAAAAGGGAAGACTTTCCCAGTACTACAGGATCGACCTGTAGTGAATTCCCTTCAGTGATTTCCTGAAAAATGTGGACATTCCCAGGGGGCAGTGATACACTGTCCCCTGTAAGATAACAGCAGCCGCAAATAAGCCCCATTATTTCAGGAGGAACCTATGATCATAGAAAACAATCCAAAAGAGCTGGAAGCAATGAGAGAGTTTCACAGGGGAAACCGGGCCGAAGGCCTGAAGCTCCAGGAAGAATTTGCCGCTCAGTTCAGAGAGGAATACAAAGATAAGGACCACTGCCCCTGCAAAAAGGCGTGCCGCTATCACGGCAACTGCAAGGAATGCGTGGCCATACACAGGGCACACCAGGAGCATGTCCCCAACTGCATGAGGCCCATGCTGAACAAAAAGCTCCGTCTCCTGTCTGAGCTCACCGAGCACACGCTGGCCAATGAGATCGAGCCGCCAAAGGAGGTTCTGAGAAAAGACCTATGATTTACAGAGCATATACCTCAAACGACCTTGCCGCCGTCATCCGCCTGTTCCATGATACGGTCCACGCGGTCTGCGCCCGGGATTACACCCCCAAGCAGCTGGATGCGTGGGCTCCACAGGAGCTGGATATGGAAAGGTGGCAGGCCACGCTCCTGGCCCACCACACTATTATTGCGGAGGAAGCCGGTATCATCACCGGATTTGGCGATATGGACAACGCCGGCTACCTGGACCGCCTCTATGTGCATAAGGATTTTCAGCGCCAGGGCATAGCCACTGCCATCTGCGACCGCCTGGAGTCCTACCTCTCCCCGGAGCTTCTCTGTGCCCGGTTTACAACCCACGCTTCCATCACCGCAAAGCCTTTTTTTGAAAAAAGAGGATACCGCGTTATAAAAGAACAGACCGTGGAGCGCTGCGGTATCCAGCTAACGAACTACGCTATGGAGAAGCCTTGTCGGAAAGCTGAGTGATCAGCTCTTCCACCGTCTCAAGGCTCTCCTCTAAATCCTCCGCGATTTCCTGTGCTGTCTTTCCCCTGGACAGCTTTTTCTTTACCTGTTCCTTCAGCACAGACTCTTTCCCGGCCTGGTAGCCCTCATCCATTCCGGCCTGGTAGCCGTCCTCGTAGGCCTCGCTCTTTACAGCCTTTTCATAGCTTTCCTTGTCAAACGTCTCCAGTATCATTTGCATCACCTCCGCCTTCTGCTGGATCAGGATGTCCCTCAGAATTCCGTCCTGGATGCAGTCGTCAATAGTCTGCATGAGCGCCTCCTCCAGAGGCCCTGCTGTCTCCAGGTTCCTCCGCACCCTATCCACAAAGATGGCGTACTCCTCCAACCGCCGGCACTTCTCCATAAGAGCCCGGTTGTGGCCGTAGTTGATGTTCAGCATCACTGTAGTACATTCCAGCGCCGGGGTCTTTCCCTCCCCACACCTCTCAAAAAGGTCGGAGAGCCGCAGGACTGTCCGGTCCGGCTGGTCTCTCGTCCCATTGTAAAACACGATGTGCTGGGGAAGGGGGAACTTTTTGGGGCTGGAGCTGTAGATATTGATGTTGTCCCGGGCAATGATCTTCCCGTACAGCCTTGCAAAGTACAGCACGCCCCGCATGGGCATATTGGGATTGTAGGTGCTCTGATGCTCATATAAGTTCAGGGTGCCGCTGACAAGGAAGGAAATGTCATTTTTCATGGAAAGATAGAGCACATTTCTTGTACTCCCGGTCAGCAGTGGGATATTCTGAGTCATCCATATTTACTTTTTTCGTCATGCACATAAAGATGTCACACCTCCATTATAGACATAAAAACAACGGACTGCAACCTTTTCACCTGTCTGCAGACTTCAAAAAAGGAATTTCATGTGGCGGAACCCGCCCCGGACAAACGCCGGATGATCATAAATAAGAATGGCTGCCAGGCAGCCTCAGAGAAAAGATTTTCTCTGTAGATGGTTTTCATTATATAAAAAACAGACGCGGATGGCAATAGGACACATTGCACAAATTTATGAAAACGATTTTGTGGAAATAATAGACACTGAGGGGCAGAGATGATACACTATGGATAATACTACAGGCAATGAGAAGGATACGAAAGAGGAGGCAGATCATGATTGACATTTTGTTTGGCGAGAGCGAGGCTGCCTGCATGAAATATGCCAAAACCATCTGCGCACTCCCGGCAGAGGAGGGCGAACCGGACACGGTCATATGCCTTGCCTTCATGCTGGACATCGGCGATATCCAGGAAGCGATGGACAGCTCCTACCGGCAGGAGCTGATCTTCTCCATGTACAGCCAGGACCAGGATGGGCATGACGAGGCTGCCTGCCGGGAGCTAATGAAAGCCGGCGCCTCTTACATCCGCGGGCTGGCCCGGCTGGAAGAATATCTAAGGCAGGGCCGGGCTGTTAGGATCTGGTACAGTCACAGCCCCTACTCCCTCTGCGGTCTCTGCTTTCTCTGCGCTTGGATGAAGTCTTACAAAAATCCCGTCTCCGCAGTGGAGCTTCCAAGATACAGGACAAACGGCAGCCGCATTGTATCCTGCCGGAGCTGGGCTGAGGTGTCCCACGATGAATTCCGGCACTTTCTGCCTCTGGAAAGACCGCTTTCCTCTTCAGAACGGGAAATGTACGCGCTGCTGTGGGAAGACCTGCGAGGGGAAAACGCCCCTCTTCGCGCTGTCATCAACGGGAACCTGCTCAGCGTCCCTGAAGAGTTCTATGATTTTCTTATATGGAGGGAGCTCACCGACAAGCCCCTAAAGCAGGCCTTTCTCATCGGGAATATCCTGGGGAAATACCCGGTGGGGACCTACGACTGGTGGTATGCCCAAAGGATTGACACATTCATAGAACAGGGAAAGATAAGGGTAACCCAAGACTCCGAAAAAAAGTACGCAAGGACAATCTGCAGAGCCTGACCCGGAGGCCAAGGACACAGAAATTTTGCGCGCAACCGCAAAGTTGCGCCCGGGTTGATAGAGACAACTGCACATACATGCTATGCTGTTTCTATCAAAAGGAGGGAGCATATATGGAAATTTTATCCTCATTATCTGTTGTCATTGCATTTTTTAATCTCATTTTTATCCTTGGGAGCTTTGTGGGCGGCGTCTATCTCTTTATTTTAGTCGTGAAGGCCCTGAGGAAATACATCCGGTCCGGCAATGTGAACCCGGAAACGGCCAGGACAAGAAAATCTCTTGGCGAAGTGCTGAAGAAGCACCGCACGGACAGGGGAATGACCCAGGAATTCGTGGCCCAGGCGCTGGGCATCAGCAGGCAGGCTGTGTCCAAATGGGAAAATGGAACCTCAGAGCCCACCACCACCAACCTCATTGCCCTGGCAAAGCTGTTTGGAGTGGAGCCAGAGGATCTGCTGCGGGAGGTGCAGAAATGAACCGGAACACGGAAAAATATCTCGCCATCAAAAAGAAATTTGAGGGACAGGAGGACAGACGGATCCTGAGTGGGTGAGAGACTTTATCCGCACCTATAAGGCGAAGATGGACAGTCTGAGCATCCGGGAGGGATCAAAATACCTCTGATATGCCTCTGATATATAAGATGCAACCCCAGGTTGCGCTTCTGCAAGCCAGGGTTGGTGGCCTGCTCAGGGCATTTCCGCTATAATCCAGGCATACCACGAATGCCAGCCGCACATGGAAGCGGCCGGCTCTGACAGCATATCATACATATAAGGAGGCACCCCTATGAGCTTTGGTGAAAATCTTCGCACAGTAAGAAAAGAAAGAAAGATTTCCCAGGAGGAGCTGGCCGAGCAGCTACACGTCAGCAGGCAGGCTATTTCCCGCTGGGAGCAGGGAAACGGATACCCGGAGATGGAGAAAATGATATCCCTCTCCCGGATACTGAAGGTCTCCCTGGACTATCTTGTTTCAGACCAGTCTGACAGCCCGGAGCATCCAGGCACCGCTCCTGATGGTCAGTCACAGCCCGCCCCCACACCAGTGTCCACGGGCAAGATCATGATCCGCAGCCATGACGGCAAACAGCTGGTCAACTGCTATAAGGTAATGTCCATGCGTGTGTCCACCCGCCCGGACGTACCTCATTTTGCCCTTTTCGGAGTGGACAGCTCCTCCTTCTGGGGCGAGAACAGAACCATGCTCGGCTGGTATGCCCACGGGGCGGATGTCCAGAGGGAGACAGAAGCTATCTCACAGGCCATGCTGGAGGGAAAGACGTTCTATGAGCTGCAGTATGCCGCCAAAGTAAAAGAAAGCTTTCTGCGGGTCAGTCTCGTCAGAGAGGAAAACACCGCTCCTGAAAAAGAAAGGGATACAGACATAGGATCATAAGGCTTCGCATGGACACCTTCCCTGCGCAAGCTGAGGGATTCCTTTCATTTCAGAATAAAATTTCAGACTAAAGGAGGAACCACTATGTTAGAAATCGGAACAAAGGCGCCGGCATTTTCTCTGCCGGACCAGAACGGAGACATGCACACGCTGGAGGAATACAGGGGAAAGAAGGTCATCCTCTATTTTTATCCCAAGGACAACACTCCCGGCTGTACCAAGCAGGCCTGCGGCTTCGGGGATCTCTATCCCCAGTTTGCCGAAAAGGGCGCTGTCGTCCTTGGCGTCAGCAAGGACAGCGTGGCCTCCCACAAGAAATTTGAGGAAAAATACGGCCTTCCCTTCACACTGCTCTCTGACCCGGAGCTCACCTGCATCCAGGCCTACGATGTGTGGAAGGAGAAAAATATGTACGGGAGGAAGACCATGGGCGTGGTGCGCACTACCTACCTGATCGATGAGGAGGGCACCATCGTCAAAGCCTTCGGAAAGGTGAAGGCAGCCGACAATCCGGCCCAGATGCTGGCAGAGCTGTAGTCTCCCCCGTCCCGGAAAGGAGGGCAGGACAATGAAAAAGTACAGGAAAGAGCTTGTGATCACTGCGATACAGGCTGTCATGTTTTATCTGTTTCCCCTGACCGCCGGCCCCACTGATATGATGGGACTGGTGGTTGTCCTGCTGTTCTCCTCCTTTCTTCTGTCTCTTCTTCTGGGTGCTCTGTCCCGGACGCCTTTCAAGTATGCCTATCCGCTTCTCGTGTGCGCCCTGTTTCTGCCCACAGTTCCCATCCACTACAATGCCACTGCCCTTTCCCACGCCCTCTGGTACCTGGCGGACGGATATATGGGGCTTGGACTGGGGTGTGTTTTCAGGGCTGTCTATGAAAAGCGGCGGGATTAAGGAAGCCTGGAGCCAGCTCTGCCATTCACCCTTTTAGTATGAAAATCATTGACACCTTGCGTTTTGCTCGTTATACTATATACATACCAAACGAATGTATGTAGGAGGATACCATGGCCAGAAACAAATATCCGGAGGTCACTGTGGAGAAGATACTGGATGTGTCACAGCGGCTTTTTCTGGAAAAGGGATACGACAAGACAACGATCCAGGACATTGTGGACGAGCTGGGGGGCCTGAGCAAGGGCGCCATCTACCACCACTTCAAGTCAAAGGAGGACATCCTGAACGCCCTGGGGGACAGGCTCTTTGCCAGGAACAATCCCTTTGAGGAGGTAAAAAAGCGGACGGATCTGAGTGGCCTGGAAAAGATGAAGCTGGCCATCCTGCTGAACCAGTCCAACGAAGAGCAGACAGCCTTTTCCGCTCAGGCTGTCCCCCTCCTTAAAAATCCCCGGATCCTGGCAGGGATGCTGGAGACAAACCGCCGCACTCTGTGCCCCCGCTGGCTGGAGCTCATCGAGGAGGGCAGGCGGGACGGCTCCATCCAGACAGACTATCCAAAGGAGCTGTCCGAGCTTTTGATCCTCCTGGATGTCTGGCTGATCCCATCTGTCTTTCCCGGCAGCTCTGAGGAGATTATTCGCAGGTACCAGTGCAGCTGCGAGGTGCTCGCCAGGATGGGGCTTCCCATCTATGATGAAAAGGCGGCTGACCTGATCAGAAACCACCCTGCCCTGCAGCAGGACTCATAAAATTGCCTTTCAGAGGCAATTTTATATTAAACATATACATACCTTCGTTCGGTATTAATAATCAAAAAAAAGAAAACATGCGCCACAGCTCACAAAAAGGAGGTAACCCATGGAAGGAAACAATGTATCGATTTGCGTTTCCTCGCTGAAGAAACGCTACAAAGACAGAGAGGTCCTAAGAAACGTCACCTTTTCAGTCCCCACAGGGACCATCTACGCTCTTCTTGGCTCCAACGGCGCCGGGAAGACCACCACAGTCCGCATACTGACCACCCAGCTTTGCCCTGACGGGGGAGCTGCCCGGATCCGGGGCTTTGATGTGATCAGGGAGCCGGAGAAGGTCCACCAGGTCATCAGCGTGACTGGACAGTTCTCCGCCCTGGATGAAAGTCTGACGGGAATGGAAAATCTTCTCCTCATGGGCCGGCTGCGGCACCTGGCAGCCCCGGAGAAATCGGCGGTCCGGCTCCTGGCTTCCTTTAGCCTCTCCCCCGATGCGCACAGAAGGGTCTCCGGCTGGTCGGGAGGGATGAAGAGGAAGCTGGACATCGCCATGAGCCTTGTGGGAAGTCCCGATGTCCTATTCCTGGATGAGCCCACCACCGGACTGGACCCCCAGAGCCGCCTGGCCATGTGGCAGATCGTCCGAAGGCTACGGGACGGCGGCATGACCGTCCTCCTCACCACCCAGTATCTGGAGGAGGCCGAGCAGCTGGCTGACCAGATCGGTATCCTGAGCGAAGGGAAAATCCTGGCAGAGGGGACCCCCGCCCGGCTGAAGTCCCTCCTTCCCCGGGGCGCCGTGCGGTTTGCCTTCCACAGCCCGGAGGATCTGGAGCAGGCCGCCTCTCTTCTGGGAGCCCCTGCGGGAAAATGGCGGACCAGCTGCCTGCCGGAGGAGTGCGCTCTGACTGTGTTTACAGACGGGAGGGCAGACACCCTGGGGGAGCTCTTCTGCTGTCTCCGGGATGGCTCTGTTTCTGTCCGGGAATTCTCAGAGGAGTCCCCCTCCCTGGAGGATGTGTTCTTAACTATGATCAAGGAGGAAAAATCATATGGAAACAACAAAACAAAGCTATAGCGACACCTTCACCATCGCCTGGCGCTGCCTGCTCCTGTCCTGCCGGAACCCGGAGACCTTTCTCACCAGCATCCTGCTGCCCGCCCTCATGATGCTGCTCTTTGTCTCCCTCTTTGGCAGCCTGATCCGCGTGGACGGCACCTCCTACACAGCCTATATCGTCCCCGGCGTCCTCATCCAGTGCGCGGCCCAGGGCTCCTCCACCACGGCCATCATGGTCAATCAGGATATCACCAGCGGGATCCTGAGCAGATTTTCCACTCTCCCCATCCGTCAGGGAGCGCTCCTTTACGGCCATGTGCTGGAGGCCTGTGCGCGGAACCTTGTGACCTCCGCTGTGGTCCTTGTCATCGCGCTGCTCCTTGGCTTCCGCCCGGCCCTTACCCTGACCGGCCTTGGCATCACCTTCCTTCTTCTGTCAGGCATGATCCTGGCGCTGTCCTGGCTGGCCGTCGCTGTAGGGATCCTGTCAAAGAGCGCCCAGGGCGCCAGCTCTCTCTCCTCCCTGGCCATCGTCCTGCCCTACCTGAGCTCCGGCTTTGTACCCACAGAGCATCTGCCGCCGCTGCTGCGGACGTTTGCCCGCTATCAGCCCATGACACCTGTCATCGACGCCATGCGAGACGCCCTGTCGGGCAGCCCTGCGGACGCCGGGACTCTCGGTGCCGCCCTTCTGTGGTGCGCCCTTCTGACGGCTGTCTTTTGCGCCGCCTCTGTACTTTTCCTTAAAAGGAGGCTATTGGGATAGCGGAGCTGAGAATAGAAAACCCTGACAGATAGAGCCCGACAGACAGAACTCCACAGATAGAGCGAAAGGGCCGGATATGCAGGCGTCACATCCCGCATATCCGGCCCTCTTGCTATGCTTCTAATCGAAATTCTTCCGGATCAGCCGGCAGTACTCCTGGAATACCGGTTCCTTCTGAAAGTCCTTCGCAAGGGCATCCCGGACACCCTTGTAGTACCAGCCGATCATTTTCTTATCTTTCATCCGGAAGCGGTTCCAGAGCTCCTCGCCCACCTTGGGGTAATCCCGGTCGATATCACGCATATTGGACAATTTATCTGCAAGCCCGATCATCTGCACTTCCCTGGGAGCGTTCCCAATGGACTGGATCGTTGCGGTCTTCCTCTCCATCCAGGTCCTGGACTTATCCTCGCTCTCTCCGGCCACCATGGCCGCCACCCTGGGACTGAACTCCAGCGCCAGCACCTCCCTGGTCACTCCCTTACAGTCCTCAATTGTGTCGTGGAGTACCGCGGCGCTGATCACTTCCTCATCCCGGGTCATAGTGGACACGATCTCCTTCACCTCAATGGGGTGCACGATATAGGGACGCCTTGTCCCCTTCCGGAACTGCCCTTCATGAGCCTTCGTCGCAAATTCAATTGCCCTGTCGATCATATTCATACCTCTTTTTCATCCTCTGCTTCCATCGCTAATGATAATTTCCTTTAAAATCTCCTCTCTCGGCAAATATCGCTTGTCTGAATCATGCCTACATCATAGCATCAGTGGACAGAAATAGCAACTCCCTTGTAAAATTTAAACCCCTCCTCCAGATTTTCCCTGACGCAGTCATTTTCCCCATTTTTTCTGTCGGTACGCACTGGCGCTCATATGATACTGCTGCCTGAATTTCCTGCAAAAATAGCCGGCATCCGAAAATCCCGTATCCGCGGCAATGGAAGATATGGACTTCTGGGTTGCCTGAAGCTGCTCTGCCGCCTGTGCCAGCCTGTGGCGGATGAGATAAGCCACCGGGGATATATGTATTCCTGACCGGAAAATGTGCAGGGCGCCGCTTTTGCTCAAAGAGGCAGACGCGGCAATCTGTTCAAGCGTTATTTCTTCCATATAGTGATCGTGGATGAACTGCATCATGGTCTGCAGTTTAGCCTGTTTGTGGGTCAGGCGGCGAAGCCGGGAACCGCCCGCCGACAGATCCATATTCCCTGCCAGCAGCTCCCATATTTCCAGAAGCATTCTCACAGTGGACAATTCGCAGTCCTCCCCTGTCTCCTGAAGATCAAAAATCTGCAGGAGGATCTGCAGGATCTGTTCCTGCCAGCCTGTCTGCGGCTCCAGAACCTGGTAAGGGACAGATGAGCTGATGACAGGCATGATGTACTTATGGTAGACAAAAGTGTCTTCTGCCGCAAGAAGATACGGGGAAAAGACGATGTTGGGCGCCCATGCGCTCTCCTGCGCTTCAAATCGGTGCAGCACGCCGCTGTTGATAAAGATCCCGCTTCCCTGCCGCATCTCTATCCGGTCTTCCCCGGCAAAACAGAATACACTTCCTTCAGAAAAATATATAAATTCCACCTCATGGTGCCAGTGCCAGTCTATCCGGTGGAAGTCAAACTGCCAGATATTTTCCGGATAATAGGCAAACGGATAACCGCTGCTTCCATGGACTGCCGTTTCCCGGAGCGTTTCGTCCGTAACTGTCACGCAATGATCCATACTCATCCTCCGATTCATCTCATTTTGTGATATTGTACCATATAAAAGCAATTATATTCAATGATTTGGCATTCTCTATATGATATAATCCATATTCAGAACAGGAGGAGACAAAATGAGAATAAAAAATCAGTATAACAAAACCATTGCAGCCTGCTTCACGGGCTACATCGTCCAGGCTGTTGTCAATAATTTCGCGCCGCTTCTTTTTTTACTGTTTCAGGAAACCTATCATATCCCCCTCTCTCAGATCACGCTGCTTGTAACTTTTAATTTCGGGATACAGCTCCTGGTCGATCTTCTGTCCGTCAGATTCGCAGACAGGATAGGATACCGGGCCTCCATGGTTGCGGCACACATTTTTTCAGCCGCAGGCCTGATCCTTCTCACCGTTCTGCCGGACCTGCTGCCGGTACCGTTTGCCGGCATACTGATCTCCGTCATGGTCTACGCAGTCGGCGGCGGGCTGCTGGAAGTACTTGTCAGCCCAGTCGTGGAAGCCTGCCCCACCGGCCACAAAGAAAAAACCATGAGTATGCTGCATTCCTTCTACTGCTGGGGCTATGCGGGAGTCGTGCTCGTATCCACCCTCTTTTTCCATCTGGCGGGCATGGAAAACTGGAAGTTCCTGGCGCTGGCCTGGGCTTTTCTGCCCATCTGCAACGCTTTCGCCTTTACAAGGGTTCCCATGGCTCCCCTGCTTGAGGACGGTGAAAGCGAAATGACGCCGGGCTCACTTTTTAAAAACAAGCTGTTCTGGGTCCTGCTTGTCATGATGGTGTGCGCCGGGGCAAGTGAACAGGCGGTGAGCCAGTGGGCATCCGTATTTGCCGAGAAGGGCCTAGGCATCTCCAAAAGCGCCGGGGACCTGGCCGGCCCGATGGCATTTGCCCTGCTGATGGGGCTGTCACGTCTGTTTTACGGAAAATACGGACACCGGATCAACCTGGAGCGCTTTATGGCCGCAAGCGGGCTTCTGTGTATTGTATCCTACCTGGGGATCTCCCTCCTTCCGGTTCCCCAGCTCAGTCTGGCCGCCTGCGCTGTCTGCGGCCTGTCTGTGGGGATCATGTGGCCGGGTACCTTCAGCAAGGCGGCCGCCTCTCTTCCAAAAGGCGGGACAGCTATGTTTGCGCTGCTGGCCCTTGGCGGGGATATCGGATGCTCAGGAGGCCCCACGCTGGTGGGCCTTGTCTCAGACGCTATGGATAACGATCTGAAAATAGGTATTTTAGCAGGCGTACTGTTCCCGCTCCTTCTGTCAGCAGGGATCGTGCTTGCAAAAAGGCCGGAGGTGAAATGCAGCAATGAAAGGGATGCTGTCCTTGGAAAAGCGTAAGGATGGATTTATTTTTATCGTATTTTCTGTAGAAAGCACAGAGGAGGTAAATGCGCTGACCATTGACATGATAGAAACAGGTCTGGACGTTCTCTATGAACCTAAAAACATTGGCGGCATGTACGAGAGCTGCTTTGTATGCACAGAAGAAAGCGGACTGAAAATACGCGCCTGCCCGGACAGGTAGACAGCAGATATACTCTGGTGTAAAATGGGAGAAACGATAAAGACAAAAGGAGAATGTTCATGTCTGCAACACAGTCTGTAAAATACGTACTCGTCACAGGAGCCTCCAGGGGCATCGGCCGCGCCTGCGCCCTCCGCTTTGCCGAGGAGGGGTGGCACGTCTTTCTCAACTGCCGCTCCTCGCTGGAGGAGCTGGAGAAGGTCTGGCAGGAAATCCAGGAGCAGCTCCCCGGCCAGTGCACGCTTGTCCCCGGGGACGTGGGAAACCCGGAGGAGGTCCGGCAGATCTTTAAGAAAATTTATCAGCTCTGTCCCTGTCTGGACGTGCTGGTGAACAATGCCGGCATTTCCCACACCGGGCTCCTCACCGACATGACGGACCTGGAGTGGCAGAGAATGCTGGACACCAACCTGTCCTCTGTCTTCTACTGCTGCCGCAGCGCCGTCCCGCCCATGGTGACGCGCAAAAAAGGGCGGATCATCAACATCTCCTCCATGTGGGGGACAGTGGGCGCCTCCTGCGAGGCCGCCTACTCGGCCGCCAAGTCCGGGATCCACGGCCTGACCCGGGCCCTGGCAAAGGAGCTGGCCCCCAGCAACATCCAGGTCAACGCCATCGCCTGCGGGGTCATCGACACATCTATGAACTCCTGGCTCTCCCCCGTGGAGCGGGAGGCGCTGGAGGAGGAGATCCCCGCCGGAAGGTTCGGGACGCCCCGGGAGGCAGCGGACCTTGTGTGGCAGACCGCCCATGCCCCGGCCTACATGACCGGGCAAATCATCGGAATAGACGGAGGGTATATCTGATCCGGAACAGATCAGATATACCCTCCCTTTTCTTTTGTCTTTCCTATTTCACAAGCCGCTGGATCTTCTTGCTCTCCTCTGTACCGGCCTTCTCAAGCAGCTCAAAGAGCAGCGCCTCGTATGTGGTGAGGATAGCCCCCTCCTGCCTGGCCCGGATCAGAGCCGTCTCATAGTCTGTCCTCTTCCTGCTGGAAACGCAGTCTGTCACCAGCACGGGCACAAAGTCTGCGGCACGCAGATCTATCAGGGTCTGCAGCACGCAGATATGGGACTCCACGCCGCAGAGGATAATGTACTTTTTCCCCTGTATCCAGGGATGGCTGCTGACCACATCCTGCCAGGCGCTGAAGCGGATCTTCTCCACAAATTCTTCCGTCCCCGCAGCCTGGGTCAGCTCCCTCACTGTACTGCCCAGCCCCTTTGTGTACTGCTGGGTGAACACCATGGGGATGCCCAGCGCGCGAAGACCCGCCAGCAGGATGGAGGAGTTCTCTATGAGCGTCTCCTTCCTGTCCATGGCAGGAATCAGCTTCTCCTGGTAATCAATGACAACTGCCGCCGCGTGTTCTCTCTCAATCCTCATATTCGCCCGCCTCTTTCCCTTACTTTTCTTTTTCTCTCTTTTCCCTGCTATTTCAGATCCAGCTCCACGGGACAGTGGTCGGATCCCATCACATCGGTCAGTATTTTGGCGTCCTCCAGCCTGTCCTCCAGACATCTGGACACACAGAAATAGTCGATACGCCACCCTGCGTTCTTCTCCCTGGCCTTGAACCGGTAGGACCACCAGGAATAAATCCCCTCCCTGTCGGGGTAGAAGTACCGGAAGGTGTCGATAAACCCAGCCTCCAGAAGCTCCGTAAATTTCTGTCTCTCCTCGTCTGTAAATCCCGCGTTCTTTCTGTTCGTCTTGGGATTTTTCAGGTCGATCTCCCTGTGGGCCACATTCAGGTCCCCGCAGAAGATCACCGGCTTTTTCTCCTCCAGCCTCTTAAGGTAGGCCAGGAAATCGCTCTCCCACTGCATCCGGTAGGAAAGCCTGGCCAGCTCGTTCTGGGAGTTGGGCGTGTACACAGTGACAAAGTAAAATTCCGGGTACTCCAGGGTGATGACCCGCCCCTCCTGGTCGTGCTCCTCCATACCGATGCCGCAGGACACGCTAAGAGGCTCCTCCTTTGTAAACACAGCCGTGCCGGAGTAGCCCTTTTTCACCGCATAGTTCCAGTACTGATGGTAGCCCGGCGTCTCCAGGTCGATCTGCCCCTCCTGCAGCTTTGTCTCCTGGATGCAGAAAATATCCGCATCCACCTCTTTGAAAAAGTCTGTAAAGCCCTTCTGCACACAGGCCCGCAGGCCGTTCACATTCCAGGAAATGAATTTCATATACTCTGTTCTCCTTGTCGTCTAATAATACACTTTCCGCAGGAACAGCCCTCTGGCCGGCGCCAGAAATCCCGCCAGGCTGCGGTCCTCCGCTGCGATGACCACCGGCAGCTTGCTGGCGTCCCGCCTGCCTGTCCCGATCTCGATCAGAGTCCCTGTCAGGATGCGGACCATGTGGTAGAGGAAGCCGGACCCGTAGTAGGTGATCCTGACCTTCTCCCCGGAACGCACGATCTTGATATTGTAGATCCTGCGGACTGTATCGTTTGTCTCTTTGTTGTCCGTGAAGCTGGCAAAATTCTTGACGCCGATGAGGTATTTCACCGCATCCCGCATGGCCTCTATATCCAGCTTCTCCGGATAGTGGTAGCAGTAGCGCCGGGAAAACACATCCGGCTTCTCCCTGCAGTCTATATAGTACTCGTATTTCTTTCCCTTGGCGCTTTTTCTCGCATGAAAATTATTCTTTACCAGCTCCACCTTGAGAATGCGGATATCCTCCGGGAGGTAGCGGTTTAGCGCAGCCTTCAGCTCCTCCGGGTCGTAGAGGCCGGACAGCTTCACGCTGGCCACCTGCCCTCTGGCGTGGACGCCGCTGTCCGTCCGTCCGGAGCCGTCCACCTGCACCCGGTAGCCCACAATTCTTCCAAGGCTCCACTCTATAATATACTGGATCGTATTGTCCGTCGTGGCCTGCCGCTGCCACCCCTGGTAGCGGCTTCCGTCATAGGCAATGGTCAATTTATAGTTTCTCATATACACACACCCGATCTATCTGTAAAACTTGAAAATAAATTTGCATATCAAAAAAGAAGAAGCTGTATATGCTTCCTCTTTTATCATAGCACTTTCCAGTAGGATGCGCAATTTATTTCTCACCGGGTCAGATGATATTTTCTCCCCGGAAGCCCTCTCGCTTCACCGCGTAAAGGACACACCTGGACACCACGTCCACGATCAGGAAACCCAGGGCAATGCCAAGGCAGGTCTCAAGCAGCACGCTTGTCTCCTGGCTTGCCAGGACACTGTCGCCGCTCACCCAGCCGTACATCATATAGTAGAGATTCGGTCCGGGAATGAGCGGAAAGGCTGACGCAGTCAGGAAAATAGTCGCCGGCGCCTTGTTGACCCTGGCCATGATGAAGGCAAACGCCGCTACAAAGACAGCTCCTGCCATAGTGGCCACAAAGTTGCTGGGCCAGACCGCATACACCAGGCAGTAGATAGCCCAGGTGAAAAAAGCACCGATGCCGGAAAAGAGCACCTGCTTCCCCTGGATCTTGAACCACATGGCAAATCCCACGCAGGCTACGGTACAGGAGATGAGCTGGATGGGCACGCTGTGGTTCAGCGTGAAGCCGTCGTAGGCGCCCTCCCCAAGAAGCTGCATGGCGATGGCGATGCCAAAGGCAATGCCCGCCGCTCCCAGGACAGAATTCATGATATTGATAAGACCGGAGAGAAAATCCCTCTGCAGGATCTCCCGGATCCCGTTCGTGGTGCTCAGGGCACTGATGAGCAGCATGACAATGCCGATCATGATCCGGTCCGGGTGGGTGCCGATCCCCAGGAAATCCATGCCGATGATCACCGTCTCCGACAGAAAGGCCAGGATTAAGTTGTATATCAGGAGATTGTCCTCCCGCTTTCCAAGCCAGTTTCCCACAAACACGATCATGAGGGACACAAGCACTGCCACTACCGCGTCCGTCAGCCCGCATCCAAAGAAGACGGCGAATCCGGTGCCGCCCATGACTCCCGCCAGGTAGGTGATCCAAAGCGGCTGCTCCTTCCGGTTCATGACCTCCACATACCTCCTGTGCAGCTCATCCGCGTCCGGCGTGTGGGCGCACACGTATCTGGCCAGATTGTTCATGTAGTCCAGCCGGTCATAGTTGATGCCCGTGGACTCGATGTGCCGGATCTGGGTGAGGATCTCCCCCTCCGGCGTCTCCACTGTAATCTGGATGTTGCTGGGGATGACAAACACATCGTACCTCTTGAAGCCGTAGCTTTTGCACATCCGGTACATGGTGTCATCCAGTCTGAAATTTTCCGCTCCGCTGCAGAGCATGGCCTCTCCAATGTCCAGTATGCCTTCCAAAATCCGCTGATAATCCATTGTTTTACGCATTTCCTCTGTCCAGTATTTTCTTAATCTCGTCCATAAATGTGTTTACATCCTTAAATTCCCTGTACACCGAAGCGAAACGGACGTATGCCACCTCATCCAGCTTCTTCAGCTCATCCATGACGATCTCGCCGATAGCGCTGCTGGGGATCTCCTTCTCCTCCAGGCTGAATATCTTTGTCTCCACCCTGTCGATGCACTTCTGTATCTCAGCTGCGGACACTGGCCTCTTGTAGCAGGCCCGCAGGATGCCCGTCTCGATCTTTCCGCGGTTGTACTGCTCCCTGTTGTTGTCCTTCTTTATAATGATCAGCGGGATGGTCTCTACTTTTTCATAGGTGGTAAACCGCTTTCCGCATACATCGCAGGAGCGCCTTCTGCGGATGGAATTACCGTCGTCTGCCGGTCTGGAGTCGATGACTCTCGTATCCGGATGGTTGCAATATGGGCATTTCATCTTGGTCTTCCGTCCTTTCTCAAATATTAAGACAAGTATATATCCCGCCGGCCGGACTTGTCAATTTATTACTTCGACCTGTGCCTTTTTTCTTCGTGGATCTCCACAAGGATGATATCCGGGCCGATTTTCCTGATACAGTCAAAGGGGATGACGTACTCCCCGGTATCCCCAAACCAGCCGCACAGAAATCCTCCTCTTGGCACGATCACCGACTCAATGCAGCCTGTACATTCGTCAAAGACCAGGTCCGCCACATACCCCAGCTTCCGGCAGTCGCAGGCATTGATCACTTCCTTCTGCTGAAAATCACAGAGCCTCATGCTGTCACCTCCCCTTTCATCATATGCTGATGGAAAAGGGACGGTGAGGGCACAAGGCTCTTTGATCCTGTCCTGATTTTCTGTTCTTTTATTCCGCTTTCCTGCCTACAGCGCCATGACCTTCTCGTTGTTGAAGGCTCTGGCAATGAGCACGGTCAGGATACCGCCCAGCGCAAGGGTCTCCACCAGAGTGATCAGGTACTGGGACATAGTCAGTTCATGGCTCAGTATCAACTGGAGGGCAACGGCGCTGTTGTAGAATGGAATATAAAAATCCCAGCGTCCTCCGTCTCCCATGCGGAACATGGTCAGAAGTCCCACAACCAGAACCACCATGTACACCGGCATGATATAGCTGCTGGCCTCCTTCGTCGTCTTCGCGAAGACGGAGATCAGCGCCACAACGGCGGAGTACAGGAAGGCGATGGCGATGAGGAGAAGTCCCATCATGATGATCTGGTCCGCTCCCAGGTTCAGGTTGAGGGCCTCGTCCATACCAGTCATGGAGTCCATCATAAAGGGCGTGCACACCACCATACCTGCCACGTAGATGAGGGAGGAAATTCCCGATACCGCCATCAGGGCGAACACCTTTCCAAGGACAATGGAGGACCGCTTTACAGGCGCCACCAGAAGGCTGGCCATGGTTCCCCTCTCCTTCTCCCCGGCGATCATGTCAGTGCCGATTCCCATGGCTCCGGCAAAGAGAAGGATCGTGATGAAATAGGGAAGCATCATGCCCAGGGCCCGGCCGCTGGCCTTCTCGTCGTCCTGGATCACCATATCGTCATTGTCCGAATTGACGGTAAATACAGTGATGGCGTCCGGGTTTCCCACCCGCCCCGCCAGCAGGGTCTGGCGATAGGACTCCAGCACACCCACGGAAATCTCCTGATATGCCTGAGCAGAGTAATCCTCAGAGGGATTATAGTAGGTCTTGACCTGTGGGACCGGGTCTCCCTCCTGGAAGCCGGCGATCAGCTGATCAAAATTTTCCGGGAACTCTATGAGAAGATCCGCCTTCCCGTTCAGGATCTGATCCTCCGCCTCCGCCCGGTCGCTGTCAGAGTCCACTGTCCTGACACTGTACTCCATCCCCGCGGAGGAGAGAAAGGCCTCAAAGCTCTCCGGCTCGTTCTGCATCCAGACAATGGACTTGTGATCCTCTATATCTGACTGCATCTGTCCCGCCAGGCTGTTGATGATGGTGAGCAGGGCTACCATGATGATGACCGGGAGAAGAAAGACGGAGAAAACCATCTTTTTGTCCTTCAATATCCTGGCCATCTCTTTTCCAAATATCTGTTTAATACCGTTTAACATCTACCTCTCCCCCTTTCTGGCCGCGTAGAGCTGGAAGAACGCATCCTCCAGGTCGTTCGTGCATGTCTGCGTGAGCAGCTCATCCAGGGTGCCCTCTGCCACCTTCTGCCCGTCGATAATGATGCCGATGCGGTCGCAGAGCTTCTGCGCCTCGGACATGATGTGGGTGGAAACGATGACCAGCTTGCCCTCGTCCCGAAGCTTTTTCAGATAGTCCGTCACATTTCTCGCAGTGATGATATCCAGACCGTTGGTGGGCTCGTCAAAGATGACGATATCCGGGTCGTGCACAAGGCTGACCGCGATAGCCGCCTTCTGCTTCATACCTGTAGACAGCTCCTTGATCTTCTTGTGGGCGAACTCGCTGATGCCAAAATAGTCAAACAGCTCCTCCCTGCGCTTCCTGAGCTTCTCCTCAGGCACCTTGTGGAGACGGCCGAAGAAGCGGAACATGTAATCCGCGTCAAACTGGTCGTCCAGCTTGATATCGCTTGTGAGAAATCCGATGCAGTTGCGGACCGCCTCCGGCTCTCTTTGCACCTCGTGGCCGTCCACGTAGATCTCGCCGCCGGTAGGCTTTATAATGGTGGAAACGCACCGCAAAGTGGTGGTCTTCCCTGCCCCGTTTGGCCCAAGAAGTCCGTAGATCTCCCCCTTTTTCGCTGTCAGGCTCAGGTGGTCCACAGCCGTCTTCTTCGGATTTTTCGTGTGGGCCTCAGCCATCTGTTTTTTGTTCAGTCTGTACACCTTGGTCAGGTCTCTGATCTCAATCATAGCCTCTGTTTCCTTTCCCCCCTCATGGGATGATCTTCCTTGGATGATCTTTTTTGTTTTTTCATTTCTATGTTCTCAGGCGCCTGCACCGCCTGTACTATTAATTTAGTACAATAATATACCCCCCCCCGAAAATTTGTCAATACTTTTTCCTTAAATTTTACACAATTTCCAGGCCCGTATGACACAGGGCTGCATCACATCGTCCTGTGGAACCAGATTTTCGCACCCAGGCCCACCAGGCTCACAAAGAGCACAGCTCCGATCAGCACCGCGAACACAGTCATGCTGAAAAATCCCGCCGCAATGGCCGCTGTCAGAAGTCCGAACAGGCTGATGCAGTAGGCTGCCCGGCCCGACTCCCTCTGGATGGCCTGCAGCCGCTCGTCGTGCTCCTTGATGTAGAGCGCCCGCAGCCGCTTCTCATCCCGCAGCGCCCGGACATTCACCACGATCCCGTAGACCGCGATGGTCGCCCAGGCCAGGAACAGGCCGCTCTGAAATCCTCTCATAAAGCTGGCCTCATGCTCATCCGCCCCCAGCCGCATGGCGCTGACGCAGCAGATCACAATGATCATGCAGGAAAAAATGATACCGACGATCATCCAGATGATCTGTCTCTTCAGCTTTGCTCTGTACTCCTTCATCTCACATCTCCTCCTCGTCCACTTCTGAAAAATCAAATACATCCTCAATGGTCACCCCGAAATATCTGGCGATCTTGTGGGCCAGCACAAGGGAAGCCGTGTACTTCTCCTTCTCCAGCGAAATGATCGTCTGCCGGGTGACCCCCACCGCCAGGGCAAGCTCCTCTTGGGAGAGCTTGTATTTCCTGCGCAGCTCCTGAATCCGGGTCTTCATAGGCTCGACATCCCCTTCACAATCGTATAGTTTACTTTACATTTTCAGTATAGTTGGCTTTACATGAAATGTCAAGTGTGTTTTACAATTGTTCATTTCAGACGTAATACTTTTAAAAAGTGTTACGTCTCCTGTTACATTTTTAACACACTTCTTGCATAGAAAAATCCCGGCCGCGGTTCTTGCGCGGCCGGGATCAATAGATCGATATACTGCTTTTTTCTTACCGGATGATTGTGCCGGTCTTTCCCTTGAGTCCGTCCTTCAGCTTGTCAAAGGAAGTGATGAGGGCGCTTCTCCCCTCTCTCTTCTCAATGAACTCCACTGAGGCCTTGAACTTGGGAAGCATGTTGTACACGCCGAAGTGCCCCTCCTCCATGTACTGCTTGGCCTCAGCAAGGGAGATCTCTCCCAGCTCGGACTCCTGAGGGGTGTTCATGTTGATGCGCACCTTCTCCACGCTTGTCAGGATGATCAGCTCGTCCGCGTCGATCTCCTCTGCCATCTTTCCGGCTGTCAGATCCTTCTCAATGACCGCGCTGGCGCCCTTCAGGCGGTGATCCTGCTCCATGACAGGGATGCCGCCGCCTCCGCAGGCAATGACTACCTGATCCGCGCCTATCAACGCCTTGATGGCGTCGATCTCCACAATGCTCACCGGGTTGGGGGCAGAGACTACGCGGCGGAAGCCCTTTCCCGGCTCCTCGATCACATAGTTCCCCTTCTTGCGCTCCTCGTTCGCCTCCTCGGCTGTCATGTAGCGGCCCAGCACCTTGGTGGGCGTGTAGAAGGCCTCGTCGTAGGGATCTACTGTCACCTGCGTCAGTATGGTGCTGACGGTACGGTAAATGCCCCTGTTCAGGAGCGCCTCCCGGATCGCGTTCTGAAGGTCATATCCGATATACCCCTGGCTCATGGCTGAGCACACAGACATGGGAGCCGGCGTGTAATCCTGGTGCACCTTTCCAAACTCATTCATAGCTGTGTGGATCATCCCCACCTGGGGTGCGTTGCTGTGGGTGATGGCTACCTGGTATCCCTCCTCGATCAGATCCGCGATGGATACCGCCGTCCTCCTCACGGCCTCCTTCTGCTCCGGCAGCGTGATCCCCAGCGCTCTGTGTCCTAATGCAACTACTACTCTTTTTTTCATCGCTCTTTCTCCTTTACGCCTCTATGACTTTTCAGACCTCTGTTTTGTCTGTCTTTTGTAGTAAATATAAGGAAATTATATTATTTTTTCACAGAAAATGCAATGGATTTTACACGTCAAACATAGTCTTTAGAAGTCTCTTCCCCGTCTCCGTCTCAAAAACGGCGGAAAGACCGTGTGTGAGGGCCTCCCGGGACATTTTCTCCTCGTAGCCGTTGACCAGGAAATCCGCCTCCAGAAGGATCCGGTAATCCGCGCCGTCCACCCCTGTGTAGGTGTGGTGATGTCCCACCAGATAGCAGATCCGCTCCCGGTCCGCCTCCCCGTAGCCCAGTTCGTCCAGCAGCCTCCCGGCCTCAGCCGGCCCCTCCTGCTCCTGCAGCTTTCCGTTGGACTACCCGTACTTTTCCTTTGCCGGGCGGATGCCTATGTCGTGCACAAGAGCCGTGGATTTCAAAAGAAACAAGGTGTGTTCATCCAGTCTCTCCGCCTCACCGATCATCTCCGCAAATGCGTACACCTTCAGGAAATGCTGGATCTGCTCCGGGCATCCCCTGTAAAATTCCACCATCTTCTCCTTCAGCGCCTGTATTTTATCCAAATCCATATTCCTCTTCATATGCCTGTCCATCTCCTTTTCTTCCCGCAGCGCCGGCCCTCATCTGCCGGCCTGCCATCTTCCGCTTAAATATTGACAGAAGTATTCTATCATAAATTCATCTTGATTTCTTCCCCTGAAGTGGTATAATTTCCTTATGGGGCATTAGCGCAGTTGGGAGCGCGCCACATTCGCATTGTGGAGGCCACGGGTTCGAATCCCGTATGCTCCAGGACAAAAAACGGAGCTCCGGTATCAGACCGGCAGTTCCGTTTTTTATATTTTCTTTATTTTCCCACTTTATATCTACGATCATCCATGACTATCTGGCAGCCGGTTTTGGGCCGCCTTGTTCTGCCCCTCGCACATTCCGGCAGTCCTCCGCATAGATTAAAGCAGCGGCGCCATGCAGCCGCCTCAAAAAAACAGCGGAGGTAATCTCATGGAACAGATCGTTCAATATATCAAGCCGGAGCTTCTCATAGTATCTGTCATCCTGTATTTCATCGGCATCTGGCTCAAACAGGCGCAGACCGTCAAAGACAAGTATATCCCCCTCATTCTGGGCGGGCTTGGCATCGCTCTGTGCGCCGTTTGGGTCCTGGCCACAAGCCCTCTGCGCACCGGACCGGAGATCGCCATGGCCGCATTTACTGCCATTGTCCAGGGCGTGCTGGTAGCGGGGCTTTCCACCTACGTCAATCAGATCATCAAGCAGGCGGGAAAGTAGAGCAGACAAAATCCCAGAAGGCCCCGGCGGCCTGGGGAAGCATCTGGTATCGGCGCTTCACCATATAGAGCCGGGACTCCTTCCTGGGCTCCACAATGGTCTTGTACACGATCCCATCGCCCCCTGTAAAATACCGGGCGGAGCCGGGGCAGATGGCAATGCCCATGCCCCGCTCCACCATGGGCAGCATGGAGGCGGAGGAATTGTAGTAGCAGAGGATCTCCCTGTCCTGGGCAATCTCGTTGAACCAGTGGTTGATCTCCTCCTGGAGGGAGGCCCGGACAGGGACCATCAGCGTCTCTCCGCCGAGCCGCTCCAGGCGCACCTCGTCCCCTGCCTCCCCGGCCAGAGGATGGTTCCGGCTCATGGCCGCCACCCAGGGCTCGCTCCGCAGAAAAATCTGCTCGCACTGCTCCATATAGACCGGCGCCCTCACGATCCCCACATCCGCAAGGCCCCGCTCCAGCTTGTCCCGGACCTCGTCGCTGTTTCCGCACCAGATCTGGAAATGCACCTGGGGATATTCCCTGTGGAACGCCTCCACCATCTCCGACAGAAGCCCAATGCCGAAGGACTCCGCCGCCGCCACGGAGACAAGTCCGTGGACGGTGCCGCCAAATTTCCCGAGCTGCTCCTTCGTCTTCTCCATGAGCTCTATGATCTCCTCTGCCTGCTGCTTGAGGAACCTCCCCTCCTCTGTCAGCTGTATCTCTTTTTTTCCACGCAGAAACAAAGTGACACCCAGCTCCTCCTCCAGAAGCCGGATCTGCCTGCTCAGAGGCGGCTGGGCGATGCACAGCTTTTTTGCCGCCTGGGTAATATTTCCCTCCTGCACCACCGCAAGGTAATACTTCAAAGACTTTATATCCATCTGCCTCTCCTTTCTCCCTGCCAAACGGGCCGCACCTTTCCCATACTTTTTTTATATGTTTATTCATATATTATATGTATTTTTATATATGTATGCAATATGCTATAATACACAGGACAGCGGTTTACACCGCATTTTAGAAAATCTTTATTCAAATGGTGAACACAGATGGAAAACAAGAAAAAATATGAAACTCCCCTTCATTATATGATGGCCTTTGTAGGCGGTTTTTTCGGGGTCTATGCGATCCTGAGCTTCTGCGACCTCTTCGGAAATGCCCAGACTGCCAATATGATCTACTTTGTGACCGACCTTCTCGGCCATGATTTCGCGGACGCCTGTCTGCGGCTGGGCGGCGTGCTCCTCTTTATGGCTGCCATCGCCCTGACAGTATGGCTTCCCAGACACAGCTCCATCAACCTTCAGGTGGCCAGCATTTTCCTGGACGGGGCCGCAGCAGTCCTTATCGGACTTTTTCCCATGGACATCCACCCGGTTCTGGCTCTCTACCCCTTCTTCTTCGCCACCGCCTTCCAGTGGAACAGCTTTAAGGGGGCAAAGGGCTTTGCCAGCTCCACTTTATTTTCCACCAACAACCTGAAACAGTTCACAATGGCTGTCACGGAAGTCTTCTTAAATAAAGATAAAACCCACACGGTAAAGGCAAAGTTCTTCGGATGTACTCTGCTCTCTTTCCATGTGGGTGTGGCCTGCTCCTTTGCCGCCAGGTCGCTCATCGGGCCAAGGAGCATCTGGTGCGCCCTGCTGCCCCTGGGCATCGCTCTGTACACCGTATGCCTGGCAAATGAGTGGCTTCCTCTGGCTGTGACAGAGGGCGCAAAGGAACAGGGATAGGCAGGCAAGACGCCTTCCTTTCTCTTTCTGTCATGCCATGTCTCCATTCTACATCAGACTGGCATTTTCCCAGTGCAAAAGGCTCCCGCCACATCCGGCAGGAGCCTTTCCATTTCTTAATATAATTCTGCGATATGTTCAGTACTACAGCTGCAGCACCCCGAAGATCACCGCTGTCAGCACGACCACCGCGTTGGTCACGGTCTGGATGGGCACTGCCTTCTTGCAGAAGTGCTGTACCTCCGTCTCCGTCAGCGCGCAGCCAGTGTATGTGGATGAGTTGGTCGGCGTGGAGCTGGTAGCCAGTGACAGGTTGCAGACAAAGGGTGCGATGACTGCCACGGCCGGGATCCCAAAGCCTGCCCCGATGGAAATGAAGATCGGGTACAGTGCGTTAAAGATCTGGAAGGGGATCACGTATATGATCACCACGCACAGGAGCAGCAGGATGATGTGGATGTAGCGGAGCAGGAACTCAGGGCAGAACTGCATGAGCGCGTCTGAGATAGCTCCCACCATTCCGGTGTTGTTGAACACAGCCTGATACACGTTGATGGCGATCAGCATGATGAGGATATTCAGGTACATGGGGCCCACCTTGGCGAATATCTCGCCAAAGTTCTTCGGGTAGTTGAGCATGGCGGTCACAACCGTGGCCACGATGAACACGAAGTAGGGCGCAATGCCGAACACGCCAAGGGCCACTAGGGCGATCACAAAGATGATCAGGTTGACCCAGAAGAGCTTCGGGCGAAGGTTCGGGTTCTCCTCCTTCTTCTCCTCAGCGGTCTCCACCTCAGCCACTGCCTGGAAGGTTCCCACACGTTTCTTGTGCTGCAGGCCAAAGTAGATCCACTGGAGGATGATGGCCGGGATGAAGCACAGGCCCCAGGGCATGGAGGCTGCCGCCAGCTCATTGGCGTCCAGCCCTGCGGAGGAGGCTGTGTAGGCCATGCCGATGCCCCACGGGATGAAGCACAGGGCGGACATAGCTGTCTGGGCGATGATGAAGGCCGCCTCCCTGTCAAAATCAAATCTCTTGTACAGAGGCACAAGGATGGGGAAGGTGATCAGGTAGGCAGGTGTGAAGTTACCTGTCAGGATGCTGAAGCCGCCGATCAGGGTGGTCAGGATCATGATCACGATGACGTTCATCTTGTGTCCCAGCTTTGTCGTCACTGCCGTTACGATAGTGTCAAACACGCCCGCCTCTGTCAGCATCTGGAAATACAGAAATGCGAACAGAAGCATGAAGCCTGCCGACTGCATCATGGATGAAAGCTGCTCCACAACAAAGGTGCTGGTCTCCTCCACGCTGTGTCCCAGGATGAGGGCACAGACAATGGGCACGATGAGAAGCACAAAGTTAAAGGGAACCTTTTTCGTTATAACTGTGGCCACCACGATCAAGATCAGAATAATGGCCATTAACAATATTGTATTCATTTTCTACCGCCCCTCCTGTTTATCTGCCGGTATGTTTCCGGATAAATCCTTCCACAATATCCATATTTTTCTCTGTCCAGAAAGCAATATCCCCGTGGCCCGCGTTTTCCACAAGGTACAGGGTCACGTCCTTGCCCTCCTCCAGAAATTTCTTGTACAGCCGCACGCTCTGATTGTAGGAGACCATATCGTCCGCGATCCCGTGCATCATCAGGATCGGCGGGATCTCTTTGTCTGCCCTGACATAGTTTGTCAGGATGACCGGGCCTGAGAGCTCCGGGTGCTCGTACACATTGTTGCCGCCGATGAGCATGCCCTCCGGGCTGTCCGCCTCGCCCTGGTTGGGAGTGGTGGGGAAATCGCCCTTCTGGCAGATATCGGTCACGCCGTAGAGATCCACGATGGCCTTCACGCCGCAGGACACCTCCGGGTAGATCCCCCCGTCCAGGCAGTCGTCATCTGCGGTGAGTCCTGCTGCCAGAGCCGTGTGTCCGCCGCTTGAGTCACCCATGATCACAATGTTCTCCGGATCAATGTGGTACTCCTCTGCGTGCATCCTGAGGAAGCGCACGCCCGTCTTGGCGTCCTCCACCGGCGCCGGGTAGGAAGCCAGAGAGCTCTCTCTGTACTGGAGGATGGCCGTCACATAGCCCCGCTGGGCCAGCCTTGCCATCACACCCAGGCGCTTGTAGTTGTCCTGCTTCATCCAGGCAGATCCCTGTACATACAGGACTGCCGGGTAGGTGTAGCCTTTGTCCGGCTTCATCTCCGGCACGATCATCTGCAGAGTGCGCTGTATGCCGTCCTTTTCCATGTAGCACACATCATGCTTGTAGATACCGTATACCTCTGTGCCGTCCGCCTCCAGATAATGCACGTCCTCCATAGTGGGGAGCGCCGCCTTGAAGGCTTCAAAATCCATGCTTTTTACTTCTTCGCGCGTCATTTTCTCCATTCCTTTCTCTTCATATTTTTCTTTTCTTATGTCTCTCTTTTGTGTCGCACCTTCTTGATATTGTTAATTTTATAACTATCTCCAGCTTTCATGTCAATCCGTTTTCCATTCTCATAATCTATAGAATTTCGCTTAAACCGAAAATTTTTGTTTGTATTTTCTATAATTTCACAATTTCTTCCCCTCCCTGCGTCTTGTTTTATTCACAAAATAACACAACCTGGAAGTAACTTCCAGGTTGTGTCCTGTCCGCTCTGACCGGAAAAGGAGTCCCTATTTCTCTTCAAGAGGAATAAAGATCTTGAAATAATTCCAGTCGTTCCCGTTCTCGTCAAAGGTGATCTTCAGCCGGATCCCAAAGGCCTCCGATGGCGTGCCGGGCCAAAGCAGTCTGTAATAGCGGCCGATCTCCTCCGCCATGGTCCCGTCCGACACATAGGGGCCGGTGATCTTCAGATAGATCACAAAGGCTCTGCCTGCCGGGACATAGCGGTAGCCCTTCTTCTCCCGGATCCACTCCCGGTCCTCCCCGGGAAAGATGCCCATGCCCCAGGAGTAGCCTCTCTTTTCCCCCCGCAGGTACTCCCTCTCCATGTGCACAGTGGTCTTGCTCACAGGCAGAAGGGTGGACAGGTTGAGCCCGTCCGCCTCCAGATAGTCTCCGCCGTCATAGTCCAGCTCCTTTGTCTGGGAGCGGAAATAGAAATCTCCACACTCCTCTATATACCATTTTCCCAGGCGTCCTTCCAGCTCCCGGATCTCCCTGCGGAAAATCTCCAGCCTTCTCTTCTGCTCTGTAAGGGCACGGATCTCCTCCTCGATCTGGCTCTCCCGCTCATCCAGAAGCTCATCCAGCCGCCGGTCGCCGGCCTCCTTGACCAGCTCCTTTGTCTCCTTCAGGGGAAAGCCCATATTTCTGTATTTCACACACTCGTAGATGTCCGTACAGATCCGCATGTCGTAGGACCGGTAGTTGGAGCTCTCCTTCCGGTTGGAGGAGAGAAGTCCGATCTTCTCATAATATTTAATTGTGTGGGCGGGGATGCCGGTAAATTTTGACAGCGTCCCTATGGTCTTCTCGCTCATTTCTCTTCCCTCTTACGAAATTCCCTTCATGGTCAGCTGGATCCGCTTTTTCTTCAGGTCCACACCCATGACCTTCACATCCACAATATCCCCTACGCTGACCACCTCCAGGGGATGCTTGATAAACTTCTTGTCCGTGATCTGGGAAATATGGACCAGCCCGTCCTGGTGCACGCCAATGTCCACGAACACACCGAAGTCAATGACGTTCCTGACAGTCCCCTTCAGGACCATGCCCTCCTTCAGATCCTTCATCTCCAGCACATCCGTGCGCAGGATGGGCTTTGGCATCTCGTCCCTGGGATCCCGTCCCGGCTTCTCCAGCTCCTTCACGATGTCCCGCAGGGTAGGCTCGCCGATGCCAAGCTCCCCGGCCAGCTTCCCGTAGTCCCGGATGGTGAGGGACAGACCGGTCAGCCTTCCCCCGGCCACATCCTCCGGTGTGAAGCCCTGCCGGCTCAGCAGCTCCCCGGCCGCCTGATAGGTCTCGGGGTGGACCGCCGTTGCGTCCAGGGGATTGTCCCCTCCTGTAATACGCATAAATCCGGCGCTCTGCTCAAAGGCCTTTGGCCCCAGCTTCGGCACCTTCAAAAGCTGCCTTCTGTCCGTAAACCGGCCGTTTTCCTCCCGGTAGGCCACAATATTCTTCGCGATAGCGCCGCTGATGCCTGATATATAGGCAAGAAGCGGCGCAGAGGCCGTGTTCAGATCCACGCCCACTCTGTTCACGCAGTCCTCTACCACACCGGAGAGGGCGTCGCTCAGCTTCTTCTGGTTCATGTCGTGCTGGTACTGGCCCACGCCGATAGACCTGGGATCGATCTTCACCAGCTCCGCCAGCGGATCCTGGAGTCTCCTGGCGATGGAGGCGGCGCTCCTCTGCCCCACATCGAACCTGGGGAACTCCTCGGAGGCCAGCTTGCTGGCCGAGTACACAGAGGCGCCAGCCTCGCTGACAATGACGTACTCCACCTTCTGGGGGATTTCCTTCAGAAGCTCCACGATAAACTGCTCCGACTCCCTGGAGGCGGTGCCGTTCCCCAGGGAGATCAGGGAGATATTGTACTTGGGGATGATCTTTTTCAGCAGATCCTTGGAAGCCTTTATCTTCTGGGGCGTGGTAGGCGCCGTGGGATAGATCACCGTAGTGCCGATAACCTTGCCTGTCGGATCCACCACCGCCAGCTTGCAGCCCGTCCGAAAGGCCGGATCCCAGCCAAGCACCGTACGTCCTGCGATAGGCGGCTGCATGAGGAGCTGTTCCAGGTTCTTCCCGAACACCCGGATGGCCCCGTCCTCCGCGCTCTCTGTCAGCTCGCTTCGTATCTCCCTCTCGATAGCAGGGGCGATGAGCCTCTTATAGCTGTCCTCCACCGCTTCCCTAAGCACCGGGGAGGTGTAGGGGTTGTCCCTGTGTATGGTCTTCTTCTCCAGATACCGGAGGATGTCCTCCTGGGGCGCCTCGATCTTCACGGTGAGGAATTTTTCCTTCTCCCCCCTGTTGATGGCCAGGATCCGGTGCCCCGCCAGCTTTGTCACCGGCTCCTCGAAGTCATAGTACATCTCGTACACAGACTCCGCCTCCTCGTCCTTCGCCTTTGACACCAGCCTGCCCTTCTGCCTTGTCAGCTTCCGGATATGGCTTCTGTAGTCCGCGTCGTCAGAAATATTTTCTGCGATGATGTCCCTGGCCCCGGCGATGGCCTCCTCCGGGGAAGCCACCTCCTTTTCCGGATCCACATACTTTTGCGCCTCCCTCTCCAGAGGCTCCTTTGCGCTCTGCAGACTGATGAAGGCCGCCAGGGGCTCAAGCCCTCTCTCCTTGGCGATGATGGCCCTGGTCCTTCTCTTTGGCCGGTAGGGGCGGTACAGATCCTCCACCTCCACCATGGTCTGCGCGGAGAGGATCTGCTTTTTCAGCTCCTCCGTCAGCTTGCCCTGCTCCTCGATGGTGGACAGGACCTGCTGCTTTTTCTCCTCCAGCCCCCGCAGATACTGGAGCCTCTCGTGGAGAGTCCTAAGCTGGGTGTCGTCCAGGGTGCCGGTGGCCTCCTTTCTGTAACGCGCGATAAAAGGGATGGTGTTCCCCTCATCGATCAGCTTTACAGCGGCATCCACCTGCCATCTCTTCACTCCCAGTTCCTCTGTGATCTTCTGATTAATGTCCATTCTCCTGCTATTCCTCATTTCCTATCATATATCAGTCAAAGCTGCCCGGCGCCAGCCCCAGGGGAACCGGCCCGTCAGGCATGTATAATATGTATTATACCGGAAACAGGACAGACGCGCAACGAGAGACAAAATACCGAGTTCACTCTGTTTTCTTGAAACTGCCCCGGAAATATGCTATGATACAAAAAAGAAACAGTATCACACAAAGGGGATTTATTAATATGGGAGAAACACAGGAATTATCCAGACAGCAGCAGAAGTCAAAGGAGACAAAGGACCGGATCTTCCAGGCCGCAAAGACCATCCTTCGCAAGAAGGGCTACGAGGGGCTGTCCATCAAAAATATATGCGAGGAGGCCGGCGTGTCCAATGGCAGCTTCTACCACCACTTCAAGACAAAGGACGACCTTCTGTCCTACTACATCGAGGAGCAGCCCAGCGTGGACGCGGACTGCCTGGATCTGCCCGCCAACGCGGAGGAGGCCAAGACAGCCATCATACACGTCTATCTGAATTACGTGAAATACTGCCGGGAGCTGGGCCTGGACTTTGTGTCCAACTACTACACGCCAAAAAACCAGTCCCTGAACCCGGACATCCGGACCGAGCGCCCCTACCCCATCGTCACGGTTCAGAATTATCTGCAGCGGGCCCTGGAGGCCGGCGCGATCCAGCTGAAGTATCCTCTCGAGGCAGTCACAAGCGACATCCGCACCATTGTCATCGGCGTGGTGTTCGACTGGTGCCTGAAGATAGGGAAATCTGACTTTGAGGGCAATATGCGCCGTCTTCTCACCACCTACCTGGATGGACTTTTCTGAAATGCATAGTACATAATCCGGCCCCGGCTCCTCATGGCAGCCGGGGCTCTTGCTTTCCCCTGATCCCCGTGATATGATGGGGGCAGACGCCGGCACAGAACACGAAAAGTGCCGGGCAAAGGAGTTATCGATTATGCTGATCATCAGAACAATGGAGAAAAAAGACGAGGCAGTCATCCTGGAAATGATGAAGGACTTTTACAACAGTCCCGCCTGCCTTCACACAGTCCCGGAAGAGAACTTCCGGCGTACACTGGCAGAGGCCGTGGCAGGAAACCCCTGCGTCAGAGTCCTGATCCTGGAGGAACAGGAAGCCAATGACCCACAGGCGGAAGCTGTCACCCTGGGCTATGCCCATTTCACCGTTTCCTGGAACAACGAGGCCGGCGGAGAGCAGATCTGGTTTGACGAGCTGTATCTGAAAGCCGAGGCCAGGGGAAAGGGCTGCGGCACAAAGGTCTTCCGGTGGATCGAGGAGCACTATCCGGATGTAAAGCGTATCCGTCTGGAGGTCACAAAGGAGAACACCCGGGCTATCTCCCTGTACGAGAGGCTGGGATACGGGGAACTCCCCTACTATCAGATGTGCAAGGACTTTTAGTAACACAGGAGCAGGCGCCCTCTTTGGGGGAGGACGCCTGCTCCTTTCTGTCCCTTCCGGCAGATCTGCCACATATTAAATGTACAGCTCGCACTCCTTCCTCTCAGAGCACGTTTTTTTCAGCATAGCGCCCACCGCGGCCAGCATGACGCCGCTCACCTTCCGGGCGGAGTGAGGACAGACGGATACGCAGCGCATGCAGGAAATACAGGCCTTGCTGTCCACGTTTTTGGGGTCATTCTTATCAATGGCCTGCACCGGACATTTCGCAGCGCACAGGCCGCATTTCACGCAGTCCTTTGTGGGCTTCGGCGTCATGCCGGCTCCGCCCTCCTTCTTGTAGGGGCGATTGCCCGGAACCGCCGGCTCTGAGGCGTCTCCTGCGTCCAGCTTCTCCCGGATCTTCCCTCCAAAGCCCTGCAGCTGCTCCTTGTCCTGTGCATCCGGACGGCCCGCCGCGAACTGCCGGGCAATGGAGTGCTCCGCCACAGCGGCCACCGCGGCTGTCACGCGAAAGCCCGCCTGCTTTGCGATATCCTGCAGTTCAACCAGGGTATCCTCGTAAGCCCGGTTGCCGTACACGCAGACAAGAACCGCTCTTGCGCCATTCCCTCTGATGGCCCCAAGTCTCCCGGCCGCTGTCCCCGGCACACGTCCGCCGTAGGACGGAACTGCGATCACCGCCACATCCTCTTCCTCCAGAGAAATGCCGGAGAAATCTGCCCTGCTGTCTGTCAGATCCACGCTCTCTGTCTCTTTGGCCAGCTCTCCCGCCAGAATATCCGCTGCCTTCTTCGTTCCTCCTGTGGGGCTGAAGCAAATCTCATAAAGTTTCATCTCACATCTCCTCCTGTCAATCTCTTACACTTGCAAATCCGCTTCAAAATGTATAAAATAGGATAATGTAAATTGAACATTTACATCTTTGTACAGTATAGCACAGGCCAGATGTAAAATCAACATTTACATCCCCCCTGTCCCTGTTACAGGAAGCTATATGAATGCCAATGAACAACACCGTTTTAATTATGGAGAGAGGATGGAAAGATGCAGATCAGCATGAAATGCTCCGTGGCAGTACACTGCCTGATTTTTATATATGAAGCGAAGGGAAAGGCCAGGGTGACAAGCACTCTGCTCTCCCAGAGCACAGGCTGCAACCCGGTGGTGATCCGCAATGTGTTCAGCGCCCTGAAGAAAGCCGGGATCATCACCGTCGCCCGGGGTGCCGGAGGCGCCGAGCTTTGCATGTCCCCCGCCGACATCACACTATACATGATCTACCAGGCTCTTGAGCCGGACGGCCTCTCCTCCCTCATCGGGATCCATCCCTGCGCGGACCGGAAATGTCCGGTCGCCCAGAACATCCACCTGGTTCTGCAGGGCCCCTACCAGGAGATTGAGGAAGCTATAAAAAAGACAATGAAGGGAATCACCCTGGAGTCCATGATCGAGGATTTTCACAGGAGGGTGGAGGAGCCGGACTCCTGATCCTCCCGCACCTCCGCTGTGATCCCCCTGTGCTCCACAGAGGTGGAGAACACGATCAGCGTCTTGGTCCGCCCAAAGCGCTGCAGCTCCCCGATAAACTGATCCAGCTCCACTGTGCTGGGGAAGAGCACCTCCAACACCATGGAATAGTCCCCGGTGACGCAGTTGCACTCGATCACATTGGGACAGGCCTTCGCAAAGGGATAAAATTCCTTTTTGTCCTCAGGCACCACCTCCAGATTGATCAGCGCCTTGATGTGATACCCCAGAGCGACCGGGTCGATCTGGGCGTGGTAGCCAGTGATAAATCCTTTTTCCTCCATCTTCTCTATTCTGGCGGACACGGCCGGCGTGGAGAGGTAGACCTTATTGGCTATCTCCTTCAGGGGCGTCTTCGCGTTCTCCTGCAGAATGTCCAAAATCACCTTGTCTATTGCGTCCAGCTTGTCATTTTTCATGCGCTCTCCTCCTGTTCTCTGTCCTGCCGTCAGCATACAGCCGGGATCTTCCCCGCAAAATAAAAAAGGCGTATCCGCACTTCCCCCGCGGACACACCCTTGCGTCTCAAATTCATGTTGCTGTCAGATTTTATATTTTTATACGCCAAGCATAGCACCGGCGCGCTCTCCTGTCAATCGGGCTTTGATTTTAAGCTCCACCTTTCAGGTTTAATTTTTTTAAGTATCAAGCGTCAGATTGTTTCAAAGTAAAACATTTTCAGTAAAAAAAGTAAATCTTTCTCGTTGTTTTCTCCCCCCATTGACTCCTGATTTTCAAAGTCTTACCATTTTTTTCAGTTGATGCGCAGCAGCAAAAAGCAGTGAAGGAGAAAAAACATGTCACATACATACGATCCCTATACCAATGTAATCGACACCATGACCAAGGCAATGGAGCTGGGACACATCGACCAGTCCATGTTTGAGATCCTGAAAAATCCCCAGCGGGAAATCAAGGTATATCTACCTGTAGAAATGGACGACGGCACGGTCCGGGTCTTCGAGGGATACCGGGTACAGCACTCCAATATCCGCGGCCCCTTTAAGGGCGGCATCCGCTATCACCAGAACTGCGATTTAAATGAGGTGAAGGCCCTGGCAACATGGATGACCCTGAAGTGCGCGGTCGCCGACATTCCCTACGGCGGCGCCAAGGGCGGCATCCAGGTGGATCCCCACACCCTCTCCAGAAGAGAGCTGAGAAACCTGACCCGGCGGTACACCTTTGCCATCGCCCCCATCATCGGGTCCGACACAGACATCCCCGCTCCCGACGTGAACACCAATCCCCAGACCATGGCCTGGCTGCTGGACACCTACAGTCAGCTGAAAGGGCATCCCTGTCCCGGCGTGGTGACCGGCAAGCCTGTGGAACTGGGCGGCTCAAAGGGAAGGAATTCCGCCACCGGCCGGGGCGTGGTCATCAGCACCAAGCTCCTCCTGGCACAGCAGGGACGCGGACTTGCCGGTACCACCGTCGCCATCCAGGGGATGGGAAATGTGGGCGCCAATGCGGCCCGCATCTTCTACCACAGGGGCGTGAAAGTGATTGCCATCAGCGACATCTCCGGCGGTCTCTACTGCGAGGATGGACTGGATATCGACACCATCTCTGTCTTTCTGGATCAGGAGGGCGCTCTTCTGAAGGATTACAGCGCGCCGGGCATCCGGCATATCTCCAACGAGGAGATCATGACCTGCAAGTGCGATGTGCTCGTTCCCGCCGCCCTGGAAAATCAGATCACAGCGGAAAATGCCGGCAAACTGAACTGCTCCTTCATCGTGGAGGCCGCCAACGGCCCTACCACCGAGGAGGCGGACGCCATCCTGGAAAAGCGGGGCATCACCCTCATACCGGATATCTTCGCCAACAGCGGCGGCGTCATCGTCTCCTACTTTGAGTGGGTGCAGAACATCCAGGAGCTGACCTGGGACCGTGACCAGGTAAACGAAATGCTGGAAAAGCTCATGACCCGATCCTTCCAGAGCCTTCTGGACGTTGTGGATGAGTGTCACTGCACGCTCCGCATGGCGGCCTACATCGTGGCCCTGCGGAAGCTGGTCACAGCAGAAAAGATGAAGGGGATCTTTCCGTAAAAAGATCCCCTTCATCTTTACCCGTCCTGTTTATCCTTCCGCGTACTTCCTGATGCTGGACGCATTGGTCAGCTTCTCCACCCCGTTCTCTCCGATCACCACCAGAGTCGGCGCGGACATGATCCGGTACTTCTTTGCCAGGTCTTTGTGCTCCTGGGCATCCACCACCCTGTACTCGATGTGGGCCTCCTCCAGCGCCTGCTTCGCGATGGCGCAGTTGGGGCAGGTCCTGGTAGTGAAGAGCAGCTTCACAGGGGCCGCCAAAGCTTCGTAATTCTCTCCCGCTGTCGTTTTTTCTTCCATCTCTCCCTGCATCTCATCCCCCTGGTCATGGGCGTGGAAATGAGAGTGGCTCAGGTCGTAGACCTTTCTGTCCCTGAACTCCTGGGCTTTTCCGTCGTTCCAATTCTGCACCGGGCGGTAGTAGCCGGTGATGCGGCTGTAGACCTCCGTCTTCTGTCCGCACTCCGGGCAGGTGTAGTGCTCGCCCGCAATGTAGCCGTGATCCTTACAGATGGAGTAGGTGGGGGACAGTGTATAGTAGGGGAGCTTATAGTTCTCCGCAATCTTTCGCACCAGGGCCGCCGCCGACTTCCAGGAGGGAAGCTTCTCTCCCAGGAAGGCGTGGAAGACGGTTCCCGAGGTGTACAGCGTCTGCAGCTCATCCTGGATGTCCAGGGCGTCGAAAATGTCCTCTGTGTACCCCACCGGCAGATGGGTGCTGTTGGTGTAGTAGGGTGTCCCGTTCCCCTCCGCCGCTGTGATGATGTCCGGGAACTGCTCCACATCATGCTTGGCAAACCGGTAGGCCGTGGACTCCGCCGGGGTGGCCTCCAGGTTGTAGAGGTCGCCGTACTCCTCCTGGTAGCTTGACAGGCGCTCCCGCATGTGGTTCAGTACCCGCTTGGAAAATTCCTGGGTCTCCGGGTGGGTCATGTCCTTTCTGATCCACCTTGCGTTCAGCCCCGCTTCGTTCATGCCCACAAGGCCAATGGTGGAAAAATGGTTCTCAAAGGTGCCCAGATACCGCTTTGTGTAGGGGTAGAGCCCGCCCTCCAGGAGCTTTGTGATAACCGTTCTCTTCACGTGGAGGGATCTGGCGGAGATATCCATCAGGTGGTCCAGCCTCTCCATGAACTCCTCCTCATTCTCCGACTGGTAGGCAAGCCGTGGCATGTTGATGGTGACCACGCCCACAGAGCCTGTGCTCTCCCCGCTGCCGAAGAAGCCGCCGGATTTCTTGCGCAGCTCCCGCAGGTCCAGGCGGAGACGGCAGCACATGCTGCGCACGTCGCTTGGCTCCATGTCGCTGTTGATGTAGTTGGAGAAATAGGGTGTGCCGTACTTGGACGTCATCTCAAAGAGAAGCCGGTTGTTCTCCGTGTCAGACCAGTCAAAGTCGCTGGTGATGGAGTAGGTGGGGATGGGATACTGGAAGCCCCTCCCGTGGGCGTCCCCCTCGATCATGATCTCAATGAACGCCTTGTTGATCATGTCCATCTCCTCTTTGCAGTCCCCGTAGGTGAAATCCATCTCCTTTCCGCCCACGATGGCCGGCAGGTTCGCCAGGTCGTCCGGCACCGTCCAGTCCAGGGTGATGTTGGAAAACGGCGCCTGGGTTCCCCAGCGGGAGGGCGTATTGACACCGTAAATAAAGGACTCTATGCACTTTTTCACACCCTCGTAGTCCAGGTGATCCGTCTTTACAAAGGGCGCAAGGTAGGTGTCAAAGGAGGAAAATGCCTGGGCTCCTGCCCACTCGTTCTGCATGATGCCGAGGAAATTCACCATCTGGTTGCACAGCACGCTTAAGTGCTTTGCCGGTGAGGAGGAGATCTTTCCCGGAATTCCTCCCAGCCCCTCCTGGATCAGTTGTTTCAGGGACCAGCCCGCGCAGTAGCCGGTCAGCATGGACAGGTCGTGGATGTGGATGTCCGCGTTCCTGTGGGCCTGTCCGATCTCTTCGTCATAAATTTCCGAGAGCCAGTAGTTGGCTGTGATAGCTCCTGAATTGCTGAGGATGAGTCCCCCCACAGAGTAGGTGACCGTGGAGTTCTCCTTCACCCTCCAGTCGTTGATATTGACATAGTTATCCACGATCTCTTTGTAATTCAGCATGGTGGAATTCAGATTGCGGATCTTCTCCCTGTTCTTCCGGTAGAGAATGTAGGCCTTGGCCACATCCGCGTAGCCCGCCTGGACCAGCACCCGCTCCACACTGTCCTGGATCTCCTCCACCTGGACAAGGTCCTCTCTGATCTTCGGCTCAAAATCCGCCGTCACCTTCAGCGCCATCATGTCAATGATGGTGGGATGATACTGCTTCTTTTGTGCCTCAAAGGCCTTTGTGATGGCCGCGCTGATCTTGGCTATGTCAAAGTCCGCGATCTGGCCGTCTCTCTTTACAACCTGGTACATGTGACAACCTCCCCTTTTTATCTGTTTGGCTTCGCTCAATTTTTTCGTTCCGACCTCTTTATCATAGCATCACAGTCCAGCGCAGTCAACAAAAACAACAATATATTGTGTTGTATTTTCCCTGTCACGCACAATATATTGTTGTTATGTATTCTTTACGTAATAGTCACACTCCCCGGAGCTGCGCGGTTTTCACGTACTTTTTGACGATCTCCAGCGCCTGGAGGAGGATTTTTTTGTCGTAGGCGTGGAGGCCGGGAGCGAGTACATGCCCGGAGTCCACGAACTGCTGGAGGAAATACTGGTCTGCCCCCTCGATCCATTTTCCCATGGCCTCAAAGTCCGCTCTCTGGTGGAACTCACGCACTACTGTGGTGCGGAACTCATAGGGAATGTCGCCGCCCATGAGGAGGCGGATGCTCCTGTCAATCCGCTCCACATCACACAGGGGCGCCCCCGCAGTCCTTCCGTAGTGCTCCGGCGAGTTCTTCAGGTCCATGGCCACATAGTCCAGAAGTCCCTGCCCCGCCAGGTACTCCAGTCGGTCCGGCAGGCTCCCGTTGGTGTCCAGCTTGACGCAGTATCCGAGAGAGCGCACCTCCCGGATAAATTCCTCCAGATCCGGCTGCAGGAGGGGTTCTCCCCCGCTTATGCACACTCCCTCCAGTATGCCCTGCCGTTTTTTCAGGAACCGGAAAATCTCTTCCCCGGCTACAGTCTTCTCCGCCTCTCCTGTCACCAGATCCCTGTTGTGGCAGAAGGGGCACCGGAAATTGCATCCCCCGGTAAAAATCGTGCACGCCACCTTGCCCGGATAGTCCAGAAGGGTCAGCTTCTGTATGCCGCAAATGACCATGACCTGTCGCCTCCTCCTCATATTTATGCACTACTATAGCATATTTTTTTCAAATGAGGAATGACAAAAACCGGAATGAGGCTTATAATGGAGCGTATATCATGAAATGACTGAAGGAGGAGACTACATGGACAAAATCAGAAAACAGATCCTTCTCACACTTGAGACAAACAGCAGGATCGACCTAAGCGAGCTGGCCGTGCTTCTGGGCACCGATGAGGTGACCATCGCAAACGAGGTGGCGGCCATGGAAAAGGAACATATCATCTGCGGCTATCACACACTGATCGACTGGGACAGAGCGGGCGAATCCCTCGTCAACGCCCTCATCGAGGTGCGCGTCACCCCCCAGAGGGATCAGGGCTTTGACAAGGTAGCGGAGCGCATTTACAACTACCCGGAGGTCTCCGCCGTGTACCTCATATCCGGCGGCTACGACCTGCTTGTGACCATCGAGGGCCGCACCCTGCAGGAGATCTCACATTTTGTCTCCGGCAAGCTGTCCCCTATCGACGAGGTCATCAGCACTGCTACCTATTTTATTCTGAAAAAATACAAAGACCACGGAACCGTCCTGGCAAAACCATCTAAAGGAGAAAGGATGCTGATCACACCATGACAAGAAACCCATTATCTAAAAAAGCCACTGCCCTGGCTCCCTCCGGCATCCGGAAGTTTTTCGATATTGTGAGCGAGATGGAGGACGCCATCTCCCTGGGCGTAGGGGAGCCTGATTTTGACACCCCCTGGCGAGTCCGGGAGGAGGGTATCTACTCTCTGGAGAGAGGGCGCACCTTCTATACATCCAACGCGGGGCTCAAAGAGCTGAAGGTGGAGATCAGCCGGTACCTGGAGCGGACCATCCATGTAAACTACGATTACAACAGTGAGGTGCTGGTGACCGTGGGGGGAAGCGAGGCCATTGACCTGGCCTTTCGGGCTATGCTGGATCCCGGGGACGAGGTGCTCATCCCCCAGCCAAGCTATGTGTCCTACCTGCCCTGCGCCGTGCTGGCAGACGGAGTTCCTGTAACCATCCCCCTACAGCACAAAAACGCCTTCAAGCTGACACGGGAGGAACTGGAGACAGCCATCACACCCAGGACGAAGATCCTGGTCCTCCCCTTCCCCAACAACCCTACCGGCTCGGTCATGACCCGGGAGGATCTGGAGCCCATCGCGCAGGCTGTCATCGAGCACGACCTCTATGTAGTCTCCGATGAGATCTACTCTGAACTGACCTACAACGGAGCGCACTGCTCCATCGCATCTCTGCCGGGCATGCGGGACCGAACCCTGGTCATCAACGGCTTCTCCAAAGGCTTTGCCATGACCGGCTGGCGTCTGGGCTATGTCTGCGGACCCGCTCCCATCGTAGAGCAGATGACCAAGATCCACCAGTATGCCATCATGTGCGCTCCCACTACCAGCCAGTACGCAGCTGTGGAGGCTCTGCGAAACTGCGGCAAGGACGTGGAGCAGATGCGGGAGTCCTACAACCAGAGACGCCGCTTCCTCATGAACGAATTCCGGAAGATGGGCCTTCAGTGCTTTGAGCCCTACGGCGCCTTCTACGCCTTCCCCTCCATCCGGGAGTTCGGCATGACCTCCGAGGAATTTGCCACCCGCCTCCTCCAGGAGGAGAAGGTGGCCGTGGTGCCGGGGACTGCCTTCGGCGACTGCGGCGAAGGGTTCCTGCGCATCTCCTACGCCTACTCTCTGGCGGATTTAAAGGAAGCCCTCGGACGGCTGGAGAAGTTCGTCAGCCGGCTGCGGGGATAATTTACACCCTCATCCTCCGCACAGACATCCGGAACAGGAAAAGTCCCGCCACAAACACAACCGCCAGCACGGACACGCCCAGGTTGGTGCTGCCCGTGATCTGGGACACCACGCCCACAAGGGTGGTGCCGATAAAGGACGCCCCCTTGCCGCAGATGTCCAGAAGGCCGAAGTACTCACCGGACTTTTCCGGTGGGATCAGCTTGGCAAAATGGGATCTGGACAGAGCCTGGATGCCGCCCTGGAAGAGTCCCACGCAGACCGCCAGGATCCAGAACTGGAACTGGCTCTCCATGAACAGGGCAAAGATGGCGATGCCTGTGTAGGCCAGGATACAGACTGTGATCAGGTTTGCAGAAGGATACTTCTTTGTCAGCTTTCCAAAGGCAATAGCCGATGGGAAGGCCACGATCTGGGTCACCAGGAGAGCCAGGAGGAGCCCGGTGGTGTCAAGTCCGAGAGCCGTCCCGTATGCCGTGGCCATGTCGATGATGGTGTAGACTCCATCAATGTAGAAAAAGTAAGCCACCAGGAAAATGAGGATCTTCCTGTCCTTTGCCAGCTCCTTCAGGGTGCGCCACAGCCGGCCAAAGCTCTCGCTGACCATGCCCGGCTCCTTCTCCACATAGTGGATCTGGCGGTATTTCCGCAGGAGCGGTGTGGTGGCCAGGAACCACCAGACCGCCACGATGAGGAAGGAGATCCCCATGGCTGTCCGCATGGAAATCTCAAGACTTCCCGCCCCCAGCACGATCCCCAGGCTGACGATAAAGGGGATGCAGCTTCCGATATAGCCCCAGGCATAGCCCTGGGAGGAGACATCGTCCAGCCTGTCCTTCTCTGTCACGTCGTGGAGCATGGAGTCGTAGAACACAAGGCTGGAGGAATAGCCGATCTTGGCGATCACAAAGATGACCAGGAAGCTCAGCCAGGTGGCGGTGATGCCCATGGCCACGCACCCGATCACTCCCACCAGAAGGGTAGCCAGAAAGACCGGCTTCTTGTAGTTCTTCGTGTCCGCCACAGCGCCGAACACAGGCCCGATAAAAGCCACCGCCAGGGTGGCCACGGAGGCTGCGTACCCCCAGTAGGCCAGATATGTAACAGAGGACAGCCCCGCCTCCTCTGCCAGGTAGTTAAAATAGATGGGAATGATGGTGGACACAAGCAGGGTGAAGGCAGAGTTGCCCACGTCGTACAGGATCCACGCCTTTTCCAAGGATGTATATTTCTTCATTTTCCGTTCTCTCCTTTTGCACAGCGCGGTCCATGCCGCCCTGTTCTCATAAAATTACATCTATACAAGTATACCCCCGGTTTGTCAATTTGCAAACAGAAGAAAGTTAAGTTCCTGTAAAGTGTTTCTATTTTTTTACAGGTATGGTATAATGAATCAAATTTACGTACTGATTGTAAAGGGTGACACCTGAGCAAAAAGGCGCATTTACAAATGGACAAGCGGGAGTATTTTATACTTTTTTAGTCTGCGCCTCAGGGCGCGGACTATTTTTATGCCGCAAATGCCGGACAGGAGGACTATGGACACAGAAAGACTGATCGACAAACTGCACAGGGAGCGTGCCCTCTCCGGGGAGGAGTGGGTCCGGATCATTGACGGGCGCACCCCGGAGACAGCGGAGTATCTCTTTGGCCTGGCCCGGGAGGTGCGGCAGGCTGTCTACGGAAGGGATGTCTATATCCGGGGGCTCATTGAGTTCACCAACTACTGCCGGAACGACTGCTACTACTGCGGCATCCGAAGGAGCAATCCGCACGTCCGCCGCTACCGGCTTACCCTGGATCAGATCCTGGACTGCTGCCGTCGGGGCTACGAGCTGGGATTTCGCACCTTTGTGCTCCAGGGCGGTGAGGACAGCTGGTTCACAGACAAGCGGATAGTCTGTCTGATTCAGCGGATCAAGGCCGAATTTCCGGACTGTGCGCTGACCCTCTCCATCGGGGAGCGGGAGCACGACTCCTACCAGGCCTTTTTTGACGCCGGGGCGGACCGCTACCTGTTGCGCCACGAGACCAGCTGCAGCGAACACTACGCAAAGCTCCATCCGCCGGCCTTGAGCGCCGCTCACCGAAAGTCCTGCCTCCTGGATCTGAAGTCCATCGGCTATCAGGTGGGAGCCGGCTTTATGGTGGGCTCTCCCTTTCAGGAGACCCGTCACCTGGCGCAGGACATGCTCTTTTTGAAGGAGCTTGGGCCCCACATGGTGGGCATCGGCCCCTTCATCCCCCACAGGGACACTCCCTTTGCCAGGGAAAGGGCGGGCTCACTGGAGCTGACTCTGTACATGCTGGGCCTTCTGCGTCTCATGCTGCCGGATGTCCTTCTCCCCGCCACCACCGCCCTCGGCTCCATCCGAGACGGAGGGCGGGAGCTGGGCATTCTGGCAGGAGCCAACGTGGTCATGCCCAACCTGTCCCCCAGGGATCACAGGAAGGACTACTCCCTCTACGACAACAAGCTGAACACTGGCGCCGAGTCCGCAGAGGGACTGGCGGATTTGTCCCGGCGCGTGGAGCAGACCGGCTGCCGCATTGCGGTCTGCCGGGGCGACTGGTGTCCCTGCCCTGATCAGGAGTAAATAAAACCCGCCCCACAGGGGAGGATTTACAGCAAGGAGGATTTTAAAAATGTATGATGTAAATTCCACACATCCGGACGACTTTATCAACCACCAGGAGATTTTGGAGACGCTGGCCTTTGCGGAGGAGAATAAACACAATGAGGCCCTCATAGACGAAATCCTGGAGAAAGCCAAAAAGAGAAAGGGGCTCTCCCACAGGGATGCCGCCGTTCTGCTGGACTGCGACATTGAGGAGAAGAACCAGGAGATCTATCGGCTGGCAGAGCAGATCAAGAAGGATTTCTACGGCAACCGCATCGTCATGTTTGCCCCCCTCTATCTGTCCAACTACTGCATCAATGGATGCACCTACTGCCCCTACCACCTGAAGAACAAGCACATCCCCCGCAAGCAGCTCTCACAGGAGGATATCCGGCGGGAGGTCATTGCCCTCCAGGATATGGGACACAAGCGCCTGGCCCTTGAGGCTGGCGAGGATCCGGTACGCAACACGATGGACTACTACCTGGACAGCATCAACACTGTCTACAGCATCAAACACAAAAACGGCGCTATCCGCAGAGTCAACATCAACATTGCCGCCACCACAGTGGACAACTACCGTCTCCTCAAGGAGGCCGGCATCGGCACCTACATCCTTTTCCAGGAGACCTACCACAAGGAAAGCTACCTTGAGCTCCACCCCACAGGCCCCAAGCACGACTATGACTACCACACCACAGCCATGGACCGGGCCATGGAGGGCGGGATCGATGACGTGGGCATCGGCGTCCTCTTCGGTCTGGATAAATACCGGTATGAGTTCACCGGCCTTCTCATGCACGCGGAGCACCTGGAGGCTGCCTTCGGCGTAGGCCCCCACACCATCAGCGTGCCCCGCCTGCGGGATGCGGACGACATCGATGCCAGCTCCTTCAAAAACGGCATTGACGACGAGACCTTTGCCAAGATAGTAGCCTGCATCCGCATTGCCGTTCCCTATACCGGCATGATCATTTCCACCCGGGAGAGCAAAAAGTGCAGGGAGAGGGTTCTCCACCTGGGCATCTCCCAGATCAGCGGCGGCTCCCGCACCAGCGTAGGCGGCTACTGCGAGCCGGAGCCGGAGGACGCACGGTCCGAGCAGTTCGACGTGATCGACAGCCGCACCCTGGACGAGGTGGTTCGCTGGCTCATGGAGATGGACTACATCCCCAGCTTCTGCACAGCCTGTTACCGGGAGGGCCGCACCGGCGACCGCTTCATGTCCCTGTGCAAGAGCGGACAGATCCAGAACTGCTGCCATCCCAACGCCCTCATGACACTGGAGGAGTACCTGATGGATTACGCCTCCCCGGAGACAAAGGCTATCGGCGACCGGCTCATTGACCGGGAGATCCAGAACGTGCCAAACCCCAAGGCCCGGGCCGTGGTGGAGGAAAATCTCCGCCTCATCCGCGAGAACAACCGGCGGGATTTCCGCTTCTGACCGGTTCCCTCAGCAACTGGAAACACTGACAGAAGAACCTTACAGGAGGAGAAATATGAGCTTAAACAACACCCCTTCCGCCGAGCGGACACACATCGGCATCTTCGGCCGGCGTAACGCCGGCAAATCCAGCCTCATCAACGCCCTCACCTCCCAGAGCCTGGCCATTGTATCGGACATCAAGGGCACCACCACCGACCCGGTGACAAAGGCCATGGAGCTGCTGCCCTTAGGGCCTGTAGTGCTCATCGACACGCCGGGCCTGGACGACACGGGAGAACTGGGGAAATTGCGCATCCAGAAGGCCTACCAGATGCTGAACAAGACCGACATCGCTGTCTTGGTGGTGGACGGCCCCGCCGGACTGACAGAGGAGGACCGGCAGATCCTTGCCCGGATCCAGGAGAAACACATTCCCTGCCTGGTCGCCGTGAACAAAGCGGATCTCCTCCCGGAGACAGCCGAAGCTTCTGCTGCCCTCAAAAACAACATAGCCAGTCAGGCAGAAGCCCCGTCAGGAACCGCTGTCTCTGCGCTGCCTGTCAGCGCGAAGACCGGCCAGGGGATACAGGAGCTGAAGGAGCGGATCGCTGCCCTAGCGCCAAAGGAAGATGAGAGCCGGCGCATCGTGGGAGACCTTCTCTCCCCCATGGATCTTGTCTGTCTCGTCATCCCCATCGACAAGGCTGCCCCCAAGGGCCGGCTCATCCTGCCCCAGCAGCAGACCATACGGGACATCCTGGACACAGGAGCTCTTGCCCTGGCGGTGCGGGACACGGAGCTTAAGGCGGCGCTGGAGGGAAAGGACGGAAAGCCGGGCCTGACGCCCAGCCTCGTCATCACCGACAGTCAGGCCTTCGCCTACGTCTCCTCGGTGGTTCCCCCGGAGATCCCCCTCACCTCCTTCTCCATCCTCTTTGCCCGGTACAAGGGCAATCTTAAAGCCCTGGCAGAAGGCGCCAGGGCTCTGGATGCACTGAAAAAAGGAGACCATGTGCTGATCTGCGAGGGCTGCACCCACCACAGGCAGTGCGGGGACATCGGCACGGTCAAGCTGCCCGCCCTCATCCGGCGGCACACCGGCCTCACAGGTAAGGAGGATCTGTCCTTCTCCTTCACAAGCGGGACGGAGTTCCCGGAGGATCTGTCCGGCTATCGGGTAATCATCCACTGCGGCGGCTGCATGCTGAACGAGCGGGAAATGAAATTCCGGATGGCCTGCGCAAAGGACACCGGCGTCCCCATGACCAACTACGGCATCGCCATCGCCCACATGAACGGGATACTGGAGCGGAGCCTGGCTCCCCTTGCGGGCAGTCTCTGACAGGCTCCGGCAGGGCGCTGACTCTAGTAGGGCATCAGGCCCCGCATGATGGCGCCGAAGGACGCGAGGAACATGACCACACCGATCACAAGAATATAGGCGCTGATCCCCAGAAGGGCGAGCAGCGTCTTTCTTTTTTCCCTGGGGAACAGTCCCCGGTCATATCCGGGCTGCCCCCTGTGGATCAGATAACGGCCAATATAGATGAGGAAGGGCGCTCCGCAGGCGTACAGCATATAGACCGCCACGGTAAAAAGGGGCAGATGGCTCGACATAGCTGTCTGCACCGCCTCTATGTCCCCTGTGCTCTCCTGCACCGGCATGAGGGACAAAAGCCCCAGAAGCAGCACCGGCACCGCGTTATTGACAAAGTGGAAGAGCATACTGTAAAACAGGTTGTCCGTCTCCACCAGAAGATACCCCAGGGCCACGCCCAGGATAGCGGTGGGGATCATTCTCCACACACTGCCGTGGAAAGCGCCGAACACCACAGCCACGATGAGGATGCCGGCCCACTTGCTCTTCATGCCCCGCAGACAGCCAAGAAAGCCTCCCCGAAAGGCCATCTCCTCGCAAACGGCAGGCGTCAGGGCCACCAGGAACAAGGCCAGCAACACAGGGACGCTCACCACAATATCCTGCACACCCTGGCCGGCCCCCAGCACCTCCTGGGGAAAGAAGTAGGACACAAGCATGGTCACAGCCATAGCCGCGAGGAAGGTGCCAAGCCACAGGATCAGCGTGCCCGCCACCTTGGAGGCCCGGGGCCATTTAAAGGGAAAGACTCTCCGCAGGTCCGCCCGGAACAGGGCCGCCAGAAGGACTGCCAAAAGAGCCAGCAAAAGCTCGTGGAGCAGGGTGCCCCACACCCCGAACCACAGGCCCAAAAATCCGCTCACCACAAAGATATCCAGCGCAAATGCAAGTACAAACAGGACGGCCATCCAGGGCCTTAAATGTCTTTTTTCCATAATAAAATAATCCTCTTCTTTCTTCTGTTCTGCTGTTTCTGTTGTTCCGTCAGATTCTAGTGAAAAATTATATTGTAGAGCATCAGGAGCATGATCAGGATGACAAGAGCCTTGCCGAACACAGCCCCCCTGCCATACTCGTCAAACACCCTGTTTTCCTCGAAAATCCCAGGATCGCTCTTTCTCTCCTTCCACTGGAAATCATCCATATAGTGCTTCCAGCCGGTTCTGTCCGTGTATACCGTCACCTCCGGGGACGCCAGATAGCGGTGGATGGGGCGGCTGTAGGCAGGGCTCTCGATCCGGTTTACAACCCCTGTCACCGGGTCCGGCACCTCCGCCTCCAGCACATAGTACCTCCGGTACCTGGTCCTGTGATGGCTGTCCTCATAGGGTGCGCTCTTCATGATGACATTCACGATCCGGCCTCTGGCTGCATTGCCGAACTCCCTGATCTCCCGTCCCTGCCTGCGGTAAAACAGAGCCCTCCTGACGCCCTGCACCGCGGTGAACACAGGAAGAAGCCCGGCCACCAGAAACAGAAGATAAGCGCTCTGAAATCCGCCGCCCGCGATGCCCCGCATCAGGCCCGCATACCAGACCAGTACGAAAATAATGGTAAAAGCGGTTCCTCTCATTTCCTCCTGGGCCGGACGTATCCTTTTTCTGAACATAACCTTTTCCCCTCTGGCAGAGCACGCTCTGCCGCCCTTCCTATTATGTATACAATTTTCTTTAATATAGCACCCCGGAAGAGGTATGTCAAGAAACCATACGCCTTGCCTGCTGCCATTTTTCGCGGTATAATCTTGAATGGCGGAGCATCCCTTTAAAGAAATGCTCCCACACAAAGGAGAAAACCATGTATACCTTCATCATAAACCCTGCCTCCCGCTCCGGCCTGGGCCGGCAGGTCTGGGAGAGCCTGGAGCCGATCCTCAGGGAGCGGGGCGTTCCCTACAGGGCGTATCTGACCCGCTGTCAGCGCCACGCTACCCGTCTGGCCCGGGAACTCACGGCGGACGGGAAGATCCATACCATCGTGGTCCTTGGGGGAGATGGCACAGTAAACGAAGTCATAGGCGGCATACAGAACCTTTCCGCCACCACGCTGGGCTATATCCCCGTCGGCTCTGGAAATGATTTCGCCAGATTTTTCCGCTTCCCCTCCGATCCAGGGGAGGCTCTGTCCCTCGTACTGGATCCCCCGGCGTACGCGGATATGAATATAGGAAATATTGTATACAGCGGGCACAGCAAGCGCTTTGCGGTCAGCGCCGGACTCGGCTTTGACGCGGCAGTCTGCCACCAGGCGGTGATCTCCCGGCTGAAGCCGGTCCTGAACAGACTGCACCTGGGCAAGCTGACCTACGCGCTGATCGCGCTGGACAGGCTCCACTTCCTGCGGCCTGCCAGGGTCACTGTCACACTGGATGACGGGTCTGCCCGCACCTTTTCGGACACGCTTTTTGTGGCGGCCATGAACCACCCCTACGAGGGCGGAGGCTTTAAATTCTGCCCGGACGCGAACCCCTGCGATGACAGGCTGGACGTCATTGCGGTGTCCGGCATATCCCGCCTTAAGGCGGTGTTCCTTTTGCTCCTGGCGCAGAAGGCCGCCCACACGAAAGCCTCCGGCATCTGCATCCGCTCCTGCAGGCAGATCCACATCGAGAGCGACACGGCCCTCCCCGTCCACACCGACGGAGAGCCTGTGTTCCTTCAGCGGCAGATGGATATCTCCCTGCTGCCGGAGCGCCTGCGGGTCATCGTGCCCGGAAGAGCGTCCTCCCGCTCCTGAAACTGAAGACAACGCACCAAAAGAAAGGAAGCCTGAAATACCATGTCCATCTATCTTCTAATCTTCATCGCCCTGCTGGCGGCCGGGGCGGCCCTGTATCTCTTCTCCATCTCCCCCCGCCGGTCCCGGCTGCAGGAGATGCGCAGGTTCATGAAGACCAAATTTGCCCACCGGGGCTACCACTGTGCGGCCAGGAAAATCCCGGAGAACTCCCTGGCCGCCTTCAGAGCCGCCCTGGACTGCCACTACGGCATCGAGCTGGACGTGCACCTGACAAAAGACGGCCAGGTGGCCGTCTTCCACGACGACACGCTTGAGAGGGTCTGCGGGGTTCCCGGCTCCGTGGAGTCCCACACCTACAGCGAGTTAAAGCAGCTGTTTCTCCAGCACACGGCCGAGCGGATCCCTCTTCTTGCCGACGTGCTCTCCTGTGTAGACGGGCGGGTTCCCCTCCTCATCGAGCTAAAGCTGCCCGGCAGATCCATGAAGCTCTGCGAGAAGACCTGCGAGCTCCTGCAAGGCTACAAAGGCCCCTGCCTGATCCAGTCCTTCAACACGCTGGGGCTTCGCTGGTTCCGACTCCACGCGCCCCACATCCTGAGAGGCCAGCTGTCCTCCAACCTGACGGCGGACGACGACACGGCGCCCTACATCCTGCGGTTCCTTGTGAAGCACATGCTGTCCAATTTCCTGGGCAGGCCGGACTTCATCTCCTATAAGCTGAAGGATCTGCCGGAGCCAGGCGTCTGGCTGTGCCGGGTCCTCTTCCGGACGCCTGTCGCAGTGTGGACGCTGAACTCTGAAAACGCCATGAGAAGAGGTATTTCCGGGTATGAAATGCAGATTTTTGAAAAAGAAGCTGAATTTTATTAAGAAACAGTGAAGCGCCTTGTTGAATAATTTTTTTCGTGTTATAATCCGATTGAACTGGAAATATAACTTTTATATGGAGATCATGCATCAGATCGGAAGGACGTATCAATATGTTTGAAAAGGCAAAAAACTTCATTAAAAAGTACCGTCATGCCTGGGTACTGCTGTACGGCTTCATCTACATGCCCTGGTTCCTCTGGCTGGAGAAGCATGTGCGCCGCGGCTATTACCTGATCCACTCTCCGCTGGATGACTATATACCCTTTGTGGAATATTTCATTATTCCGTATTTTCTCTGGTTTGTGTTTATCGCAGTCACAGGGGCCTACTTTTTCCTGACGGACAGACGGGGTTTTTACAGGATGTGTACGTTCATGTTTTCAGGCATGACCATATTTCTTATCATTTGCACCATCTTTCCCAACGGTCTGGCTCTCCGGCCGGAGACCTTCCCGCGGGACAATATATTCACGGACGCGGTGAGATGGCTGTACCAGACAGACACCCCCACCAACGTGCTGCCAAGCATCCACGTCTTCAACTCCCTGGGCGCGGCCTTCGCCATCGGGCACAGCCACGCTCTTCGGAAAAAACAGTGGGTACAGCCTGCGGCTTACGTGCTGGCAGGACTCATCATCCTGTCCACCTTGTTCCTGAAGCAGCATTCTGTGACAGATGTATTTGCAGCCATGGTTATGGCAGGCGTAATCTACTCTTTCGTGTATGTGCCTGCCGGGAAAAAGGCTCCAAGCCTCTCCCATCAGCCAACATAAACGCAGGCATCCCTTGCGGTAAAGGGATGCCTTTGCTATAATTTATTATAATAATGCTTACTTTAAGGAGGAATAATTATGTACGCAGAATTTACAGATAACCTTGTAACAGGAAATGAGATGATCGACTCCCAGCACAAGGAGCTCATCGAGAAGATCAACGCGGTGATGGAGAGCTGCGAGCAGAGTAATGACAAGGCTGTTGCTGTCAAGACGCTGGACTATCTGGAGGACTACACAAACTATCACTTCTCCGCTGAGGAGCAGCTTCAGAGAGAAATTGATTACCCCGGCTTCCAGAAGCACAAGGAGCAGCACGACATCTTCAAGCAGACCATCGCTGACCTGCAGGACATGCTGCAGGAGGAGGAAGGCCCCTCACCGGCTTTCGTTGCCAAGGTGCAGGAGAAGGTAATCGAGTGGCTCTATGTACACATCCAGGGATTTGACCGTTCTGTAGCTGAGTACAAATTCATGCGTGAGAACAACGAACGCCTGTAAACCGCAAAGGGGAGTCTTACCGATGAAAAAGATACAGGGCCTTCTTGTTCTGGTGGCGGCCATCGCCCTCATTGCCGTGGGCTTTCTGGCCTCTCGACTTCTGGAGAGCGGCCCGGAGGTGACTGTCAGCGCTACTTCCATCGAGGAACGGCTGACCCGCTGCAGCTCCCTCACCACCGCCCGCCTGGAATACAGAGGGCTTGTCAAATACGAGGAGGGTGACATCCCCCTCATCAATAAAAAGGCTTTTTCCATGATCTACGACGCCCAGATCAGTGCGGGCATCGACCTTGAGAACGCCCAGGTGGAGATCAGCGGCCGTGATATCAGCATTACCCTCCCGGAGCCTGCCGTCCAGGACATCACCATCGACCCGGACTCCCTGGAGTTCTACGATGAGCAGTTTGCTCTCTTCAACTGGACCGACAGGGAGGACACGGTAAAGGCCATGGACTATGCCATGGAGGACGCCCAGGCCAAGGCCACGCAGACCGACATCCTGGCCCAGGCCAAGAAGCAGGCCCAGACCGTGATCGAGACCCTTCTGGCTCCGGTCACAGAGGACGGCGGCTACACGCTGCACATCCAGTAGCCCCCTGCCATGTGTCAAATCGTATCAAGTAAATGTTGTTCTAAACTAAAAGCTTTCGCAGACACCTCTGCGAAAGCTTTTATATTTCCCGTATCATCCTGTCTCATTCCCTGTATCTCTCATTTCCCAGCCGGATCTTCAGATACCCGGCGTACTTCTCAAAGGCGGAGGGGATGGCGTACTCCTCCTGGGCGGTCCTTGGATGGATAAAGATCATCTCCTCCCGACAGGACTTCTCCAGCTCATCCACCTGCACCAGGTAGCCCACCATGTCCCACTCCACATGGCTGAAGATATGCCGGGCTTCACCCAGCTTCTTCACCCGGACAGGGACAAGGCCGATGTCCTTGCTGTAGGCCACCGCCTCCTCCATGGTCAGGTGCCCCTCCACGTTGGGGAGCTCATAGAGCCCTGCCAGAAGTCCCTTTGACGGGCGCTTTCGGATGGCTGCCGTGTCCCCGTCCCGGAAGATAAAGACAGTCCTCTTCTCCACCCGGCGTTTCTTTGCCTTTGTCCGCACCGGCAGCTCACTCTGGATCCCCTCTCTCTTTGCCCGGCACAGGTGGGCCAGGGGGCACTGGACGCACTTTGGCTCTCCGCCCGGGAGACACACCAGCGCCCCAAGCTCGATGAGCCCCTGGTTGAAGTCGCTGGCCGCGTCGGCGGGGATCACCTCCTGCAGCTCCTCCTCCGTCTTCCGCTTCACAGAGGCCTTCATGATGTCCTCCCTGCTGCCCAGAAGCCGGGAGACCACCCGCAGCACGTTCCCGTCCACCGCAGGCCGGGGAAGCCCGTAGGCAAAGGCGCTGACAGCCCCCGCCGTATAGCTCCCGATCCCCGACAGGGAAAGGATATCCTCATACCTGTCCGGGAACACACCCCCGTACTCCTCCATGATCTGACGGGCCGCCTTCTGCATGTTCCGCACCCGGTTATAGTAGCCCAGGCCCTCCCACAGCTTCAGCAGCACGTCCTCCGGCGCCTCCGCCAGCGCCTTCACGTCCGGCAGTGCCGCCAGGAACCGCTCGTAGTAGGGCTTCACCGCCTCCACCCGGGTCTGCTGCAGCATGATCTCAGACACCCACACCCGATAAGCGTCCGGGTGCTCCCGCCAGGGGAGCTCCCTTTTATTTTTCCGGTACCAGTCCACCAGAGGCTTCCGGATTTCATAGAGGATCCTCTCCCCCAGCACCACAGGCACTTCCCTCCGGATGGAGATGCTCTCTTGCTCCACATGGCAGTCCCAGGCTGTCACCCGCACCCCTGCCGCCGCTTTCTTAAGAGCCTCCCCGAAGGCGGGGTGGGTGTCCATGTTGGGCGTAAAATAGTCCACCCCCTCCATCTGCACTACAAAAAAGACGACAGCCTCCCAGCCCTCCTTGACTGCGGCGGACAGCTCCTCCATGTGCTTCACCGCCCGCTCGCTGGGTGCGTCCGGGAAGCGCACCACGCCGTCCTCCTCCAGAGTGACTCCCTTCACCTCGATGAGGATCTTCCGCTCTCCCGCCTCGGCGTACAGATCGATCCTGGAATTTCCAAAGGTGTACTCCGGCTTCAGATAGGTGATCCCGGGCAGAAAGGCGCGGCCCTCCTCTGTCTCCTCCAGCCACTCCCTCACAAGGGCGTTGGGTATCTGGGAGTCCATGTTGATGAGCCGCTCTCCCTTCCACACGGCGATCAGATCCCACTGTGTCTTCCTCTGAGGGTTATCCGACTTCTGCACACAGACCCTGGCGCCAGGCACAAGAAGCTCCGCGCATCTGCCTGTGTTCTTCACATGAACCGTCTCTTTTACGCCCTCTATCTCCACATAGGCGATGAACCGGTTGGGCCGCTCAAGGAATGTTCCTTCCTGTATTCTCTCGTATCTCATACTCTGTCACGCCATCCTCTCAAGAAATCCGGGCAGGTCCCGGAGATTCTTCAGCTCCCCGTCTATCTTTTCTTCCAGCTCCTCGCCCGCTCCCGTCAGGTCCGGCACCATGACCACATGGCAGCCGGCCCCCAGAGCTGAACGAAGGCCGTTGGGGGCGTCCTCCACGGCCAGACACTCCTGGGGCTTACAGCCCACCTGCCGGCAGGCGTACTCGTACACGTCCGGATAGGGCTTGCCCCTCTCCACCATAGTGGCGCACACGAGCCTGTCAAACCACTCTATGATCCCCGTCTCCATCAGATACTGCCGGGTCCTCTCCTCGTCCGTGGCGGTCACCACGGCCAGCAGGTATCCGGCCTCCTTCAGGGCCTTCAGGGTCTCGTCCACAAAGGGCTTCTTCTCCACCCCGTGCTCCTTCAGATGCCGGCTCATCAGCTCTTTGCGCCGCTTTCTGATCCCCCAGTAGTCCGCCTCCTCCCCAAAGCGCTCCGCAAACCACCGGCTGGCATAACGGCTGGCAAAGCTGCGCAGCATGCAGGAGTCCTCCACCGTCATCTCCACCCCGTGCTCCCGGGCGGCCTGCCGCCAGAACCGGATCAGGTATTTCTCCGTGTCGATCAGCGTGCCATCCATATCAAACAGGACTGCTCTTATCATACTATCTGCCCTCCCTTCCATAAAATCTATTCTATTGTCCACGTTTTCCCGCGCAATGTCAAATGGTTTGTCTACGAGAAAGCGGATATACACTCCGAAAAATGTATATCCGCTGCATTTTTTCTATTCAGGAAACCTTTTAAAGCACCTTTGACAGGAATTCCCGGAGTCTTGGCTCTTTCGGATTTGTAAAGAACTCCTCCGGCTCTGCCTCTTCCCGGATCTGTCCGGCGTCCATGAAGATCACTCTGGTTCCCACCTCCCGGGCAAAGCCCATCTCGTGGGTGACCACCACCATGGTCATGCCGTCTCTCGCGAGCTGCTTCATCAGATCCAGAACCTCTCCCACCATCTCCGGGTCCAGGGCGGAGGTGGGCTCGTCAAAGAGCATCACATCCGGCTCCATAGCCAGAGAGCGCACGATGGCGATCCTCTGCTTCTGTCCTCCCGAGAGCTGGGACGGATAGGAATGGGCCTTCTCCTCAAGGCCAACCAGCTGCAGGAGCTCCATGGCCTGCTTCTCGGCCTCCTCCCTGCTCTTCTTCAGCACCTTGATGGGGGCCAGCGTGATGTTCTCCAGAATGGTCTTGTGGGGGAACAGATTAAAGTGCTGGAACACCATGCCCATCTTCTGGCGGTGCTTGTCTATATCCACCTTCTTGTCCGTGATATCCACACCTTCAAAATAGATATGTCCGCTGGTGGGAACCTCCAGAAGGTTCAGGGATCGCAGAAAGGTGGACTTTCCGGAGCCGGAGGGCCCCACGATGACCACCACTTCCCCCTTGCGGATCTCGGTGGTGACGCCGTTCAGCGCGTGGAGAGCGCCTCCGAACACCTTATGTACATCTTCGACTCTTATGAGCACTTCTCCGTTAGTGATCACTGTTTCTCAGCCTCCTTTCAAGCAGACTTACCAGCCTGCTGAATATCAGCACCATGACGAGATAGACCAGCGCCACTGCGATGAGAGGCATGAACGCGTCATAGGTCCTGCTCCGGATGATGTCGCCTCCCTTTGTGAGATCCTGCAGGGCGATATAGCCGGATACAGAGGTCTCCTTCAGAAGGGAGATAAACTCATTTCCCAGCGCCGGCAGCACGTTCTTAAACGCCTGGGGCATGACTATATAGAACATGGTCTGGCGGTAATTGAATCCAAGGCTCCTGCCCGCCTCAAACTGCCCGTTGTCAATGGACATGATGCCGGATCGGAAGATCTCCGCCACGTAGGCTCCGGAGTTGATACCGAAGGCCATAACCGCGACCATGACCTTGCTGATATCCGTACTCCCGAAGATGACAAAATAGATGATCAAAAGCTGTACCACTACCGGGGTTCCCCGGATCACGGTCAGATAGAGATTGCACAGGGCGTTCAGTATCTTCAGCTTTCCCGTTCGGTCGTGGGTGGAGCGCACAATGGCCACCAGAAATCCAAGGACAATGCCCAGGATGACGGCGCACAGCGTGATCTGCAAGGTCACGATCAGGCCGTCTGTCAGATACTGCCACCGATTGTCCGTTATAAAATTATTTACAAATTTTGACTGCAAATCCTGCAACATCTCTTACACCTTTTCTTCCCTATTCAGCGCCAGCTTCGCTGTCCGCGGAGATATATTTTGCGATGATCTCATCCAGCTTGCCGGACTCCTTCAGAGTAGCCAGCGCATCGTTGATCTTGTCTACCAGCTCTGTGTTGTCCTTGGCAACCGCGATAGCGTAGTCCTCCTCGGTAAATGCCTCGTCCAGGATCTTCAGCCCCTCGGACTCTGCCACGAACTCCTTGGCCGGCTCGCCGTCGATGATAACCGCGTCGATCTTGTCCTGCGTCAGGGCCTGCACAGCCTCAAATCCCTTGTTGTACTGCTCTACTGTGGCATCCTCGATATCTGTGGCGTAGAGGTCACCTGTCGTTCCAAGCTGTACGCCGATGGTCTTTCCAACCAGATCGTCCGGTCCGGTGATGTCGCTGTCCTCTTTTACGATAATCACCTGTGTAGCGTGAGCATATGTATCTGTAAATGCCACGCTCTCCTCACGGTCCGGTGTAACGGTCATGCCGGCAGCTCCGATATCTGCCTTTCCGCTTGTGACAGCCGGAATGATAGAGTCAAATGCCATATCCTCTACCTTCAGCTCCATGCCAAGCTCCTCGGCAATGGCTGACGCAATGTCCACGTCAATGCCCACAACCTCGTCTCCCTCGTGGTACTCGTAGGGCGGGAACTCCGCGTTTGTGGCCATGACAAGTGTGTCGTCACCGCTGTCCTCTGATCCGCCCTCAGAGCTTCCTCCGCAGGCAGCCAGTCCCATTGTGCACACAGCGACAAGCAGCATGCTTAAAACTTTTTTCATCTTCATAATTCTTTCCCTCCAGAATATATTTTTTCATTATTAATGCATAAAGATACACGTCAGTAAATATTCTAACATGTCCAGAATAAAAAACAAGTGGCTTTTTCTATATAATCTATAGAAAAAACCACCAGTTTTTTATGCAATGATCATCTGAACGATAGCCGCGATAATGATGACCGCGCCGAGAGCGATCCTGTAATAGCCGAAAACCTTGAAATCATGCTTCTTGATATAGCCCATCAGGAACTTGATCGCCACTATGGACACGCCAAAGGATACTACGCATCCGAGAAGCAGCAGCCCCGCCTCCTTCGCTGTGAAGGAGAGTCCAAAGCCGATCAGCTTCAGGAAGCTGGCTCCGAACATGACCGGTATGGCGAGAAAGAAGGTAAACTCCGCAGCCACGCCCCTGGAAATGCCGATCATCAGCGCGCCCACGATGGTAGCCCCGGATCTGGACGTACCGGGAATGAGGGCCAGCATCTGGAACACACCGATCCAGATCAGCATCTGGACGGACAGCTCCGATATCTTTGTCACCTTCGGGCGGACATGCTTGTTCCTGTTTTCCACTATGATAAAGAGGACACCGTATACGATCAGCATCACCGCCACAGGAAGCGGCTTGTAGAAGATGGCGTCCAGGTAATCGTTGAACAGAAGTCCCACCACTGCCGCCGGAACAGAGGCGATCAGCACCTTGATCCACATCTGCCAGGTCAGCAGCTTCTGCTTCTTCGTCTTCTTCGGCGAGAAGGGGTTCAGCTTGTGGAAGTAGAGCACCACCACCGCCATGATGGCGCCCAGCTGGATGACCACGTTAAACATCTCCATAAAGGCATCGCTTAAGTTCGGCTGCAGGAGATCTCCCACAAGGATCAGATGACCGGTGCTGCTGACCGGAAGCCACTCGGTAATTCCCTCCACAATGCCCAGGATTATGACTTTGATAATATCTAACATATGCTATCTCCTTTTAAATTTTATCATGCTCCTCATTCTGCCGCAGATCCCGCAGAACGTACTTCTCAATGGCCGCCGCGGCTCCCTCCCGGTCGTTGGAGAGAGTGATCACATCCGCCGCTGCCTTCACCTCATCTGTGGCGTTTTCCATGGCCACGCCAAGGCCCGCCTCCCTGAGCATGGCAATGTCGTTGGAGCCGTCCCCCACTGCCATGATCTCCTCCCGGCGTATGCCCAGGAGCTCTCCCAGGATCAGAAGACCTCGGCCCTTGTTCACGCCCTTTGCGTTTACTTCTATATTATTGCTCAAAGCGCCTGTTATTTCAATATCCGGGACCTCTTTTTCTACCTCCTGCCAGGCCTTTTCACGCTCCTCCTTTGTGCGGAACAGAGCATGGACCTTGTCGGTGGGTGCCTTGCGCTCCTCGAACATGGCCATCACATCCTCCACCGGGCATCTGGAACCTGCTATATAACGGGCCATGGGCGCTTTGGGCACGTACTCATCGATGCGCTTCAGCTTCTCCTCATCTGCATATCCCACGCCGTCATAGTAAATCTCCATCAGAGCGTCATAGCGGCTGCATATCTCCAGCACCCTGCTCCCTGTCTCGTAGGAGACAAGGCCTTCGTAGATCACCCTGTCCTCCTTCAGATCCACGATCCGTGCTCCGTTGGAGGCCACCGCGTAGCGCACCCCCGGAAGCTTAAGCACCTCCTCCGGGATGCCTGTCAGCGGCCTGCCTGTGGCCGGGAGCACTGTGACTCCTCTGTCAATAGCTTCCAGCAGAACCTCCTTTGTGTGCTCTGTCAGTTCTTTCTCCGTTGTGAGAAGGGTGCCGTCCATATCCAGCCCGACCATTTTTATCCTGTATCCCTTAGTGCTGCACTTCGTCATATGCCAGTAATTCCTTTCCTTCTTTCGTAAAGACCATCAGGCTTCTGCTCACCCTGTCCTGGCTCCTCTCGTAGGCCTCCCTGCCAAATTCGATCATCCTGGCAAGCTTCTCCTCGTCCCCTGCCGGCACAAAGAGCACCATGTCCTTTGAAGGCGCCATGATCACCAGGTCATCATCCAGCTTCTGCACGCACACATCCCATATATGCCGCAGGCACAGGGAGCTGGCCTCGTGGTGTCCGTCCGCCAGGACGGCGTATCCCCCGTACCAGGTATGGCCAAAGACAAATTCCACGTCCCGGGCCAGGTTCTCACACGCCCTGTAGTAGAGCTTCTCTATATCGCAGTCCGGCGGCAGCATATTGTCCTTTATGATCTCATATGCGTCCTCCCCCCTCTGTATGACCAGAAGCACCGTGAGATTTCCAACAAAAGAAATCAGAGGCGTGTCCTTCTCGGAAATATTTTTCCCGTTCAGGGCATGGCTGTCACGCAGCTCCTCCTTCACCCAGGGATAAATCTTGTCCTCTATATTTTCCATTCTGTATTTTTCTTCTTCGTATTTTTTCATAAACTCCGCTCCCTCCCGGATCTATTCTATTCTATAAAATTATTCTTAAATCATCATAACAAAATTTGCGAAATAAAGCAATTTGTTGTATAATAGTTAGACGTTCGGATATATAAAAATTTGTAAGCGGACGTGCGGAACTCGCCGAGAGAAAGGAAATGTATATATGATGAGTACGAAATTCAAGCGCATGCTGCGGGCCGGCGTTGTGGCCGGATGTGTCGCAGCCATGGGGTGTACCGGCACTCTGGTATACGCAGAACCTTCTACGGAAGAACTGGAACAGCAAAAGGGCGCCCTCGAGGACGAGGTTAACAGCCTGAACGAGGAACTGAATAGTCTCAGCAGCGATATAGAGAAACTCTCCACCAAGATGGAAGAAACCGAAGCTGCTATGGAAGAAACCCAGAAACAGATGGATGAAGCACAGAAGAAAGGCGAGGAACAGTACGAAGCCATGAAGCTCCGCATCAAATATATGTACGAGGCGGGGGACACCACATTCCTTGAGCTCCTCTGCTCAGCGGAAGACATGGCAGATTTCCTGAACAAGACAGACTTTGTTCAGAATGTAAGCGAATACGACCGGGAGATGCTCAAGGAGCTGGAGAATACCCAGAACGAGATCAAAAAGCAGGGAGATGCCCTCAAGGAGCAGCAGACATCCCTGGCAGATATGGAGGAGGAGCTGAACACAAAGCAGGCAGAGCTGGAGGAGCAGATCTCTTCTAAATCTGATCAGATCTCAGAGTACAGCAGTCAGATAGAGAAGGCAAAGGAGGCGGAAGCGCTGCTTGCTCAGCAGAGGGCAGCGGCACAGGCGGCAGCCCAGCAGCAGGCACAGCAGGCGGCGTCAGGAAGCTCAGGCAGCGGCCAGACAGGAGGCGGCAGCGTTTCCACAGACGGCAAGCAGAGCCTTGGCCGTTTCCGCATCACCCATTACTGCCCCTGCTTCTACTGCACAGGCAGCTGGGGCGGCAGCCACACGGCAAGCGGCACAGTTCCCACAGCGGGACGGACCATTGCAGTGGATCCGAGCGTTATTCCTCTTGGCTCACAGGTTATTATAAACGGACATGTGTACACCGCTGAGGACACCGGCGGCGCCATCAAGGGAAATGTGATCGACATTTTTGTAAACGACCACTCCACGGCACTGGCATGCGGCGTCTATTACGCGGAGGTGTATCTGGCAAACTAAAAAGAGCAGTCAATAGACAGAAGGCGCCCCTTTCGGAGCGCCTTCTCTTTGTGAGAAAAACTTATGAGAAAAACTATTTGCCGTAATAGCATTTGAGATAGATTTCTTTCATTTCCTTCATCAGCGGATATCTCGGGTTTGCACCTGTACACTGGTCGTTGAAGGCCTGCTCTGTCATCTCATCCAGAGTGTCAAGGAAGTACTTCTCGTCAATGCCATACTCCTTGATGGACTTCTTGATGCCGATCTTCTCCTTCAGATCCTCCAGTCTTGCGATGAAGTCGTCGAATACCTCTTTATCTGTGTTGCCCTTGCAGCCTGCGTAGCGTCCAAGCTCTGCGTAGTCTGCCAGTGCATGTGGATACTGATACTGTGAGAATGTTCCCATTCTTGTCGGAACTTCCTCTGCGTTGTATTTCATAACCTCTGTCAGGATCACAGCGTTTGCGATACCGTGCGGCAGGTGATGGAAAGCGCCCAGCTTGTGAGCCATGGAGTGGTTCAGGCCAAGGAACGCGTTTGCGAACGCCATACCAGCCATGCAGGAAGCGTTGGCCATTGCCTCGCGGGCCTTCGGATCCTTCGCACCGTTCTCGTATGCGGACGGCAGGTTGTCAAATACCATCTTGACAGCCTTCATGGAGAGACCCTTTGTAAAGTCTGTAGCCATGATGGATACGTAGGACTCGATGGCATGTGTCATAACATCGATACCGGATGCACATGTCAGTCCCTTGGGCTGTGTCATCATGTTGTCCACGTCCACGATTGCCATGTCAGGCAGGAGCTCGTAGTCAGCGATAGGCCATTTTACGCCTGTTGTCGCGTCTGTGATGATGGCGAAAGGTGTCACCTCGGAACCTGTACCGGAGGATGTGGGGATGGCTACAAAGTAAGCCTTCTCGCCCATCTTCGGGAATGTGAATACCCTCTTGCGGATATCCATGAAGTCCATGGCCATGTCAGCGAAGTCTGCTTCCGGATGCTCGTACATTACCCACATGATCTTGCCGGCGTCCATTGCGGATCCACCGCCCAGAGCGATGATGGTGTCGGGCTCGAAGGCCTTCATCTGCTCCACGCCCTTCTGTGCGCACTGCAGTGTCGGGTCCGGAGCTACCTCGTAGAAGCATGTATGCTGAATACCCATCTGGTCCAGTTTTTCCTCGATCGGTTTCACGTAGCCGTTCTGATACAGGAAAGTATCTGTTACGATAAATGCTTTCTTCTTGTGCATGATGGTTCCCAGCTCGTCCAGGGCAACCGGCATGCAGCCTTTCTTAAAGTAGATCTTTTCTGGTGTTCTGAACCACAGCATATTCTCTCTCCTCTCGGCCACTGTCTTGATATTGATGAGATGTTTTACTCCAACGTTCTCTGATACGGAGTTTCCGCCCCAGGAACCGCATCCAAGAGTAAGGGATGGCGCAAGCTTGAAGTTGTACAGATCACCGATACCGCCCTGAGAGGAAGGTGTGTTGATCAGAATACGGCAGGTCTTCATTGCAGCAGAGTGCTTTGCGATCTTCTCTGTCTCGGAGGGATCGATGTACAGCGCTGATGTATGGCCGTATCCGCCGTCCTCTACCAGCTTCTCTGCCTTCTCGAGAGCCTCGTCAAATGTCTTTGCCTTGTACATGGCAAGTACAGGAGACAGCTTCTCGTGAGCGAACTCCTCGGAGATGTCCACGGACTCAACCTCGCCGATGAGGATCTTTGTATTAGCCGGAACCTTCACCCCTGCCATCTCCGCAATCTTCACGGCTGACATTCCGGGGATCTTGTTGTTCAGCTTGCCGTCGATGATGATGGTCTTGCGGACCTTGTTCAGCTCATCGCCGGGCTTCAGGAAGTAGCATCCGCGGTAAGCGAACTCTTTCTTTACTTCCTCGTAAATGCTCTCCAGAACGGTCACAGACTGCTCGGAAGCACAGATCATACCATTGTCAAATGTCTTGGAGTGGATGATGGAGTTTACTGCGTTCTTGATGTCAGCTGTCTCGTCGATGATGACCGGTGTATTTCCAGGTCCAACGCCCACTGCCGGTTTTCCGGAAGAGTATGCTGACTTCACCATTCCAGGACCGCCTGTCGCAAGGATCAGGTCAGAGTCCTTCATAACAGTTGTTGTCAGCTCCAGTGACGGAGCATCGATCCATCCGATAATTCCCTCAGGTGCTCCTGCCTTTACAGCGGCATCCAGAACAACCTTGGCAGCCTCGATCGTACATTTCTTTGCAGCCGGATGGGGGCTGATGATGATCGCATTTCTTGTCTTCAGACAGATCAGTGTCTTGAAGATTGCTGTAGAAGTCGGGTTTGTAGTCGGAATAACAGCGGCTACCAGTCCCACAGGCTCAGCGATCTTTTTGATGCCGTAGGCCTTGTCCTCCTCGAACACGCCGCAGGTTTTTGTGTGCTTGTATGCATTGTATGTATACTCAGCCGCATAGTGGTTCTTGATGACCTTGTCCTCTACAAGACCACGTCCTGTCTCCTCCACTGCCATCTTTGCAAGGGGGATACGCATCTTGTTGGCCGCCATAGCTGCCTCAAAGAAAATCTTGTCTACCTGCTCCTGTGTGTAGGTGGCAAATACCTTCTGGGCTTCTCTCATTGCTTTCATCTTTGCTTCGAGAGCTTCCACGCTGTCGATAAATGTTGGTACCACCGCTTCTTCTTTCTTTTTAGCCATTTTGGTTTCCTCCGTAAATAGTTTTTCGTTGTTTTTCTTCAACCTGGGTTTAGTATACAGGTTCGTTAAATATTTGTCAATAACTTTTTGATATTTTTTTAACAAATATTTCTCTCTCTGTTTTTTCAATGACTTTGCTTCTTTTTTCCACTGCCCTCCTTTATCGTTCGCTCTTCGTTTCAGTGAGTGTATTCTATCATATTTTATCTGATTTGTAACTACTATTTCAAAAAGTATATTATTTAACAATAAATTAACTGTAAATAATTAGCTCTTTTCACGAACTTTGACACAACTATAACAATTTATATTCCCCATTGCCCCCTCTGATCTGGACAGAACTGAGCAGGGCAGCTGCAGCATAAAAAAAAGAGTTCCACTGGAACTCTTTTTTAATACCTGTCTAATGATTTTCCGATCAATCTCTTATACGAGCTCGATCAGAACCTCCATAGCAGCGTCACCTTTACGCTGACCAATCTTGATGATTCTTGTGTAACCACCGTTGCGGTCTGCATACTTCGGCGCGATCTCGTCGAACAGCTTCGCTACCATATCGATCTCTTTTGTATTTTTCTTTCTTCCGGCTGCTGTCTTCGGAACCTCTGTCACAGGGCACAGAACCTTCAGCATCTGACGTCTTGCGTGAAGTCTGGAAGGCATATCCTTCTTGATCTTCTTCTCTACTTCGTCATATACTGTCACTTTCTTTCCGTCTACAACTTCCTTTACTCTCTTGCCGTCTTTGTCCTTGCGGGCAACCTTGGCCTTAACAGTAACCTCCTCGAAGTTGTCCTTCTCCTTTACTGCCATAGCGATCAGGCCCTCTGCGATCTTGCGGATCTCTTTAGCCTTTGCCTCTGTTGTACGGATCTTGCCGTTGTTTAAGAGAGCTGTCACCTGGTTTCTCAGTAATGCTTTTCTCTGGCTTGATGTTCTGCCAAGTTTTCTATATTTTGCCATTTTTCTTCTCCTCCAATATTTAACATCTGGTTATGCATCTTCGGGCTTACTAGCCAAATGCCGCCGCCACGCATCTTTGGGCTTACTGGCGGCTGGGCGTGGGTTGTGGTTATATATGACATATAACACATATCTAACGGGGATTAAAGAGCTAGTTCTTCGAACTAGAACTCGAGCGTCGCCTGACGGCTCACTCTCGCTAAGTGCTCACACCTTACTCCTCTCCCTGCTTTTAGCGGAACCTGCTCGAGCTTACGCTCGATCAGTATCGCCAGGGCTCGTCGTTTTACTCCTCGCCCTGGCTCAGCTCTAAGCCGAGTTCTTTTAATTTTGCCAGCACTTCCTCCAGGGATTTGCGTCCCAGGTTGCGGACCTTCATCATGTCCTCAGGTGTGCGGTTTGTCAACTCTTCCACTGTGTTGATGCCGGCGCGCTTCAGACAGTTGTAGGAGCGCACGGAGAGCTCGAGCTCGTCAATGCTCATCTCGAGAACCTTCTCCTTCTCGTCATCCTCCTTCTCGATCATGACCTCAGCGGCCTGTGCCACCTCAGAGAGATCGATAAACAGCTTCAGGTGCTCGCTGAGAACCTTTGCGGCAAGGCTGACTGCCTCGTCCGGATGAAGTGTGCCGTTTGTCCACACATCAAGTGTCAATTTGTCAAAATCTGTGATCTGGCCCACACGGGTATTCTCAACCGTAAGGTTCACTCTCTCAACAGGTGTGTAGATAGAGTCAATGGGAATAACCGCAATGGGAAGATCCTCATTCTTGTTCTTATCTGAACTTACATATCCTCTGCCCTTTGTGATAGTCAGTTCCATGTAAAGCTTGCTGTCCGCGCCGCCGTTCAAAGTGGCGATGACAGTCTCCGGATTCATGATCTCAATGTCTGAGTCCGCCTGTATATCAGCACCAGTTACGACACCCTCACCTTCAAACTCAATGTAGGCTGTCTTTGGTTCGTCTGTCTCAGATGTATTTTTAATAGCCAGAGATTTCAAATTCATGATGATCTCTGTCACATCTTCCTTCACACCCGGGATAGAACTGAATTCATGCAGCACACCGTCGATCTTCACCTGGCTGATGGCAGCTCCGGGAAGAGATGAGAGCATGATCCTTCTAAGAGAATTTCCAAGTGTTGTACCGTAGCCTCTCTCAAGAGGCTCTACTACAAATCTTCCATATCTCTTATCTTCTGACATTTCTGTAATTTCGATATTCGGTTTATTGAAATCAAACACTATATAGTCCCTCCTTATGGGCTGATAATTTTCTGAGGGTTAATTACTTTTCTAAATTAATTATTTAGAATACAACTCGACGATCAGCATCTCGTCTACAGGAACGTCAATCTCATCGCGTGTCGGAAGTTCTTTTACAGTTCCCTTCAGAGCCTCGTGGTCTACTTCGATCCATGCAGGTACAAGACGTCCGCCTGTCACCTCGATGATATCTTTGTATCTCTGGGAACCTTTGCATTTCTCTTTGATCTCGATCACATCGCCTGCCTTAACAAGGTAAGAAGGAATGTTTACCTGCTTCCCGTTAACCAGCACATGCTTGTGGTCTACGATCTGTCTTGCCTCGCGGCGTGTTCTGGCAAGCCCCATGCGGAACACTACATTGTCAAGTCTTGTCTCAAGCAGAACCATCAGGTTTGTACCTGTCATTCCCTTCTGCTGTTTTGCCTTCTTGTAGTAGTTTCTGAAAGGCTTCTCAAGAACGCCGTAGATGAATTTTGCTTTCTGCTTCTCGCGGAGCTGCAGTCCGTACTCACTCATCTTTCTGTTTGATCTCTTTAACTGTCTGTTAGACTTTTTATCAATTCCTAAATAAACTGGGTCCATGCCAAGTGAACGGCATCTTTTAAGAACCGGAACTCTGTTTACTGCCATGTTTTCGCTTTCCTCCTGATTTCTTGGGATATTGAAATCCAATTCACTGTTTCTGTTGTTAATATCTTAATTAATCCTGAAACACAATCCGAAGACTAGACTCTTCTGCGTTTCGGCGGACGGCATCCGTTGTGGGGAACCGGTGTTACGTCTCTGATGCTTGTAACGTCAATTCCACATGCCTGAAGGGCACGGATTGCTGCCTCTCTTCCCGAACCAGGTCCTTTTACCATAACATCTACTGTCTTTAAGCCGTGTACCAGAGCTGCCTTTGCTGCTGTCTCAGCTGCCATCTGTGCTGCATACGGAGTAGATTTCCTTGAACCTCTAAATCCCAGACCACCAGCACTTGCCCATGACAGAGCATTTCCCTGTGCATCTGTTAATGTTACGATTGTATTGTTAAAAGATGACTGGATATGTGCTTGTCCGTGTTCAACGTTTTTCTTGACACGTTTCTTTGTCACTTTTTTTGTAACTTTCTTTGCCATTTAAACTAACCTACTTTCTTGAAATTTGCGTTGTTTTCGATTGATAAGGTAGTTCAGGCCTTCGGCCTGAACAAAGAAATACCAAAACACTTTCATCGTGGAGGTAGTTCGCTCAACTAAGCTCAAGCTGCGCTCTTCGAGTTTGCTTTCGCTAAGGTTCGCGAACGGCCTCGCGCTGGAATTCGGGCTTCGCTATTGCTCGCCCTCATTAAGCTGCTTTCGGCCTATTTCTTTTTATTAGCAACTGTTCTCTTAGGACCTTTTCTTGTTCTTGCGTTTGTCTTTGTCTTCTGTCCACGAACCGGGAGTCCTTTTCTGTGACGGATACCTCTGTAGCATCCGATCTCCTGTAATCTCTTGATGTTCAGCGCGATCTCTCTTCTCAGATCACCTTCTACCATCTGTGTCTCATCGATGACTGCGCTGATCTTCTTTACATCGTCGTCTGTCAGATCTCTGCAGCGGATGTCCGGATCAACTCCTGCTTCTTTCAGAATACGTGTTGCGCTCGGTCTTCCGATACCGTAAATATAGGTCAGTCCGATTTCTACACGTTTGTCTCTTGGTAAGTCTACACCTGCAATACGAGCCATGTGATTTTCCTCCATTTGATCTTTGTTGTTTAATATTGTCCTAAATTGAGGCTGCGGGCACTGGATTTTTTCCTGTTCCCTACCGGAACGCAGTAATGTTCCGATATCCCAGCCCAGGCGTGTCGGTATTCACGCCCTTTCCGGCAGCCGACATACCATCGGCTAATGACCGCCGGTATTGTAAGCAATATACTAGAAACCCCTGTGGAATATCCACGCTCTGTCGGTGTTTCATGTATATTAAATAGTATGAGCACTGCACACACACCCTGGCGTGTCATACTATCAGCCGCCCAAATTAACCCTGACGCTGTTTATGCTTTGGGTTCTCGCAGATAATGCGAATGCTTCCTTTTCTCTTGATTACTTTGCATTTCTCGCAAATTGGTTTTACTGATGATCTAACCTTCACGTCAAATCCTCCTTTCATCCATTGCCTGCTTGGTTCCGAGGCGCTTTTTCCGGAAATCCCGTAACAAGGCATAAAAATCCCCGGGAAACGCGCCTATATAGTATAGCACCGCGTTTCAGGCAAGTCAATAGATTTTCCCGTTGTTTCTAAGATAATTTACAGCTTTTTACTTGTCTCTCCAGATGATCCTTCCCTTTGAGAGATCATAGGGTGACAGCTCCAGTGTCACTTTGTCTCCCGGCAGGATCTTGATAAAATTCATACGCAGCTTTCCGCTGATATGAGCCAGCACCTGGTGGCCGTTCTCCAACTCCACCTGGAACATTGCGTTTGGCAGTTTCTCTACTACAGTTCCTTCTATTTCGATAACGTCAGCTTTTGACATGTCTCCTTAATCCTCCTGTTTTCCTTTTTCCTGGTTCAAGTAGTTTCTAAGTATTCTCTTTACGGCCACATCGTCAAGCGCGGCCTCCCCGCACCTGACGCAGACAGGCTGTACATGCTTCTTTTTCTTCTTTTTAGGATGATCCACTGTCCGGAGCCTGCCGTCTGCCAGATAAACATATGCGCTGTCGCTTCCTATTATAACATATATTTTTCCCGCGTCATGCCCCGCCAGTGACCTGGCCATCATTCCCGCCTTATACCTGTCCATTCTGCTTCCTCTCTTCATATGCTGACAGGGACAGGAGCACTGGCTCGCCCTTGGTGATCAGCACCGTGTTCTCATAGTGGGCAGACAGGGAATGATCCTTTGTGACAACCGTCCAGTCATCGTCCAGCCATTCCACCTCCCATGTTCCTATATTGATCATGGGCTCAATGGCCAGCGTCATGCCCTCTTTGAGGAGGACTCCCTTTCTCCCCTGCTCATAGTTGGGTATCTCCGGCGACTCGTGAAGATTCGTGCCGATCCCGTGGCCGCACAGGTCTCTCACCACTCCGTAGCCCCTCTCGCTTGCATATCGTCCAATGGCAGACGATATGTCAAATAGATGATTGCCCTCTTTTGCGTACTTTATACCTTCAAAAAAACATTCCCGGGTCACATCGATCAGCCTCTGCGCTTCCTCGCTGATGTGGCCGATGCCGTATGTCCTGGCCGCGTCAGAATGGTATCCCTTATAGATGACGCCGGCGTCCAGGCTCACGATATCGCCCTCCCGGATAAAGCGGTGGGGACTGGGTATGCCGTGCACCACTTCGTCATTCACAGACACGCAGATGGAGGCCGGGTAGCCGTTATAATTCAGGAAGGAGGGCACGCAGCCGTAGCTGCGTATCAGCTCCTCCCCGATCCTGTCTATATCCTTGGTGGTCATTCCCGGATGAAGCTCCTTTGCCAGTTCGTTGTGGACAGTCTCAAGGATCCTGCCCGCTTCCGTCATAAGCTCGATCTCTCTGGGTGATTTTATCGTGATCGACATGCTCTTACGCTCCTAAAATATCCACAATAGCCTGGAATACATCGTCGATATCCACTGTGCCATCCACAGTCCTCAGGATGCCCGCCTTTGTGTAGTAGTCGATCAGCGGCTGTGTCTGCTCATGGTACACATCCAGTCTCTTCTGCACGGTCTCCGGCTTGTCGTCGTCCCTCAGGATCAGCTCGCCGCCGCATGTGTCGCAGATGCCTTCCTTCTTTGTGGGCGCATATTCGATGTGGTATGTAGCCCCGCATCCTACACAGGCTCTTCTTCCGCCCATGCGGCGCACGATGTTTTCATCAGGCACATCCACGTCGATCGCGTAATCCATCTTCTGTCCCATCTTCGCCAGCGCCTCTGTGAGGGCCTCAGCCTGGGGAATCGTCCTCGGGAAGCCGTCCAGTACATAGCCGTTTTTGCAGTCATCCTGGTTCACACGGTCCACTACCAGATCCACGACAAGCTCATCCGGCACGAGAAGTCCCTGGTCCATATATGTCTTGGCCTTCTTTCCAAGCTCTGTACCGTTCTTGATGTTCGCCCTGAAGATGTCACCGGTGGAAATGTGGGGGATCCCATACTTCGCGGCGATTTTCTTTGCCTGGGTTCCCTTCCCGGCTCCAGGCGCGCCTAACATAATAATCTTCATATGTTACTTCCTCCTTATAGCATTTTAACCCGCGAAAATTTTTTCCGCGAGTTTAAAACTGAAGCATGCCCGGCTTGTATGCCAGCGATGCAAAAATGCATCCTGGCAGTTCGCCTCAGGCACAGCCCAAAGGGGCTTAACTATTTAAAAATCCTTTATAATTGCGTACCAGCATCTGTGACTCGATCTGCTTGATCGTCTCAAGTATGACACTGACAATAATGATCAGTGACGTGCCGCCGAAGGAGACATGAGCCCCCAGCCAGCCGTTGAAGAAAATTGGCACGATCTGTACAAGGATCAGTCCACATGCGCCGATAAAGATGATGTAATTTAAGATCTTCGTGAGATATTCAACTGTCGGTTTTCCCGGCCGAATACCGGGAATAAATCCGCCGCTCTTCTTCATATTATTTGCTATCTCCATCGGGTTAAAGGTGATGGATGTGTAGAAATAAGCAAAAAATACGGTCAGGATGATGTACACCACCAGTCCCCATGAATACTGGAGCTGCTGCGGATTACACCAGTTTGACTGGTTCAGCCCTCGGAGGATCTCACTTCCAATGCCATCCCCGTCGCCCTTTCCAAGGAAGGTCGCGATCAGAATGGGAGTCTGCATCAGTGAGGATGCGAAGATGATCGGGATCACGCCCGCTGTGTTCACGCGGAGCGGAATGTATGTGGACTGTCCGCCAAACATTCTGCGTCCCTGCATTTTCTGTGAATACTGCACAGCGATCCTTCTCTGTCCATCCTGCAGGAAAATGACGAAAACGACAAGCGCCAGGATAATCGCAAGGATGATCAGCGCTGCCAGTCCGCCGGATGCAAGACTCTTTCCTTTTACAAACTGTTCATAAAGAGTAGCCATATCGCTGGGGATACGGGAAATAATGTTGATCACAAGCACGATAGAGATACCGTTTCCGACACCCTTTTCCGTGATCCTCTCGCCGCACCACATAAGGAAGGCGCTTCCGGCTGTCAGTGTCAGCACGACGATAGCCGCATTGACAAAGTTAAACTCTTTGAGAAGTCCCTGACGTCCAAATCCAACCGCCATAGCTGTTGACTGGATCAGTGACAGGACAACAGTCAGATAACGGGTGATAGCCGCAATCTTTTTTCGTCCGTCTTCCCCATCCTTATGCATCTCCTCCAGCTTCGGAATCGCAATGGTCAGAAGCTGCATAATGATGGATGATGTAATGTATGGTGTGATGCTCAGAGCAAGTACGGACATCTGTTCAAAGGAACCACCGGTGATGGCGTTAAAGAAGTTAAACGCCTCACCAGTGTTCTGCGCAAAGAAGTCCTGGATGAAATCCGGATCCACACCAGGTGTGGGCAGCTCAGATCCGATCCTGATCACGATCAGCATCATGAACGTGTACAGGATTTTCTTTCTGACGTCAGCGATCTGAAATGCCCTTCTCACTGTCTTAAACATTAGATCACCTCTGCTTTTCCACCAAGAGCCTCTATTTTAGCAGCCGCACCTGCGCTGAATGCATTTGCCTGAACTGTAAGTTTCTTTGTCAGTTCACCATTTCCAAGGATCTTTACGCCGTCCCTAGGATTTTTTACAATGCCCTTCTCGATGAGTGTATCTACAGATACAACAGCATCGTTGTCGAACACCTCCAGAGCGCTCACATTGATACCAACAATTGTCTTGCTGTTTCTGTTTGTAAAGCCTCTCTTCGGTATTCTTCTATATAATGGCATCTGTCCACCTTCAAAACCTGGTCTTGTGCCGCCAGAACGGGCCTTCTGTCCCTTGTGTCCCTTGCCGGCTGTCTTGCCGTTTCCGGAGCCATGTCCACGTCCTCTTCTGAAGTTGTTGCTCTGTTTTGCCCCGTCAGCAGGTCTTAAATTTGATAAGTCCATTATGACACCTCCTTACTTCTCTGAATTTACGCTTCTTCTACCTTTACTAAATGCTGCACCTGCTTTACCATGCCTCTTATAGCTGCATTGTCCGGTAAAACAACTGTCTTGCCAGTCTTCTTAAGTCCCAAAGCCTCTACTGTCTTCTTATGCTTCGGCACAGCACCGATTGTAGATTTTACTAAAGTAATCTTTAAATCTGCCATTTTTATCTGCCTCCTTAGCCTAAGATTTCCTCGACGGATTTGCCGCGGAGCTTGGATACCTCTTCAGGTGTCTTTACTTCCTTTAATCCCTCGATTGTAGCAAGAACTACGTTCTGTTTATTGTTGGAACCAAGAGATTTTGTACGGATATTCTTAATTCCTGCCATCTCGATAACGGCACGGGCCGGACCACCGGCGATCACTCCGGTACCGTCCGGAGCTGTCTTCAGAAGCACGGAAGCGCTTCCGAATTTGCCGATCTGATCATGTGTGATACTTCCGTTTTCATCTAATGCCACAGTGATCAGCTTCTTTGTAGCGTCCTCTTTTCCTTTGCGGATGGCTTCCGGGATCTCGGCTGCCTTTCCTAAGCCTGCGCCCACATGGCCGTTTCCGTCTCCGACAACAACAAGAGCTGTAAATCTCATGTTTCGTCCACCCTTAACAACCTTGGTTACACGCTTAATTGACACTACTTTTTCATTTAATTCTAACTGACTAGCATCAATACGTTCCTGTTTCATGTGTGTTCTCCCTTCCTAGAATTCCAGTCCAGCCTCACGAGCTGCGTCTGCAAGTGCCTGGATCTTTCCGTGATATACAAATCCGCCTCTGTCGAATACGACTTCCTTGATGCCCTTCTCAAGAGCCTTTTCTGCGATCACTTTACCCAGAGCAGCTGCTGCTTCAACGTTATTGGTCTTCTCAAGGTTTGCTTTCACATCTTTCTGAAGAGTGGAAGCTGCAACCAGAGTGTTCCCTGCTACGTCGTCAATAATCTGTGCGTACATGTGATTATTGCTTCTGAATACGGCTAAACGTGGGCATTCAGGTGTACCGCTTAAACGGTTACGTAACTTTCTGTGCTTTTTAACACGTACTTCTGTTCTTGATTTCTTGCTAACCATTTTCACACTCTCCTTATTTATTTCTTACCAGTCTTACCAACTTTACGCCTGATCACTTCGTCAGCATACTTGATACCTTTGCCCTTGTATGGCTCCGGTCTTCTCTTGTCTCTGATCTCAGCCGCATACTGGCCAACTTTCTCTTTGTCAATTCCCTGGACAGTGATCTTGTTCTGACCCTCCAGAACAGTCTCAACGCCTTCAGGATCGATCATTTCTACCGGGTGAGAGTATCCTAAGCTGAGTGTCAGCTTATTTCCCGCTTTTGTAGCCCTGTAACCAACACCGTTTACCTCGAGGACCTTCTTGTATCCTTCGGTAACGCCAACAACCATGTTGTTGATCAGTGTTCTTGTAAGGCCGTGAAGGGATTTCATCTTCTTCAGATCGTTCGGTCTTGTAACGATGATCTGATCTCCCTCCTGCTTGATCTCCATTTCAACCGGAAGCTCTTTCTCAAGAGTTCCCTTCGGACCCTTTACGGTCACTTTGTTATTCTCTGCAATCTCAACAGTTACCCCTGCCGGGATTGTGATTGGCAGTCTTCCTATACGTGACATACCATGTCCTCCTTAACTTAAATTCTCGGAGCAGATGCTTTAGCCTGCTCTGTTTTCAGTCACATTGAGCACTTAGCGAGGTTTTTTACGAGCCTAGTGGCCGTAGTCTTTCCTCTTCCCCGCATGCTCATTTATTCTAAGGATGTTCTTCTCGCTTCGCTCGAAGAACGGCCTTCTCACTAGGTTCAAGCTTCGCCCTGCGGCTTGCTTTCACCAAGTGTTCAGTGCCTACCAAACGAAAGCCAGAACTTCTCCGCCTACGCCCAGTTTTCTTGCTTCTTTGTCAGTGATCACACCCTGGTTTGTGGAGATGATCGCTGTTCCCAGTCCGCCGAGAACCTTGGGAAGCTCCTCGCTGCTTGCGTACACGCGGAGACCCGGCTTGGAAATTCTCTTCAGCCCGGAGATAACCTTCTCATTCTTATCTGCGCCGTATTTTAATGTCACACGGATTGTCTTGAACGCACCGTCTTCTACGATCTCATATTTTGTGATGTATCCCTCATTGTATAAGATGTCAGCGATAGCAACCTTCATCTTGGATGCGGGGATGTCTACTGTATCGTGTTTTGCAGTGTTCGCATTACGAATTCTTGTAAGCATATCTGCAATAGGATCACTCATAGTCATGGATTGCTTCCTCCTTTACCAACTTGCCTTTTTCACACCCGGGATCTGTCCTTTGTATGCCAGTTCGCGGAAGCAAACACGGCAGATACCATATTTTCTCAAATATGCGTGCGGACGACCGCAGATCCTGCAGCGGTTGTATTCTCTTGTGGAGAATTTCTGCTTGCGCTGCTGTTTGATTTTCATTGCTGTCTTAGCCATAATTTACCTCCTTATTTTGTAAACGGCATGTTGAACTGTCTTAACAGCTCGCGAGCCTCTTCGTCTGTCTTCGCAGTTGTGACAAAGATCACGTCCATACCTCTCACCTTGTCAACCTTGTCGTACTCGATCTCCGGGAAGATGAGCTGCTCTTTGATACCAAGAGCGTAGTTACCTCTTCCGTCAAACGCGTTCGGGTTTACACCTCTGAAGTCACGCACGCGGGGAAGGGCAAGATTGATGAGACGGTCAACGAACTCATACATCTTCTCTCCTCTTAAGGTAACCTTGCATCCGATCGGCATACCCTCTCTGATCTTGAAGTTTGCCACAGATTTCTTTGCCTTACAGATGACAGCCTTCTGTCCTGTGATCTTTTCCATATCAGCAATCGCTGACTCTAAAACCTTGTGATTGTCTTTTGCCTCGCCTACGCCCATGTTGATAACAACCTTGTCGAGCTTCGGCACTTCCATGATATTTTTATAACCGAACTTTTTGTTCATCGCGTCGATGATCTCGTTCTGGTACTGTTCTTTCAGTCTGCTCAAAGCACTGGACCTCCTTCCTCAACAATTAATCGATTACTTCGCCCGTTGACTTTGCAACGCGGACTTTCTTGTCGCCATCCATCTTGAACCCTACTCTTGTAGCTTTTCCCTTATGGATGTACATTACGTTAGAAATATCAATAGGTCCTTCCTGATGAACGATACCGCCATTCTGATTGGAAACACTTGGCTTTGTGTGTTTTGTCAGCATGTTGATACCCTCAACGAGAACTGTACCGTCTTTCTGATTAACAGCGATGACCTTGCCTTCCTTGTCCTTGTCTTTTCCGGCAATGACCTTTACCATGTCGCCCTTTTTGATCTTCATAGTTGACATCTTATTCTCGCACCTCCTTAAAGTACTTCCGGAGCCAGGGAAACGATCTTCATAAACTGTTTGTCACGAAGCTCCCTTGCAACGGGCCCGAAGATACGGGTTCCTCTTGGGTTTTTGTCTTCTTTGATAATTACAGCAGCATTCTCGTCGAAACGGATATAGGAACCGTCTTTACGGCGAGTACCTTTTACAGTACGTACGACTACAGCCTTCACTACGTCGCCTTTTTTTACAACGCCGCCTGGTGTTGCATCTTTAACAGAAGCAACGATCACATCGCCGATGCTCGCATATCTTCTTGTGGAACCGCCAAGCACACGGATGCAGAGTAACTCTTTAGCGCCTGTATTATCTGCTACTTTCAGTCTGCTTTCTTGCTGTATCATGCAGGTTTCCCTCCTTATACTATTTCACTTTTTCCATGATCTCGACAAGTCTCCATCTCTTATCCTTGGACAGCGGCCTTGTCTCCATAACCCTTACCTTATCGCCGATGCTGCACTCGTTTGCCTCATCGTGGGCTTTCAGTTTATAAGTTCTCTTTACGATCTTTCCGTAAAGTGGATGTTTTACATTGTCTTCAACAGCAACCACGATCGTCTTGTCCATCTTGTTGCTGACTACCTTACCAACACGTGTCTTCCTAAGATTTCTTTCCACAGTGTTACTCCTTTCTCTGCTTTATATGAGGAAGCCATCTCCGGCCGGGCAATGCCCAACGGACCGCTCTTCCTACTCAGCCTTAGCCAGCTCTGTAATGACAGTCTGGATTCTTGCGATGTTCTTTCTTACTTCTTTAATTCTGCTGGTGTTGTCCAGCTGGTTTGTTGCGTTCTGGAACCGTAAGTTGAAAAGCTCCTTTTTAGCAGCTACTAATTCTTCGTTCAGCTCTGCAGCTGATTTTGTCCTTAAATCTTCTACAAATGCATTAATTTTCACTGTTATCACCGCCTTCTAAGTCTGCGCGAGAAACGACTTTACATTTACAGGGTAACTTGTGTGTTGCAAGGCGAAGAGCTTCTCTTGCCACTTCCTCAGGTACGCCTGCGATCTCGAACATTACGCGTCCCGGCTTTACAACTGCTACCCAGTACTCCAGGGTACCTTTACCGGAACCCATACGTGTTTCAGCTGGTTTCGTAGTTACTGGTTTATCTGGGAATATCTTGATCCATACTTTACCGCCACGCTTGATGTAACGTGTCATAGCGATACGGGCAGCCTCGATCTGGTTTGATTTGATCCAGCAGGGCTCTGTTGCAACGATACCATATTCACCATATGAAAGCGTGTTTCCACGAAGCGCTTTTCCTTTCATGGAGCCACGGAACTGTTTACGACGTTTTACTCTTTTTGGCATTAACATTATTTATCGCTCCCTTCCTTTGCTGCCTTTTCCGGAAGAACCTCGCCTTTGTAGACCCAAACCTTTACGCCAACTTTTCCGTAAGTTGTGTCCGCCTCGGCAAATCCGTAGTCAATGTCTGCTCTCAGTGTCTGAAGAGGAATTGTTCCCTCGCTGTAGAACTCTGTACGGGCCATATCAGCTCCGCCAAGACGTCCGGATACGGAAGTCTTAACTCCGAGCGCGCCGGCCTTCATTGTCCTGGACATGCAGGACTTCATCGCACGTCTGAAGGAGATACGGTTCTCCAGCTGCTGAGCGATGTTCTCAGCTACCAGCTGAGCATCCTTGTCCGGTCTCTTCACTTCTTTGATATCTACAACCAGCTTCTTGTCTGTATATTTTGCAAGCTCGCCTTTTACCTTCTCGATCTCGGAGCCGCCCTTACCGATCACTACGCCCGGTTTTGCTGTGTAGACAATGATCTTCACGCGGTCAGAGGCTCTCTCGATCTCGATTCTGGAAATGCCTGCGCTGTATAATCTCTTCTTCAGAAATTTTCTGATTTCATGGTCCTCTACAAGATTGTCAGCGAAATCTTTCTCTGCGTACCATCTGGAGTCCCAATCTTTGATAATGCCGACTCTTAAACCATGAGGATTAACTTTCTGTCCCATAATACCCTCCTTATCTTTCATCAAGCACAAGTGTGATGTGGCTCATTCTCTTCTCGATCCTGTAAGCTCTGCCCTGTGCTCTAGGTCTGATTCTCTTCATTGTTGGTCCCTTATTTGCATAAGCCTCTGCAATATAAAGGTTCTCAGCATTCATACCATTGTTGTTCTCAGCATTAGCGATTGCTGACTCTAACAGTTTCTTTATAATACTTGAAGCATATCTTGGATTGTATGTTAAAATTCCAAGTGCTGTTGTTACATCCTTACCTCTGATGGCGTCCAGTACGAAGCATGCTTTCTGAACAGAAACCCTAGCATAGGATAACTTTGCTGAAGGTCTTGTGTCCTTGTTAGCATTTCTCTCTCTCTTGATCTGGGATCTATGTCCTTTTGCCATGGATGAACCCTCCTTTCAAATTAGCCTGATTTATCTCACTCTTGATTTCTTTTCGTCTTTTCCATGTCCTCTGTATGTTCTGGTTGCAACGAACTCACCGAGTTTGTGTCCAACCATATCTTCCGTTACATATACCGGCACATGTTTTCTTCCGTCATGAACGGCGATTGTGTGTCCTACCATGCTCGGGAAGATCGTAGAACGGCGAGACCATGTCTTGATAACGGACTTCTCTCCGGATGCGTTCATTGCATCGATCTTTTTAAGCAGGCTTGCGTCTGCGAATGGTCCTTTTTTAAGTGAACGAGCCATTAGTTCTACCTCCTTGTGAAACTATTTATTTGATTCCTTTACCGTCACGTCTTCTTACGATCAGCTTGTTAGAATGTTTATTCTTCTTGCGGGTCTTAAGACCAAGAGCCGGTTTGCCCCAGGGTGTACACGGACCCGGACGGCCGATTCCTGTCTTACCTTCACCACCACCGTGCGGATGGTCATTCGGGTTCATAACAGAACCGCGTACTGTCGGACGGAAGCCCATGTAGCGTTTGCGTCCCGCTTTACCAATGTTGATCAGGTTGTGATCGCCGTTTCCTACCACACCGATAGATGCGCGGCACTCGATCGGAACCATTCTCATTTCACCAGACGGAAGTCTGAGGGTTGCATATTTTCCTTCTTTAGCCATTAACTGGGCGCTGTTTCCAGCGGAACGAACAAGCTGTCCGCCCTTGCCCGGATAAAGCTCGATGTTGTGGATCTGTGTACCAACCGGGATGCGTGAAAGCGGCAGGCAGTTTCCTACTCTCACCTCAGCCTCAGGTCCGTTCATGACTTTCATGCCGTCTGTCAGTCCCTGGGGTGCCAGGATGTATGCTTTCTCTCCATCCTCGTAGCAGATCAGCGCGATGTTCGCGGATCTGTTCGGATCGTACTCAATACCGATTACTGTAGCCTGGATACCATCTTTTCTTCTCTTGAAATCGATGATCCTGTATTTTCTCTTAACTCCGCCTCCGCGGTGTCTTACTGTAATCTTTCCCTGGTTATTACGTCCTGCCTGGCTGCTCTTGGAAGCAAGCAGAGATTTTTCTGGAGTCTTCTTTGTGATTTCAGAGAAATCTGATCCAGTCATCTGTCTTCTGGAAGGCGTATATGGGTTATAGGTTTTAATTCCCATGATTGCTTCTCCTTTCAATACTAATTGTTTGTGTCACGGAATTGCACCGTATATGCGCGATAAGCAGCGTGAGAGTAATTCCGAATAAGACTGCCGTGCTTGCACGAGCAGGATTATGCGGGATTATCTGAGCGTGCAACGCGACCGAAGAACCGAAGGTTCTGAGGTGCGCTGCTTATCGCTGTGGATCCATTGGGGTTATCCGCAATGGATTTACAGGTTCGCTCAACTAGGCTCGAAAGCACCTCGCCAAGTTTCGCGAACGGGGTCCGACTAAGCTTCAGCCTTCGCTATCGCTCGCCTTCAGCAAGTCTTATAACCCCTCGAAAATCTCGATATCTGCGCTTTCCTCTGTCAGCTGAACAACAGCCTTCTTTGTCTTGGCTGTCTTGCCGAACTGCATCGTTCCGCGCACTCTTCTTCTCTTGCCCTCGTTGTTCATGGTGTTCACCTTTGCAACCTTTGCGCCTGCGAACATCTTCTCAACGGCCTCTTTGATCTGAGACTTTGTGGCATCTGTGTGAACGAGGAATGTGTATTTCTTCTCGCCCATGAGCTCCATGCTCTTCTCGGTTACTACCGGTTTAAGGATTACATCATAATATTTGATATCCGCCATTATGCGTACACCTCCTCGATACTAGCAACAGCAGCCTTTGTTGTGATCACTGTGTTGTATTTTAAGATGTCGTACACATTAATTGTATTTGTCTTCGCGGTCTTTACATCAGCGATATTCTTTGCAGAAATCTCAGCGTTTGTATTGCCGTCCTCTAATACGACTAATGCTTTCTTCACATCCAGGTTCTTCAGAACGTTTGCAAAGTTCTTTGTCTTGTGGTCTGCAAATGCGATCTCATCGATCACGATGAACTTGTTCTCCGCAACCTTAGCAGAAAGCGCAGACTTGAGAGCAGCTCTCTTCTCTTTTCTGTTCATCTTGAAAGAGTAGTCTCTCGGAACCGGTGCGAATACCACGCCGCCGCCTGTCCACTGGGGAGCTCTCGTTGAACCCTGTCTTGCGTGACCTGTTCCTTTCTGCCTCCACGGTTTTCTTCCGCCGCCGGAAACCTCTGAGCGAGTCTTCGCTTTCTGTGTTCCCTGACGATTATTTGCAAGCTGGCTCACAACTGCCATGTGTACCAGGTGGTCGTTTACTTCCACACCGAATACAGCATCGTTTAAGTCGATCGTACCAACTTCTTTACCTTCGATATTGTAAACAGATACGTTTGCCATCTTAAGTGTTCCTCCTTCCTCGTAAAAACTAGTTAGCAGCTTTCACTGTTTCTTTAATAGTTACCAGAGATTTCTTCGGTCCCGGTACAGAACCCTTGATGAGCAGAAGGTTGTTCTCAGCATCTACGCGCACAACCTCAAGATTCTGAATGGTGATCTTCTTGTTACCCATCTGTCCAGGCATCTTCTTGCCCTTGAACACCTTGCTCGGATCAGATGCAGCTCCGTTGGAACCTGCGTGACGGTGGAACTTGGAACCATGAGCCATGGGTCCTCTGTGCTGTCCGTGTCTCTTGATCGCGCCCTGGAAGCCTTTACCCTTGGAGATTGCTGTGGCGTCTACCTTATCGCCAACCTCAAAGATGTCAGCCTTGATCTCCTGTGCAGGAGCGTACTCGCTGGCGTTCTCAAATCTGAACTCCTTTACGTATCTCTTTCCAGAAACACCGGCCTTTGCGAAATGTCCCTGCTCAGCCTTTGTCAGGCCGTGGCGGTGAACGATCTCTTTCTTGCCGCTTTTATCCTTGTTGATGATCTTGTCCTTCTTGTCAACAAATCCAACCTGTACCGCATCGTAACCGTCGTTCTCCACTGTCTTAACCTGTGTTACTACACAAGGGCCAGCCTGAAGAACTGTTACAGGTGTCAGCACGCCGTCTTCGTTGAAGATCTGTGTCATTCCGACTTTTGTAGCTAAGATAGCTTTCTTCATTATAAATACCTCCTGTGATTTACAGCGGAACACCTTTTGGTGTTCATCCTAAATTTTAGGAATACTGCTTTTGTGTTTGATGCAGAGCTTATTTGCTCTTCATTTTGATATCAATATAAACACCAGCCGGCATCTCCAGTCTTGACAGAGCGTCAACTGTCTTCTGTGTCGGTGTGATGATATCAATCAGTCTTTTGTGAGTTCTCTGCTCGAACTGCTCTCTGGAGTCTTTGTACTTGTGTACGGCACGCAGGATTGTAACTACTTCCTTCTTTGTCGGAAGCGGTACAGGTCCGCTCACCTTTGCTCCATTCTTCTTTACAGTTTCGATGATCTTTTTCGCGGATGCATCAACAAGCTGATGATCATACGCTTTCAGTGTGATTCTCATTACTTGACTTGCCATAAAAAAAGTCGCCTCCTTTTCGTACTTTTGTTTTCAGTACGACAAGCGGTGACTGTACACTCTCCCGTGTGTGTCGTGAGAAACACCCACGTTGTTACTGCATCTCAGCAGCTGTTATAGTAGTTTCGTACAGTGACTTGTCGCCAGTTTCCTAACTTGACATTCGCTCCACGGAAAACCCGCCCTCGCTTATGCTTTTGCACGGGCGGCAACCTCACGCTTCACAGCTATCATGTCACAGCCGTTTTATTATAAATGAAATGCCATTTGTTTTCAAGTATTTTTTTACATTTTTTCAATAAATTCTCTTATATAAATATTTTACTTGTTTTTTTCGCGCTCATACTCTACCATTTACTATCATGATACCTTTAAAATACTACATTATATATAGAAGGAAAGCAAGCTATGGATATTAAAAGATGGAAAGTTATGCTGGCCGTCGACGATTACGGCAGCTTCACCCGGGCGGGCGAGGCCCTGGGCTACACCCAGTCCGGCGTCACACAGATGATGAAAGCCCTGGAAAAAGAGGTAGGCTTCTCTCTCTTTATAAAAGGAAAGAAAGGCGCCGCCCTGACTCCCGAGGCCCAGTCCCTGATCCCCGCTGTCCGGGCTCTTCTCAGCGCGGACGAGGTGGTACGCCAGGAGATCTCTGCCCTGAAGGGGGCACCCACAGGCACCATCACCATCGGCACCTACTTAAGCTGCTCCATCCACTGGATCCCGGAGATCATCCAGAAATTCCAGGAAAGCCACCCGAACATTGTCTTCAAGGTCATCGAGGGGGCGGAGGACGACCTCCCCGACTGGATCCAGGAACGCCGGGTGGACATCGGATTCCTCAGCCACCAGGAGGGGCATCATTTTCAGTTCCTGCCGGTCATGGACGACGAGCTTTTTGCCGTTCTTCCCAAGGGACACAGCCTGGAGGACTGCAGCGCTGTCCCCATGGAGAAATTCACAGGCGCTCCCTTTGTCACCACAGAGTATGCGCCGGGCAGCGACATTTACCGGATCCTGAAGGAGTTCCACATCAAGCCGGACATCCGCTTCCTCTCCATCAACGAGTTCTCTGTCCTCTCCATGGTGGAGCACGGACTGGGCGTCACCATCCTCCCCGGCCTCCTCCTGCGGGGGCAGACCGGCAGCTTTGTAAAACGCAGGCTGGAGCCACGCTCCTTCCGCCGGCTTGGGCTGGGCTACTCTTCCTACGATGACCTCTCTCCTGCTTCCAGGATCTTTCTGGAGTACGCAAAAAGCTTTCTTCTGGATGACTGATTTTTTGCGCGCAAAACATTAGTTATTCTAATGCTGGCATTAACTTTTTTCATGTTTTTTATTGACATCTCGCCTCTTTTCAGCATATACTAAAAGGGAGGATTGAGATGTAACGGTGCTCTCGCTAATGCTGAGAGTGCCGTTTTTTTAATTTTCTCCTCGATCAAGGGATGCCCAGGGCAGTTGTCAAAGCCTCCGCTCCCGGAAGAAAGGATGTATCTTTATGAGTAATCAGACAAACACGGAAACTCGTCAATGGGGATCCAGATTTGGCTACCTCATGGTTGCCGCCGGCGCCGCCATCGGCCTGGGAAACATCTGGAGATTTCCTTATCTCGCCTACCAAGGAGGCGGCGGGGTATTTCTTGTAGTCTACATCATTGTAGTAGCGCTCATGGGGCATCCCATGGTGGAGATGGAGACTGCTATCGGGCGCTATACCAGAAAGGATACCGTCTCCGCCTTCCAGAGGATCAACAAAAAGTGGGGATTTGCCGGCTGGCTCGCCAACATCTGTACTCTCATGATCAACATGTACTATGTAGTCGTGGGTGGATGGGTAGCGAAATACGCCTTCCAGTACGTAATCAGCGGCGATTTCGGCTCCGACAAGCAGGCCTACTACGACAATTTCACCTCCTCCACCGTGGAGCCCATCGTGTGGGCCATGATCATTCTTGTCTTCGTGTCCGTCATGCTGTATTTCGGCATCACGAATACTGTAGAAAAGCTGGCCAAGGTCATGATGCCCCTGCTCTTTGTACTGCTGATCATCTGCGGTATCTGGGCGCTGGCTGTAAACGACAACGCCATCGCAGGTGTAAAATATTACCTGCTCCCGGATTTCAGCAAATTCAGCTTCACCACCTTTGCCCAGGCAGCGACTCAGGTTCTCTTCTCCGTAGGTATCGGCTGGGGACTCTACGAGACGCTGGGCGCCAACATTCCAAAGCAGAATAATCTGAAGAGCGACGCTATCATGGTCTCCGTCTTCGACACAGCCGCCGCCATACTGGCCGGATTTGTCGTTGTCCCCTCCGCGTTCTCAGGAGGCGTTGACATTCAGTCAGCCGGGCCCAGCCTGGTGTTCAACGTCATGACTGACATCTTTGAAAAACTGCCTGGCGGGCGGATCATCGGTGTCTGCTTCTTCCTGGCCATCCTCTTTGCTGTACTCTCCTCGCTGTTCAGCTTCTTCGAGATATCTATCCGAACCTTCGAGGACAACAAGCATATGGGGCGCAGGAACGCGACAATCCTGACAGCCGTCATCATTGGCATCGGAAATATTGTCACCTCCCTCGGCTTTGGCCTTCTGAGCGGCGTGAAGCTTCCCTGGGTGGACGCAAACGGCCTGAATTTCCTCGGCATCTACGACTGGCTCGACACCTTCACAGCCTATCTTCTCATGCCCATCGGCTGTATTCTCGTTTGCGTATTTATCGCCAAGGTATGGGGATTTAAGAACTACGAAAAGGAAGTCACGAACAACGGCAAATTCGGCCATATCACTCTCTACGACAAAATACTGACCGTCGCGGTTGTACCGTTCTTCATGATCGTCATTCTTCTGACACTGTTTGGTTTTTTGAAATAGCCCCGGCACAGCTATTTTGAACAACCGGAGGCCGCTTTTTCTCATCCGGCTTGGACAGATTGCTTAGTTTTAGTTGACTTGTTAATTTTTTGATGATACAATGACAATGATAACTGAGTTTGTCTTTGCTATTATCGGGGGTAGCGTTTTTCAGGCAGACTCGAATACAATTTCATAACATAATCTGGAGGGATGTTTTTATGGCAATGTACATCATGAAGGGGTTATGCGTGATCGGTATTATCCTGAACGTTGTTCTCATGATCAGGAAGAACAAACAGCTCCGCGCTAACCCGGAGAAAGACCCTGGAACTGGAATGACTGGCGAAGAGCTGTGGCAGAGAGGAAAGAAATATGTAATTCCTACCGCAATCACAGGATTTGTCGCGAACTTCCTTGATACTTTAGGTATCGGATCCTTCGCACCATCATCAGCAGCCTTTAAGCTGACAAAATCTGTTGATGATATTCTTGTTCCCGGAACACTGAATGTTGGCGATACCGTTCCCGTATGTGTGGAGGCTTTCCTGTTCTTCGGTTTCGTAGACATGGATATCCTTACACTGGTACTGATGCTGGTAGCTTCCGTTGTTGGTTCATTCTTAATGGCTGACATCGTAACAAAATTCGACAGAAAGAAAGTTCGTTACGCTCTGTTCATCGGTCTTTTCATCCTGGCTTCCGTTGTCCTGATGAAGACTCTGAACATTGGCCCATTCGGTACAACAGGTACAGCTCTCGGTCTGAGAGGTGTAAAACTTGTCATCGCAGTTGTTGGAAACTTCGTATTCGGCGCTCTTATGAGTATTGGTGTTGGTCTGTATGCTCCTTGTATGGCTATGGTACTGGCACTTGGAATGGATGCAGGATGTGCTTTCCCGGCTATGATGGGATCCTGTGCATACCTGATGGCATTCGGAAATGGCCCGAAGTTCATCGCTCAGGGAAGATACGACATGGTTGCTTGCTGGACACAGGCAATCTTCGGTGCGATCGGTGTTTACGTAGCTTACAAATTCGTAAGCAGCCTGCCGCTTAGCGTACTGACAATCGTCATCTGTATCATCGTTTACATCACAGCTTTCCTGTATCTGCACGATGCTATCAAGAAAGGCTCCGCCGCTTAGCTCCCTGTATTTTGGCAGAGTTAAGCAGGTGTTAAAAACTGAATACAGAATAACAGAAGGGTTTGTGCCATATGGCACAAACCCTTTTACTTTCTCTCTTCGTCCTCTCTCCTGGACGCCATTTTCATCTGGAGCTGCATCCACTTGTTCTTGCATATATTGACAAGTCCAGTGGGCTTCCATACAAAATCCGCACCTGTTCTTTCCAGAATATAATCGCGAAAAGCCTTTGCCTCCCCCTTCTCAAAAGCGTCCTTGGGGAGTATCAGCAGATCATCCTCATTCATCCCCACAAAATAGGTCCTTTCATCCTCCCAGACACGGTATACATCCTGATATCCTCCCATAGTTTCAATCTTCCCCTCATTTTCAACACGTATCTTTGTGTTGCCAAAGAGGTAAGACAGCTTCTCATTTTCCTTTACCTTGGGATCAGCCTTCATCTGATATACCGCAATGTTCTGCCTGAAAAGAGCCATCGCCACAAGCAGCGCTCCCATCACATAGGAGATGATCACCCCCGGCAGCGCGATCCCGTCAGCGGCAATCGGCAGAGCGATCAGCACAACCCCGGCGAACAGCAGATTCATAGTCACTCTCGGGTGCTTCACCCTGTTGTAAAATTTGACATAGGTCTTCATCATGGCCGTGTCACGGACAATATTCACTATGTACTTGTTCTTATTGCGGTCAAGGCCGCTCTCCTGCTCTCTGTTTTCCATCACGCTTCTCTGAAATCCTCCATTCCTTTCACTCAATATACAATATACGTATTATACCATATTCCTTCCCATTTTCCTACAGGCATCCGTTTTCTCTTCCTCTTTGCTCCTACAGAAGAAAAAAAGCACAAATATCGAACTATTTTTCTCGTTTTATACTCTAATTTTTACAAAAATCAATTTTTCAGTTTCTCATCTATTGACAGTATCTATTTACAAATGCTATATTGATAACAACTTAATAAAAATGCAAAATTATATAGCATTTTGCATTTTTATTAGGATATTACAGTCAACTTTTTTGGGTTGCACTTGCAGTTGATCTGATGCCGATCGCTTCCCCCAAGAGCGGTCCTGCACCAGTGAACTACAATTTATATATACTTTTCTCCGTCAAGGAGATACTTTTTCCCCAGCTTTGTATATATACATACAAACTGCAATGCAACGAGGAAAAACCTCTCAATGACATACCAAGAAGAAAGGGCACGACATGAGCAGATGTCGTGCTTTTTCTTTATAAAAATCCCGTACAGGCTATCTCTCCTGCTCCATCTTTCTCATCTTCAGCTTCAGAAGGGCCAGCGCTTTCTTGCAGTCCAGTTCCACCACATTGTTTTCCCCAACTACATTGGTCTCTGTGCCGTCCGCGCTCTTGTTGATGTCGATAATACCGTCCAGGTAATTGTTTGTGACCACAAACTGGGCCACTGTGCCGCTGAAATTCAGCCCCGTCACAGCGATGCCTCTTGTCCCCAGCTGCTCACATGTGTTTGTAAAGTCCACGTCACTGTTTCCCCAGCCATCCGAGGAAATAATCACACCGTCCGCCCGCATAGCCTCTGCCCACACGGCTGTCCTTGTCCCCACAAGCATCTTATCCACATTGTCGTCCGGTGTTCCCACTATAATAATTCCCATCAGATCCACATCTGTATCCTGGGACACAACGTCCAGGAGCGGGTCTCTGAAGTGGTGAAGCGATGTCTCTTTTGTTGAAGGTCCAATACCCATTCCCAGTCACCTCCTACTGCATAGAACGGATGATTCCGTCTCTGTACTCATTGGGCGTGACAAGGATCGGCATATTTCCCATATCGATGATGGAACGACCGCCCTCCACGCCGGATGGCTCCTTCGCGAATAGATGGGTGTCATACATGGCTCCCTGTCCGGCTACCTGCTTCACAATAAGTACTCTCTTCTTTCCAGGTCTCACAATATCGTGATACTCATGCCTCTCTGTACACTTCTCACCTTTAAATTTCTTCATCTTATCCCGGTATGTCTGGATGAACCTGTCACAGGCTCTGTGAGCCGCTGTCGGGCCCGGGCGCTCCTGGCCCATCCCCTCCTTCAGCGTAACGTCAAAGGAAATGATATAGTCGTCGTCCCCCGGTGTTCCGGCCCGATTCAGATAGAGCTGATCCTTCAGGTTCCCCTCAGAGGAACCGAACTCGTGGCACTGCTTCCCAACTGTGTCCACGCCTGTCAGGATTACATACACGCCTGTGATGGTGTGGGTGATGCCCTCCCCGATCTTGCCCAGAACCTTTGTGGAAATCGGAATGATATCCATGATGGTGTTTGTCCAGCGGTCATGGTCGCCCGGCTTGATGATCTGGATGTCGATCTTCTCGATGTAATCCTTCTCCTCAGCCACAAGCTCGTCCAGCATCTCCTTGCTGACCGTCATGTGTCCATCTACTGTGATGTCGTTGTGCTCGCCCCACTCCACATCTGCCATGTGAAATGCCTTGATCACAAGACGCCGCAGATCTTTTACCTGGTCTGCCATTTTTCCACCTCCATTGATTTGTTATTTTTTTATCCTGCCATTTTTACAAAAAGGGCAGATGCATATTACATCTGCCCTTTAAATCCTGTTTAGCGTCTATCCAATATTTTTAAATATTAGATCTTCGCAACGTATTCATACGGCAGCGGTACGATCGTTCCAGGTGTCTGGATCTTCACTAACTGCTCAAGAGTAGCTTTTACGATCTGTGTCTGCTGTTCTACGTTGTGAGGACCACCCGCGTTGGCACCCATAGGTACTAACGGAGCTACCGCACGAGGAGTTCCGGTCTGACGTACAACCGGAGGAAGAGCTGCAATAATAATTGTAGGAATTCCAGCCTCTTCAATCGCTCTCTGCACCAGTACTGCAGAGCGGTGGCAGGTACCTCAGCCAGCGGTGAGGATAACTGCGTCAACATCCTCTTCTGTGAACATCTTTGCGATAGCCGGACCAGTCTCATGTTTGAACTTCTCCTGGTTTCCGCCGCCGCCCATGAAGCCTGCATGTACAGGAGCGCAAGCTCTGATAAAGCCTTCTGCTGCAAGCTCATGAATTCTGTCGATGGGGAACATACAGTTGATGTCCTTGTTAACATCACTGTTATCGTATCCACCGTGTGATACCATCAGTTCGCTGGATGGTGTTGTGTTCTCAATCTTTCTCCATGTCCAGTCACCGGCAAGATTAAATCTCTCCTGTGATTTCTTGTGGACACCAGCTGCTGTTGCAAGAGCGATAGACATGTCTTTCAGCTCTTTTGTAACAGGCGCCCATACCGGAGGAGGAGTAATAGGAACGAAAATTTCAGATTGTAATCCTTTAACAACCGTTAAACTCATTTTGAAACCTCCTTATTTTCCATTTGCCCACGCATCTTTTCCTGATTGCGTCGTTCTTTCTCTATATTGCTGACATACTTCTCATTTACTTCAGGACCGAGCTGTTCCGGAAAGCTCATGTTCCATCCAAACTCCTGTCCTACCTTCGGCTCTGTGTCGCATATGAACATCCTCTTGGGTGCCTTGAAAAATCCAAGACGCCCTTTCAGATCCACGCTAATGCTGCAGTCGTCAACATCCACGACAACGCCTTCCATGTAAATGATCCTGTCGCCATAGTGCAAGCGTTCGTTGTTCATGAAACCGCCTCTGATTAGTCGTATTTTTCCTTACGCTTCTGGCTCATCGGCAGGGACTGCTCGTTCTCCACAAGTTCAACCTTCTTGCCGTAAGTGCTCTCGATCAGCTCTACGTTTGTAGACTTAACGTTCGGGTTCCACTTTCTCTCAGCGGCCTTCACTTCCTCGCCTGCCATAGCTGTCTTCAGCATAGCAAGTGCACGGATTGCATCCTCCTCGCACAGAGTGTTGCATCCGAGAACCTCGTTCTCGATACCGGACTCAGACTTGTTGTTGTCAACCATGTATGTCATGTACTTGTTACCAACAACGAGCGCGCCCTGTACTGCGCAGTAGGACATTCCTACTACCGGAACACCTCTCATACCGATCTGCTCGATATGGCTTGCGAAGTCGATGTGGTTGTTTCCGAAGCCCTCTGTTGTAACAAATGCCCCGTCTACGTCCATCATCTCTACTGTGTGGCCTACACGTTTGGATACATAGAACTTCTCAGCGTTGATCTGCGGGCTTCCTACGAATACTACGCCGCAGAGGTCAACCTCCGGATCATGAAGAGCTTCCAGTACAAGAGGCTCTCTCCAGTAATGTCTGGACATCTCTTTGGATGCAGGTCCGATACATGTAAGAGCATGGATACATCCGTCCAGCACCTCAAGCGGAGATACGCATACAGGAACATTTCCTAAGTCAACGTTTGCTCTCGCTCCAAGGATACCAACGGGCTCTACAGGAAGGATGAAGTTGTCATGCATAGCTCCCTGTCCCATGATCTCCTTAACGATAACGACTTTCTTCTTGCCGGGACGACGAACCTGCTTCAGCTCCTGTGTATCAGCAACAAGGCTGTCATCCAGCTCCTTCATAACCTCACGGATCTCCTGTGTGATCACATCAAATGCTGTGTGTGCAGCCATAGGTCCGCGGCGCTCCATGTTTGTCTTCTCCTGGATAACGATGTTACCCTTGATGAAGATCTCGCCTTTGTCCGGGCATCCCGGGCGTCCCCACATGATGTTCTCGTCCAGGTATCCTTCAGAGGAACCGAACTCACCGATCTGAACTCCGCCCTCGTCTGTACCTGTCAGCATCATAACAACGCCGTCAAGCACACGGGTCACGCCTGTACCGAGGTCAGCGTCGCCCTCTTTTGTAGCGATGGGCTGTACGTCCATGATCGTCTCAGAATATGTGTGGTATTTGTCAGGAGTGATGATCTCCAGGTGGAAGTCTTTTACAAGCTCCTGATTGTCGATTACTTCCTGCTCAATTCCCTCACGGATGTAAAGGGTTGTCCCCTCGATCTTTGTCTCAGGTCCTCTCTTTACCTCTGTAATCTTGTAGTGCTTTCTTGTTAAAGTTCTTACTACCTTCTCTTCCTCAGCTTCTGCTGCCGGAGCTGCTGCTCCTGTAACTGCCGCTTCTGCTGCTGCCGGGATCTCTGCCACTGCAGCTCCCCCGTTTCCAAGTGCTCCAACCGGAATCTCAAGGTTGATGTCCTTTCCTTCTCCGATGTGGATCTTCAGAGTGCCGCCTGCTGCTACAACCGGTGCTGCCGCTGCCGGAGCTGCAGGTGCTGCCTCTTCCTCCTCTGCCGGAGCCTCCTCTGCTGCCTCTGTAGTCGGCGCTTTCGCTCCCTCTACCTTGTCAGCGGTAAGCGGGCAAAGTGAATCGCAGGTCTCTTTCAGTTTTGCACCGAGAACCTCTTCGATGGTAAGGCATCCATCCAGGTTCAGTAACCCTGAATCTACAAGATCGTCAAAGATTGCGGGATCTTCCAGATTAGCTGGCTCGATTGTAATGCCGCCTTCGGCTCTACAACAAAGTACTGCAGGATCATGTGCATGTGCTTTAGCTGTTTCAGCTGTGATTGACATATTTTTTCCCTCCTTGTTTTTTGTTGCAAGGGTATCGCAGTGGATACCCCAGTTTTTTTGCTCGTGCTGCGCACGGGCAAGAGTGTATATTTGCAGCCGCCGATAAAGAGAAAATACCTCTCACTTTTCATCGTCCTGCGAAAGTATCGGGGTGTCTCCCACAGGCTTTATCTGCGACAGAAATACCGTAAATTCCAGGGGACTTGTCCCCCTCTTATCAAAAGGCATATTTAGAAATCAATATCCTGGCTGACCTCTTTTGAGATCTTCAGTGTTCTGTAAAGAGGATGTCCAATCGTCCTCATCACATGGTCTGTCTGATGGAAGACCTTCAGCCCCATCTTCGGCGCGGAAGCCATAACTGTGTTGGAGCAGTCAGAGCAGTTGCCGATGATGATGTACTCGCAGCCGTCCTTCTTGAACTGCAGGTTGTTCTTAACCTGTCCGGGACAGTTGCCGGGCCGTAAGCACTTCAGCGGAGCGCCCGGCTTGTTCTCGATGGCCTGCTTGCATCTGCAGACAGATACCACATTGGCGTTCATCTTGGAAGCGATCTCCCTCATGCGGTCCTCGCTTCCGCCGCAGGCACAGACAAGAAGTCCTGTCTTGGCTCCGTGGAGATCCGGGAATTCCATTGTCACAAGGATAGCTCCCGTTGTCTTTGTGATAGGAGCGTCCATCTCAGTGGATTTTCCTGTGAAAGCTCCTCCCATGATGATCTCGCCGTATTTTCCGTCAATGCCGCCGGCCTTCTCAATGAGCTCTCCAACGCTGACGCCTACCGGCACGTCCATGAACACATGAGCTTCGTTTCCGCCCACCAGCTTGCCGCGGACAGTCACATTCTTTGTGATGCAGGGCTTTCTCTCGTCGATCGCCTCTGCCACCTTCGCGGCGGTCTCCAGGTTCACAACCACAGATCTGGCCGCTGACGGAAGCTGTGTCGTCGTAAGGTTCACGCCAAGGCACTCTCTTACTACCGCACGCTCCTCACCCATCGGATAGATATCCGCCAGCATATGCATGGAAATATCCGGCTCATTCTTCAGGGCCGCATCCAGTATCTTGATTGCTTTATGATGTTTCTTCTTAATAGCGAAGATAGCTTTGTCGGCATGAGTGATCTCCATACAGTATTTCACGCCGCGGATCACTTTATCTGTCTGCTCCTCCAGCTGCTTGATGTTGTGCTCCAGTCCGGGCTCACACTCCGCAGCGTTTACCAGGATATAGCTGTGCTCCAGCTTAAATCCCTCCGGCAGCTCCGGGTTGATCTCCGGATCCAGCTCAGCCATCGGCGTCTCAGAAAGGTCGATATTCAGCTTTACACCGGTCGGGAATCCAGCTCCGCCCATTCCGACGATTCCGGCTTCCTTTACCATCTCGAGCTTTGTTCCTTCTTTAATAGGAACGAATTCTTCTTTCTGTTCTTCGTCTGGTTTGATGATAATGCGATCATCTGTCACTTCCTCTACCACACCATATACACTGGAAAAAATGTTTGCCCCAAGTCCAGTGGGTGTGGCGATCAGTGTGCCTTTTTCCACTTTGTCGCCGGCCTTCACAATAGCCTGGCATGGCGCGCCGACATGCTGGCGCAGTAAGATCTGTACATTTCCCATGACACTCTTCTCCTTTTCATTTTTTATTAAGCAAAAACAGATACGGTTCATCCGTTTCCATTTACTTATCACATTTAAATTGCCAAAAGAAGACTTATCGGTCAGATTAATAAATTTTATCTATAAATCTTTCCTGCTACTTTTTTAACAGAAAAGAGCTGTTTTCTGGCGGAGGCATGTGGGAATCGAACCCACCCGGGACGCTCCTAACGCCCCACACTAGTTTTGAAGACTAGGAGGCACACCAGTCACCCATCTACCCCCCTGATTCTTTATCATGCCCATTTACAATAGCACAGCTTTTGTCAGATTTCAAGCCTTTTCTGGACACTTTTATATTAGCAAAAAAACATTGACTTTTCAAGGTGTTTACCCCATAATAGTGATTAGAAAGATGAACGGCGTACTAGACGAGGGACTAGAATGCGGTCTAATCGTTAATTTCCTGTCATTTTTAAGTCTTATTCCGTATAAGACACAGAGAGAACATGGGGGTTTTCAATGTGTTTTTATAAAAAACTTATAGATTTTGTCTATGAGGAAACATTTTCAAAATTCTAAGGAGGTAGTAATTATGGAGTTAAAGGCTAATGTTAACTTCGACCGCTTCGAGGGCGCACTTCAGGTAGTGGACTCTCACACAGAGGGTGAGTTCTGCCGTATCGTTTACGGCGGATTCCCGGAGCCGGAAGGCAACACAATGATCGAGAAGAAGAAATGGATGGAGAAGAACTACGACAAGGTGCGTACAGCTCTTATGTTCGAGCCAAGAGGACACCACGACATGTTCGGCGCTTTCCTCTGCAAGCCGGTTAATCCCGAGGCTTCATTCGGCGTTATGTTCATGGATACAGGCGGATACCTGAACATGTGCGGCCACTGCACCATCGGCGCTGTCACAGTAGCTGTTGAGGCTGGCTTCGTTGAGTCCCACGAGGGAGAGAACGATGTTGTGATCGAGGCTCCCGCAGGACTGATCCGCACAAAGGCCATGGTAAAGAACGGCAAGGTTGAGAGCGTGACTCTGACAAACGTTCCGGCTTTCGTTTACAAAGAGAACCAGAAGGTAACGATCGACGGCAAAGAGATCACCTTCACCATCTCCTTCGGCGGCAGCTTCTTCGCTCTTGTTGATACTTCACAGCTTGATATCGGCGAGATCAACGCAAAGAGCGTTCCGGCCTACTCTGCTCTCGGAATGAAGATGCTGGATGCTATCAATAAGGAAATTCCTGTAAAGCATCCGCTGCTTGACATTGACACAGTTGACCTTGTTGAGTTCTACGGACCTACTCCGAATCCGGACAAGGCTGACTTAAGAAACGTTGTTATCTTTGGCGACGCTATGGCTGACCGCTCACCGTGCGGTACAGGTACAAGCGCAAAGCTCGCTACTCTGCATCACTGGGGAGAGATCGAGGTTGGACAGGAGTTCAGGTACGAGAGCTTCATGGGCAGCATCTTCAAGGGCGTGATCAAAGAGACAACAAAAGTCGGCGATTACGATGCAGTTATCCCGATGATCACAGGAAGCGCATACCTGACAGGCGTCGCTACATACCTGATTGATCCGGAGGATCCGCTGAAATACGGCTTCCAGGTTGGATAATCACATCTGTTCCGAATGGATTAATGAAGATTTTTCATGTAGAGAGCGGTTTACAACCGCTCTCTGTTCTTTTATAATGTTAGACATGGATTTTTCGGCTCTACTTTACAGTCGTCAGAAAGGGATGAGAACATGGCAAAAAAAACGGCAGTCCACTAAAAGCCGGATCGTGAAGGCAGCGTGGAACCTCTTTTACAAAAACGGATACGACAACACTACCGTAGAGGATATCATCAACGCCTCCAAGACCTCCAAGGGAACCTTTTACCACTATTTCAAGGGAAAGGAAGCCCTCCTGAACACTCTGTCCAATCTGTTTGACCAGAAGTACGAGGAGCTCTCTGCCACGATCGACCCGGAGATGACGGTCTATGACAAGTTACTCTATCTGAACCACGAGCTGTTTTTCATGATCGAGAGCAGCGTGGATCTGCATCTGCTGGCCTATCTGTACTCCTCCCAGCTCATTACCAAGGACAAGAAATCTCTCTCCGACAAAAAGAGATTTTATTTTCAGTGGGTCACCCAGCTTCTCCAGGAAGGGCTGGATGGCGGGGAGTTCGCCCCCACCTCCACCGCCGCCGAGCTGATGGACATCTACGCCATGTACGAGCGCGCCCTCCTGTACGATTGGTCCCTGTTCAAGGGGAAATTCTCCCTGACAGAGAAAAGCGACAGGCTGCTGCCCCATGTGCTGGACAGCTTCCGCCGGGGCATCTGACAGCCCGGCTTTGCAGCAAAGGAAAAGAGACTGCCGGGCATATACGCCCCAGGCAGTCTCTTTGCATTTTCTTTCCATCGTCATTTTCTGCACTGCTACACCATACACTCGTGGAGAGCTTCGTTTTCAATGCCCGCCTCCTCCATCACGGAGAGGATGGCTTCCCGCTCCTCAAGCGCCGCGCACCAGGCAAGACCGCATCCGGCGGATATAGCCCGGGGCACAGGGATCAGACGGCCGGGGGCATTTTTTTCCTTGCACGTCTTCTCCATTGCCATGGCATCTGCTGTTGTGTGAAATGTTACGACCAGCTTTAATTCTTTTTTTCTCATTACTCGATCACTACTTCAAAGCATCCGTCTTTCTCTGTTGACACTGCCTTCTTCCCGTGGTCCTTCGCATATTTCTCCACATTCATCTTCTGGTGGGGCTCACTGACAAGCACCTTCACAGGGCCGTCCGCGTTTTTGAGGGCCTCCGCAGTCAGCATCAAAGGCTCCGGGCAGGAAAGACCTCTTGCATCTACTTCCTTCATATTATTTTACCTTCTTTCCTAGAATAACATATTTACAACTATTTTGCACTCTCTCTTTTATTTGTAAACGCAATGATAAAGCACACGATGATACAGATGATCACCGCCACCTTTCCGGCAGGTGTAGCCGCTCCCGCTACAACCTCTCCAGTCTCCGCGTTGAGGGCTGTGCCGCTGGAGGCAAGTCCCAGGTTGTGGCACAGAGCCGCGCCGAAGAACAGACCCAGAACTGTCACCGCTGAATCCGCAGATCCCTGTCCCGCAAGGACAAGCTGGCGCAGCGGGCATCCGCCTGCCAGTACAGCAGCAAAGCCTACCGCGTACATGCCGAGAATGTTCCACAGGTGCTCGGAGTGGGCGATGATGCCCGGCGTGTCAAAGCCAGGCGTAAAGTTTCCTGTCGCGATGTTGTAGATCAGCATAACAACAAAGAGTCCCACGATCACTGTGAGAAGGTCAAAGTTTTTCATCAGGATCACGTCCCTGATACTTCCCGCAAAGCACATTCTCGACTTCTGGGCAAAGGCGCCGAAGATCAGGCCTCCGATGAGGGAGATAATGATAGGTGCATGCATGCTTCCCGGGCCGCTTGTGCTGGACTTGAGAAGTGTGGTGCACAGTGCAAGCAGTAGGATACCTACCATGATGGCCGGCAGTACCACGCCGCTGGTCTTCTGGGTCTCATGAGCCCTTCCCAGGCTGAAGCCCTTCTTCAGGGCAAAGGCGCCTGTGGCCACGCCGAGGATAAAGCCGATGAGGGCTACCCATGCGTTCAGGTCGCCTGCGGACATACGGATCACCATACGCAGCGGGCATCCCAGGAACACGAGGGAGCCGATCATGATGACCATTCCAAGGATAAAGCGGATCATCGGTGAAGATCCAGCCGTGGAACGGTACTCCTTTGTAGCCGCTGAAATCACAAAAGCGCCGAGAACGATGCCGATGATCTCAGGGCGGGCATACTGTACCGTGTCTGCCTGGTGCATGCCCAGGGCCCCCGCTGTGTCGCGGATAAAGCAGGCGATACAGATCGCCATGTTGGCCGGGTTTCCAAAGTACGCGAGGGCTGCCGCCACAAGTCCGCATACCACCCCTGCCAGCGCAAGTTTTTTCTTTGAGTCTGACAAGTTAAAATTCATTTGTACTTCCTCCTTCTACTCTCATTCACTCAAAAAACAGATTTACCGAAAGCTCCAGGAACCCACTATTCTTCCTCCTGCGCAAGCTCACGGATGGCTCTTATGGCCGTCTCCACCTCCTCATCAGTGGTGTAGTGGGAAAAGCTGAACCTTACTGCCCCCTGCTCCACCGTTCCCAGGGCCTGGTGCATCAGAGGCGCACAGTGAGCCCCCGGTCTGGTAGAAATTCCATATTCTGTAAGAAGTTCATCGCCAACTTCTGAGGAGTCATAATCACCGATATTGAGGGAGACGATGGGACATCTCTCCCCTCCGGAAAAATCGCCGTACACAGTAACGCCGGGAATATCTTTCACTCCGTTGTAGAAATTCCACATACATTCCTGCTCTCTTTTGCGGATGTTGTCTATGCCTGTCCGCTCAATATACTCCACGGCCGCGTGGAGTCCCGCTATGCCGTGGCCGTTCATGGTCCCCGCCTCCAGGGCTGTAGGCATCTGGGCCGGATGAGTCCTGCTGTAGGTCTGGACGCCGCTGCCGCCGCTCTTTAAGGGCCGCACTTTGACGCCCTCCCTCACGTACATACCGCCTGTCCCCTGGGGCCCCAAGAGCCCCTTGTGGCCTGTAAAGCAGAGGATGTCTATGTGCATCTTCTCCACGTCAATGGGAAATACCCCCGCTGTCTGGGAGGCATCCACGATAAAGAGAAGGCCGTGGTCCTTCGCGATCCTGCCCACTCTCTCGATATCCACCAGATTGCCTGTCAGGTTGGAGCCGTGGGTACACACGATGGCCTTTGTCTCCGGACAGATAGCCCTCTCAAAATCTTCGTATTCAACGAGCCCTTTTCTGTCACTCTCTATGATGGTCAGGCGAACTCCCCGCTCCTCCATCTCGTAAAGGGGACGCAGCACGGAATTGTGCTCCAGCATAGTGGTGATCACGTGATCACCGGGATTTAAAACGCCCTTGATGGCCGTGTTCAGGCTCTCCGTGGAGTTGCATGTGAACACCAGCTGTCTGGGATCCTTTCCGCCGAAAAAGTGGCAGAGCTTCTCTCTTGTGTCATATATCGTTCTTGATGCTTCCAGCGAGGCCGAGTGAGCACCCCTGCCGGCGTTCCCCATGGACTGCATGGCAGTCACAACCGCCTGGATCACTTCCTTCGGCTTCTGCATCGTCGTCGCCGCATTGTCCAGATAGATCATCTTCATTCCCCCAATCTGTCTTCTGGCTTCTTTCTTAGTATACTTCTCTTTGCGTCTTTACGTCTAATCGTTAAAATCAATATATAGATTTTATTCATTTGCTTTTTCTATAAATTACACAGAGCCACTGTCCCAACATCATGCCCCTTAAAAAAACGCCCTGTGGCCTTCCACAGAGCGCTTCCGTTTGGTATTTCCGCCTATTTTTCGATGCGATAGATCTCCTTCACAGTCTTGATAAACCGCTGCGCCGACTTGGACAGGGGATGATTTTTGTTGTACACAAGGTTCAGATCCCTTCCCTCGTCCGCCTCTGGGATGGGGAACTCCAGCATGCGGCCGCTCTCCACCTCGTTCTTGGCGGCCAGCCGGGACAGGATGGAGACGCCCATGCCCTGGATGACTGATCTCTTGATAGTCTCCTGGTTGGCGATGCTGGCGATGATATGAAGCCGCTCTGACCGGATGCCCAGGTGCCGGAGCTGCTTTTCCGCCTCCTTGCGGGTGCCTGAGCCCTCCTCCCGCATGATGACGCTCTCCTCCTGTATCCAGTAGATATCGCTTCCCAGCTGTTTGTACTCCCGGTATTTTTCCGTGTTCGGCGTGATGACCACGAGCTGATCCTTGTAGAAGGGAATATACTTGCAGAATTTTTTCTCCAGCACAGTGCCGGTAAAGCCGATATCCACCGAGCCCTCCGCCACCTGCTCCGCCACCTGGCTGCTGTCCGACTCCAGGATCCGGAGCTGCTCGCCGGGATGCTTGGCGTTAAATTTGGCCAGGATGTCAGGGAGAAGGTACTGCGCAGGGATGGTAGAGGCCGCGATAGTCACACATTTCTGCTCCTCCTCGTCGTGTCTGCCGAACTCTTCCTTTATCTTTTCCGTCAGATCCAGGATCTGGCGGGCGTAGGTGTACAGCTTCTGTCCCTCGGGGGAGAGCGCCACCTCCTTTGTGTTTCGCACAAAAACCCTTGTATCCAGTTCTTTTTCCAGAGAGGCAATGTGGGCGCTGATGGTGGGCTGCGTCAGAAACAGCTTTTTTGCCGCTTTTGAGAAGCTGCCGGACTGAGCCACCTCCACAAATGCCTCCAATTGTTTTAAATTCATCAGTATGCTACCCTTTCACTTTCCGCCCCTGTTTTTCTTGTGACCTTGACCGTGTCCATATACTCCAGAATGGGCTTGGCGCTCTTTCTGCTTGTATGGAACATGTCCCGGACCTGGGCGATGGTTATCACAGGCTCCTCCTTCAGCTTTTCGCGTATCTTCTCTTTCGCCTGCTCCATGTAGGATGACAGAGTGTACATCTCCTCTGTCACCTTCACGATCTGCTTTTCCTCCAGAAGGATGTTCAGGATATCATCCTCCACCTCCTGGCTCACTCCCTTCACAGGGATCTCCCCGTACCGGACAAAATCAAACCCGGCCTTCTCCATAGCCCCCAGAAGGGTCTCTGACACCTGCTGGTAGGTGGCGTCCTTACACACTTCGTAATCCGGCGTGCTGAGGAACTCGTCCACCCTCTTTATAGCCTGCTCCTCCTCCAGACGGCTGATAAAGGAGTCAAATACATTGGGCTTCAGCTTCGGGAAAAACGCTGTGTGGATCTGGGCCTTCTTCATGCCGTAGCGGTAGGGATATTTTGCCTCATAGCCTGCAAGCTCCTCCAGGATCCGCTCTCTGGCCCGGGCGGCAGCCTGCCTGTGCCACACGTAGGTGTCCTTTCTCATGGGGAACGTAAGAACTGTCCCCTCCTTCTTAAGCTCCTCCACATCCCGGGCGATCTCCTCCGGGGCAAGGGCTGTCAATTTGGCCAGCTCTGACAGAGTGATCATAGTCTCTCCGTGAGACCGGACATGCATCTCCACCACGTCCGCTGTGGAGCCTGACTCCTTCCGCTCCAGATCCTCGATGACCTGCTGCTGGAAGCGCCTGTGTACTGAGGGATTGGGCTCCAGGATCACGCCGCCTCCGATGGTCTCCATAGGCGAGTAAAACCGCACCACAAACTTGTCCCCCTTCTTCACGGCAAGCTCCTCCTCCAGGCGAAGCTGCACGTAGCCGCTCTCTCCCGGTCCGATCTCCTCCTTGTCCAGGAGCACCGCACGGCAGAGGATCTCGCTCGTGCCGGTGAAGAGGTGGAGCCTTGTGTGGTTGGTCAGCACCCGCATGGAGGAGTCCAGGATCCGCATCTTCACATCCAAAAGATCCGTGTTCTTCATACTGTCAGGCGGCGCCAGGACACAGCCTCTCCTGATCTCCCTCTTTTTGATATTGGACAGATTGATTGCCACCCTCTGTCCCGCATAGCACTTGTCCACGTCCTCGCCGTGAACCTGTATGCTGCGGATCTTGCTGGTCTTCCCGATGGGGTACATCTCCAGCGTGTCTTCCTTTGTGATCGTGCCGCTGAGCAGGGTTCCTGTGATGATGGTGCCAAAACCGGAGAGGGAGAAAGCCCTGTCAATGGGCAGACGGGGGATCGTGGAGGTGTCCTTTTCCTCCACCTCTTCCTCCGACATTCTCTGGATCACCTCCACCAGATGGGGAAGGCCCTCTCCCGTGGCTGCGGACACCCGCACCACCGGCGCCTTCTCCAGGAAGGTTCCTGCCAGCTCCTCTTTAATCTCTTCCTCCACAAGCTCCAGCCAGTCCTCCTCCACCAGGTCGCATTTGTTCAGGACGATGATACTCTTCTCAATACCCAGCAGATTCAGGATGTCCATGTGCTCCCGGGTCTGGGGCATGATGCCCTCATCCGCAGCCACCACAAGGAGAACCAGATCCATGCCCACCACGCCGGCCACCATGTTGTTGATGAACTTCTCATGTCCCGGCACGTCAATGATACCCGCCCGGTCTCCACCCGGCAGATCAAACCAGGTAAATCCAAGGTCAATGGTGATCCCCCGGCGCTGCTCCTCCTCCCACCGGTCTGTGTTTCTCCCGGTGAGGGCTTTTATGAGTGTGGTCTTGCCGTGGTCGATGTGGCCCGCTGTTCCGATGATAATATGCTTCACTGTTCCGGCACCTCCAGTTCCTCAAGCTCGCCAAGCTCCCGGGCTGCCAGGGCTGCGTCCTCCGCTGTCACGGTCCGCATATCCATGAGGATCGTATCATTGACCACTCTGGGGATGATGGGCACCGGCAGGCGGCGCATCCGCTCCTCCAGCTCAGGCACAGTGACGCTCTCAGGGGAGATGGACACGCCCCAGCTCTCCAGCCTCTCCAGGGGCAGAGAGCCGCCGCCGATCTGGGACTGGCAGGGGACCACCTGGATCTTCGCGGCCAGGTGCAGCCGTCTTAGCTTCCTGGCAAAGGAGTCCGCCGCCTTTTTCACCTCACCGGCAGGCTGGGTGATCATCCGAAGGACCGGCACATTGCGGACGGCCTTCTCCTCTGACAGATACTCATGGAGCACCAGCTCCAGGGCCGCGGCTGTAAATTTGTCGATCCGCAGCGCCCTGGTGAGCTGATTTTTCTTCATCATATCGATATATTTCTTCTTTCCCACGATGATGCCGGCCTGGGGGCCTCCCAGAAGCTTGTCCCCGCTGAAGCTGACCACGTCCGCCCCCTTTGCTATGGAGCTTTGCACCGTGGGCTCGTATGTAAGCCCGTATCTGGAAAGATCGATGAGCACGCCGCTGCCCAGATCCTCGATGACAGGGATATCCTTCTCCCTGGCCAGGGGGATCAGCTCATCGATCTCCACGGTCTCTGTAAATCCAACGATCCGGTAGTTGCTCGTGTGGACCTTGAGGAGAGCCCTGGTTTCCTCTGTCACCGCCTCCTCGTAGTCGGCCAGATGGGTCTTGTTGGTGGTCCCCACCTCCACCAGAGTGGCGCCGCTTTGCTCCATCACATCGGGAATACGGAATTTTCCTCCGATCTCCACCAGCTCACCCCTGGAGACTACCACCTCTCCGCCCCTGGCAAGAGAGCTCAGGATCAGCATGACCGCCGCCGCGTTGTTGTTGACGGCCATAGCCGCCTCAGCCCCCGTCAGGCGGCACAGAAGCTGCTCAAAGTGGGAGTACCTCTCCCCTCTTCTTCCCGCCTCCAGATTGTATTCCAGGTTGGAGTACCCGCTCACAAGGTCCGCGGCCTTCTTTAAGTGCTCCCCGGAAATGGGGGCCCGGCCCAGGTTTGTGTGCAGGACCGTGCCAGTGCCGTTGATCACCTTTCTCATATTGGGCGTGTTGATAGCTCTGACCCGGTCTTCAATATCCTTTTTGAGGCTCTCTGTCTTCTGCCGGGCCTCCTCCTCATCCTGGCAGGCCCCGATAAAGGCCCGCAGGGCATCTGTCTCAGACCGGATCGCCTCCATGACGGTCTCCCGGCTGTAGGCTTCGACCAGCCCCTGTATCTCCTCATCCGCCAGCAGAACATCCACCTTGGGTATGCTGCGGTATAACTTGCTTTTATCCATATTCCCTTCCTCGCATCCTGTTGGATCGGATCACTGGATCCTACCCTTAAATCTGACCATCAGGACAGGACGATCAGCTTATCGCTCTTCGGTCCCACCTTCCCGATCACGGATACCTTTGTATCCATATGCGCATGCTCAAAGTCGCGCATCACATTTTCCAGATCCTCCGGCGCCACAGACAGGAGCAGGCCGCCCGATGTCTGCGGGTCATACAGAAGATCCAGATAGTGCTCCTCCACGCCCCCGGTCTCCACCTTCTTTATGGAGTATCCTCTGTTCTTATATGCCCCGGCGGGCACAAGCCCCATCTTGGCATAGTCTATGGCATCCTCCATGTAGGCGATGTCGTGGACGCGAAGCTCAAATGTCACCTCACTGGCCTCGGCCATCTCCACACAGTGGCCCAGAAGCCCAAAGCCCGTAATGTCCGTGCAGGCAGATACATTGTACCTCTCTGCCACTTTTTTTGCCTTCTTGTTCAGAGACGCCATCACAGTCTGGGTCTCCCGTATAGCGGAGGGAGACGCCATCTCGGCCTTCACAGCCGTGTTGACGATACCGCTTCCGATCTGTTTGGTGAGCACCAGCACATCCCCCGGCCTGCAGCCGTAATTTTTAAAGATCTTCTGGGGATGCACGAAGCCGGACACACACAGGCCGTACTTGGGCTCGTCGTCCTGGACAGAGTGTCCGCCCACAAGGACAGCCCCGGCCTCCTTCACCTTGTCCGCTCCCCCTGCCAGTATGTCGCCCAGGATGGCTGGGTCAAGGCAGTTGGGAAATCCCACGATATTTAAGGCCACCGCGGGCTCGCCGCCCATGGCCCACACATCGCTTAGGGAGTTGGCCGCCGCGATCTGTCCGAACATGTAGGGGTCGTCCACAATCGGCGTGAAGAAGTCCACGGTCTGGATCATGGCTATATCGTCTGTCACCTTATAGATAGCTGCGTCGTCGGACGTCTCTATACCGACGATCAGGTTGTCGTCTTGAAATTTCGGCAGCTTGCTCAGAACCTGAGCAAGGGTCTCCGGACCTATTTTGGCCGCTCAGCCCGCTGTCTTGCTGAGCGTGGTCAGTCTGACATCTGATTTCATAATAAAATATCCTCCTTTAGCCTGCCTCCCTTATGGGCGCAGGATCTTGGCAGCGCCGGCCATCGTCTCCACGATGCTGTACATATTTGTGACAGATCCGACTGCCAGCTTCTCCTTCAGGCCATAGTAGTCAAGGCATGTGCCGCATGTCTGGATCTCAACGCCCTGCGCCTCCAGGGATTTCAGATCCTCAAGACAGTCTGATCCCTCGCAGGTGAGCGTGGCGCCGCCGTTATAGAATAACATGGTTTTGGGCAGCTCCTCAAGCTGTGTCACCGCGAAAATGAAGCTTTTTGCCAGAACCTTACCCAGCTCATCGTTTCCTGAGCCCATCCGGTCGGATGACATGACGACGATCATGTTGCCCCTCGCGTCCGGGATGCAGGCTGTGTCATCGGCTGCGTCCGCTGCCGCCGGAGCTCCCTCCATCTGGATTGTCACCTTGTACTCGCCCTCTCCCAGCTTCTCGGAGGTCACCTTGCCGCCGCTTGAGGAAGCCATCTTTGTCACATTCTGTACAGAAATCTCATTGTCTACCAGAACCTCGATGGTCTCCGGGCCTGTCAGGGCCTGCATAGCCTTCTTTGTCTTGATGACCGGTACCGGACACTTGTCTCCCATTGCATTTACTGTGATCATACTGTATTCCACCTTTCTTTTGCGGGTCCACGCCCACTTATAGAAACATTCTATCACTGATAGTGCAAAAGGTAAAGGTCATACACGTAATATTCCACAAATTTCAGAAACATATTCCCGTTGGAATTGAAGGCTTGTCCAAGGTATGCTATAATTCTCCGCGCAACGTATTATTAATGTATGATCAAACAAGAAGCGAGGTTGAAAATATATGTGGATTGCTGACAACTGGAAGGATTACGAGGTGCTGGACTGCAGCCAGGGAGAAAAGCTGGAGCGCTGGGGCGACTATCTCCTCATCCGGCCGGATCCCCAGGTCATCTGGGACACTCCGAAGACACTGAAGGGCTGGAGAAAGTGCAACGCGCACTACCACCGCAGCAAGAAGGGCGGCGGCGAGTGGGAGTTCTTTGACCTTCCATCCCAGTGGACCATCCACTACAAGGAGCTGACCTTCAATTTGAAGCCCTTCAGCTTCAAGCACACAGGGCTCTTCCCGGAGCAGGCCGCCAACTGGGACTGGTTTTCTGAAAAGATCCGGCAGGCGGGCCGCCCTATCAAGGTGCTGAACCTTTTCGCCTACACAGGAGGAGCCACCCTGGCCGCAGCCGCGGCGGGCGCCTCGGTGACCCACGTGGACGCCTCCAAGGGCATGGTCACCTGGGCCAAGGAGAACGCTGTCTCCTCCGGGCTGAAGGATGCCCCCATACGCTGGCTGGTGGACGACTGCACCAAGTTCGTGGGGCGGGAGATCCGCAGGGGCAATCACTACGATGCCATCATCATGGACCCGCCCTCCTACGGCAGAGGGCCCAAGGGGGAGATCTGGAAGATCGAGGAGTCCATCCACCCCTTTATCAAGCTGTGCACAAAGGTTCTGTCAGACAAGCCCCTCTTTTTCCTGGTAAACTCCTACACCACAGGGCTGGCCCCGGCGGTGCTCACCTACATGCTGAGCACGGAGCTGAAGTCCTTCGGCGGACATGTAGAGTCCCAGGAGATTGCCCTCCCCGTGACGGCCTCCGGTCTCTTTCTCCCCTGCGGCGCTTCCGGCAGATGGGAGGCTTAGGTTCCGGGTCTTCGGGGATGCTATAGCACAATAAACTGTTTTTTTTGCACTTTCATATTTTTCTTTTTTAAGCTGTTGTTTTTCTCTCCTTTGTCTGCTACATTGGAACCATGATGAATGTAAAGATATTAAAGGACAAAGAAGAACTGAATACAGTCGCCCCCTGTGAGATCACTCACCTTTTGTGGGGCACATCCTCCATTCCCCGCACCTACTTCTATATCGGGTTCGTGCCGGGGGATGGATTTTATGTGCGCATGGTATGCGAGGAGAGAAACCCCAGAAGGACCTTTCAGTCCTACCTGGACCCGGTCTATCGGGACAGCGCCATGGAGGCCTTCCTGCTGTTTTCCAGGAAGGACGATGCCCCCGGTACATACCTGAATTTTGAGATCAACGCAAACGGCGCTCTTCTGGCCGCATACGGCCCCTCCCGGATCTACCGGTCCTATTTTTCCAAAGAGGAGGCGGCCAAGTTCCAGGTCCGGGCCACGATCGGGGAAGACAGCTGGAGCGCCCACTTCCGCATCCCCCTGACCGTGCTGGAGCGCGTGTACGGTCCCCTGGAGCTGAAGGCAGGAAGCACCTTTTTCTGCAATTTTTACAAGATCTCAGAGTCGGCGGACATCGAACACTACGCCGCCTACGCCCCCATCACATCTCCGGTGCCCTCCTTCCACATGCCGGAGTATTTTACGGAGGCTGTTCTTGTCTGAAAGATTGATTTCACATCCATAGAAAAGAAAATATGTTTTGAGGAGGTTTATCCAAATGAAAATCTACAAAGCTACCGACTACCGCGACATGAGCCGCAAGGCGGCAAATATCATTTCCGCTCAGATCATCATGAAGCCAGACTGCGTGCTGGGACTTGCCACAGGGTCCACTCCCATCGGCACATACGAGCAGCTGGTGGACTGGTACAAAAAGGGGGATCTCGACTTCTCCGCAGTCACCACCGTAAATCTGGACGAGTACAAGGGACTCTCCAAGGATAACGATCAGAGCTACTACTATTTCATGCACCACAATCTTTTCGACCACGTAAACATTCTTCCGGAAAACACCCATCTTCCGGACGGCACAGAGCCTGACAGCGACAAGGAGTGCGCCCGCTACGAGAGGCTGATCCAGTCTCTGGGCGGCGTGGACCTGCAGCTCCTCGGCCTGGGCCACAACGGGCACATCGGCTTCAACGAGCCAGGAGAGGCCTTCGAGAAGGAGACCCACTGCGTGGATCTCCAGGAGAGCACCATCGAGGCAAACAAGCGCTTCTTCGCCTCCGCCGACGATGTTCCCCGTCAGGCCTACACAATGGGCATCAAGACCATCATGCAGGCCAGGAAGATTCTTGTAGTCGTAAACGGAGAGGGAAAAGCGGATATCGTAAGGGACGCCTTCTTTGGTCCGGTCACTCCCGCGGTTCCGGCTTCCATCCTTCAGATGCACAACGATGTGACTCTGGTAGCTGACGAGGCCGCTCTCTCAAAAATGCCAAAGCTGAAATAAAAAGGCAGACCGGACCGGTTCACGGTCCTCTGGCAAACAGAAAAAGCATGGACAGGAAGTATCTCTTCTGCTGCCCATGCTTTTCTTTTGTCCCATTTTGTCTTATTTTGTCTCGCTTTTTCCCGCTCTTTCAGGCCTTCGCCTGCGGCTTCAGTCCTTCCAGGATCCCTATCACTTCCGTCAGGTCCTGGCACACCCGGAAAGCCAGTCTCTTTAGCTCCTCATCCGGCTGCACCAGATCCGGCACCATGACTGCCGCCATGCCGGCGGCGGATGCGGACCGGATGCCGTTGGGGGAGTCCTCCAGAGCCATGCTCCGCTCCGGCGCTGTGTCCAAAAGGCTGCAGGCCTTCCGGTAGATCTCCGGGTCGGGCTTGGCGTTCTCCACCATATCGCCGAACATAAATCCGTCGAAAAAGGAGTAGATCCCACCCCGCTTCAGCATGTAGGTGGAGTGCTCCCTCCTGGAGGAGGTGGCCACCGCCATTCTGTATCCGTTCTCCTTTCCATAGGAGAGGAGCTCCCGGACTCCCGTCTTCAGGGGCACGCCCTCTGTCTCCTCGATCTGCCTGTAATACCTTCTCGTCCTCTCGGCGAATTCCTCCATGGGAAAGTCCGGGCCAAAGACCCTGTGAAAAAATTCCGTCCTGCTCTTCAGGTTCATGCCCAGAGTGTGGTAGATCTGCTCTCCCACCTGTCCTGCTCCCAGCTCCTCTCCGGCCATGTTCCAGGTTCGCTGCACAACTCGTTCTGAGTCAAACAGAAGTCCGTCCATGTCAAACACCAGGGCTTCTATACTCCCCGGCCTTTCGGCGCCCATCAGAATTCAATCCCCTGTCCCAGGGCATCCTTCAGATAGCTGGTGACATCCTCCAGCTTCTGGATCATCTCCTGCTTCTCCTCCCAGGCTTCCCCTTTCATTTCCTTGTTCACAAGTGCGTTTTTTACGTGTTTCAGTTCACGGATCAGTTCTTCTGTCATAACAGCGTCTCTCCTTCGCTCATCGTTTTTCCCGGGACGGAAGACCGTTGTCAGCCAGTCCCATTTCCCGCTTCAGCGGTTCATCGGGGATATCCTTTGCCTCGTCCACTCTCCTCCAGAAATGGGTGAGGGCAAAGGCTGTCCGGCTTCCAAAACGGAGTCTTCCGATCTCTCCGTTCATCCCAAGGCTTCTTGTACCAAGCCAGTATTCTGTGAGCATCCAGCACACCGCAACCAGCGCTGCCGCAAAAAGAATGATCAAAAGAATTTCTCTCGTCATAGCTTCCGCCTCCCTTCTTGTCTTTACTATAATTGTAGTTCCTTTTTCTGTATTAGTCAATTATTTATCTGATAATTATTGTTTTTATTTTCGTTTATTACACTCTTTCCTCCGCCACACTGATCCGCACCGCATATTTTGCACCGGCATATTGCAGGATACAGTTTTGTCTGAAAGTGTTATAATAGAGACGTCGGCAAAAGTGCGGCTTTGGCTGACAGACATCCAGGCGCCCGTCAGCGGCGCTGTATTTTCAGAAAGGAATGACAACATTGAACAGACTAACTATCTACATTCTGAAGCGCTATCTGCTCCTTCTTGCAGGCCTGGCCATCATGGCCTTCGGCGTGGCCTTCTCCATCAAAGCGAGCCTTGGCACTTCTCCCATATCAAGCGTACCCTATGTGGTCAGCCTTTTCTCTCCCCTGACTGTGGGGACAGCCACCATCGTCATGCACTGCTTCTTTATCCTCCTGCAGATCCTGATCCTGCGGAGGAACTATCATCCCATCCAGCTCATGCAGCTCCCGGTGGCCTTTTTCTTCGGCTATCTGACGGACTTCGGCGTGTGGGCCGTGCAGGGCATCTCCTGCCATACATACTGGCAGCAGTGGATCGTCTGCCTCATCGGTATCCTGCTGGTGGCTGCCGGCGTCAGCCTGGAGGTGAAGGCCGGCGTGGTAGTGCTGGCCGGAGAAGGGGTGGTGCTGGCCATCTGCAAGGCAATCCCCTCGCTCAAATTCGGCTACATGAAGGTGGGCTTTGACGTGACTCTCGTCATCATCGCCTGCATCTTATCCATCAGCTTTACCGGCCGCCTTCAGGGCGTCCGGGAGGGAACCGTGGCCGCGGCCGTCATGGTGGGTCTCATCGCCAGGCAGTTCGGCAAGGTGCTGGCCAGATGGAAGCTGGAGGATGAGCAGAGCGCGTAAAGCACTGACCGGGACGGGGACGGGCAGGCTGTGTAAAGGTTTTTATGGACGGATCTTAGCGCAAAATGTATAATCAAAGTATCTTTACCAGGAGACTGTAAATCAAGAAAAATCTATGAAAGGACGGACACTGACATGAAATGCCCTTACTGCGGTCAAGAGACCCCCGACGACTCCACCTTCTGCGCTGAGTGCGGCGAAAGGCTGGACGACATGCCCCTGGATCCCTCCCTCGATTTTCCGGAGAACCCGGAGGAACAAAAACCCCAGGGAAAGAAAAAAATGCCCCTGCTGATAGCGGCCGCCGCGGCGGTGCTTGTGCTCGCCATAGCCGGAGCGGTATTTTTCTTCACACGCACTCCCAGGGACAGCTCCTCCAAAGGCGGCCAGACTGCAAAGACAGAGGATGCCGCGGAAAATGACACGGAAGCTGAGGACGGGGCTGACCCGGAGACAGAGGAGAAGCCAGATCCCTCTGACGCGGATTTCAACCTGACTACCGGAGGCCAGCTCCGCCTGGAGGGGTATGTCAGGAGCGCAGCGGGGAACCAGAAGCTCCTCCGCTGGGATGACGGGCTTTCCTTTTACGGGAGAAATTCGGATGGGACGGAGATCCTTCTGGAGGATATAGACAGGGCCTCCATCGATGACTCCCTGCTCCCGGAGGGCATGCTGGATGAGCTCAGCTCCAACCAGAAGATCCGGGTTGACGGGCAGCTGTACATTGACAGCAATGAGCTGTACATCATGCCCTATGAGATTTCCGACAGGGACGGGAAGGATCTGATCACAGCTTACGAGAAGAGTCAGATGGGATCCGAAGACGACTCTGTCTCCTCTTCTATTTCTGCCAGCGGCGGTTACATTCTTCCACAGAGCAGCACCCGGCTTCTCACGGAAAAGGACTTAAGCGGCCTGTCCCTGAAGGAGATCAACTATGCCAAGAATGAGATTTACGCGCGCCACGGACGGATGTTCCATTCCCGTGAGCTTCAGGATTATTTCAACGGCCAGAGCTGGTACAGCGGGACTGTCTCCCCGGAGGACTTCAGCGAGTCTGTCCTGTCCGATGTGGAGAAGCAGAACGCGCAGTTCCTCTCCAGCGCGGAGTTCTCCATGGATCCGAGCGGCTACCAGCTTGATGCAAACTGAGGCAAAAGGCACAACTCTCCTGCCAGTAGATTGCCTGCCGCGCCATATGAGGGGTAAAATGGGCACAGGAGGTGTAAACAGATGTACCTTTGCAAAAAAGGTCAAAAATTTGGTCAAAAATTTTTTAAAAAAATTAGCACTCATCTCTTGACAGTGCTAGTAATAAGTGTTATAGTACAACTAGAACAAAGGAAAGGGGTTCAAAAAGGAGCAGCGCTCCGGAAGAACAGAACGTCTCCGATGTTCAGGGAACACAACACCTCGGATTTCTCCGACAGTGCTAACAACTTACAACATATGATCTTTTGAAAGGAGATATGACTTATGATGATGCCTAGTATTTTTGGAGAAAACTTATTTGATGACTGGATGGACTTCCCATTCGACGATGATTTTGACAAATACTTCTTTGGAAAGAAGAACCCGTTATATGGAAAACATGCTAAAAATATGATGAAGACCGATGTAAAGGAGACCGATGACACCTATGAGGTAGACATTGACCTGCCTGGATTTAAGAAGGACGAGATCAATGCCAAGCTGGAGAACGGATACCTTACCATCTCCGCTGCCAAGGGCCTTGACAAGGACGAGAAGGATAAGAAAGGCAAATACATCCGCAAGGAGCGTTACGCAGGTGCCATGAGCAGAAGCTTCTATGTGGGCGAGGGCGTAACTCAGGATGAGATCAAAGCCAAATATGAGGACGGTATCCTGAAGCTGACTGTTCCGAAGAAGGACGCAAAGGCTGTTGAAAAAAATGACTACATTGCCATTGAAGGATAATTTTCCGGAGGATCATTTCCCCGGAAATGGAATGGGCGGTTCCCGAAAGGGAGCCGCCTTTTTATATGTCTTATTTATCATTCCATAGCAACAAAAAACAATTCGGATATGCGGGCCTGCGGCAGATCATTTCACCCCATTTTTCTCTGCCGGCTTTCTGGCTGGATTAGATAGGAAGCTCCAGATAGATATCCTTTCCTTCCTTGATAGAGATTACAACCTTACCGCTCTTGATGGTCGTAACTGCTCCCTGCACGCTGGCAGCTGCCTCCACTGCCGGTGCTGCTGACGTCTCTTCAGCTGTCTCCTCCTGCGGCGTTTCTTCCTCGCCGTTGTCATCCTTGTATCCTTCCACATTGTCAGGTGTAAGAGGACATAAGGAGTCGCTTGTCTTGGTCAGCTTTGCGCCAAGTACCTGTTTGATCTTCAGGCAGCCGTCCAGAGACAGCAGTCCGGAGTCAACCAGCTCATCAAAAATGGCAGGATCTTCAAGGTTTGCGGCCTCAATGGTGATCCCTGCCTCCGCCCTGCAGCAAAGCACTGCTGGATCATTTTCATGCTGTTTTGCGGTTTCCGCTGTAATTGACATTTCCATTACCTCCTAATGTTTTTTCTATCTCTAAGTATAGTAATTTCGGAGCATAATTGCCAATTGATTTTGAAAATACACTTATAGATGAAATCTATTAATCTTCGGTCCCTCCGCACATCTTCTCCCTCATCTGATCCGCCCGCCGGACATCAAAATAGGGGAGCCCGTGGGCCATGTTCTCTGCCCCCGCCAGAAGGTGGAGTGTCCCCTTGCATATGCCGCAGGCCCGGGCGATGAAATTCTGCTCCAGGGTCACGTACTGCACATTCGCATACCGCACCGCCACCACTCTGCGCCCAAAGCAACCTGAGACGGCCTTGACAAATCCATCGCTCATGACAAGACCGGATGTGAGATAGCGCAGAGCCAGGACAGCCGGACCCGCCGCCGCGAGGAGGATAAGGCCTGCTGCCGCCGCCACATGGTACAGCTGCATGTACGCCGCCGGAATATAGTCCGGCATCCACAGGAGAGCCAGCGCTCCTGCCGCTGCCACACATCCCTCATACAGGAAGAGGGGACAGAGCCAGGCAGCCCAGGCGGAACGGGGCTGCCTTTGCACCTGCCGGGCCGCGATAGCAGCAAACTCCGGCAAAATGACCCGCAGCCTCTCATATACCTCCTTCTCCGAACTGTAGAGAATGAGAAAGGAGTTTTTCTCCGCCTTGTCGTCCCCCATGCCCACATTCACGATCTCCACCATATATTTCCCAAGAAGGCGGGCGATCAGCGTCTGGCGGAGCTTCAGCGCCTGTATCATATCCACGGGAATGGTGTACTCCACCTTCTTCAGCACACCGTATCGGATACAGATCCGGTTCTGCTGCCGCTTCACGCGGAAATCCAGATACCGCACAAAGTCTTTCACAATGTCCCACACGGCGGACAGGATGATGGCGATGGCTGCCAGAAGGCTCACCGCGGACCGAAGGAGGGAGTCCAGGGCGTTCTCCTGCCCCAGCGCCTCCGCCGCCATAACCACAGCGCCCACAAGGCCCAGGATCACGACTACGATGGACAGTACGCTCATGGAGCAGACGCCGTGGCGGATAATGTCCCCGGAGCCGGCCCGGAAGTCGTAGGTCTCCTCCTGGACTTCCCGCGGCGCAGCTGCCGCATCCTCCCCTCTCAGGAGTGACTCCACTTTGTCCTTAAAGGCCTCCGCCTTCGCCTTTTTCAGGACAATGGTCACATCTGTGCTGTTGGCGGTGGAGAGGCTCCCTGTGTCCATCTTGACCTTGCAGGTGCCCATGAGCATCTCAAAGAGGTTCTGCTCCAGGTTAATGTTGGAGATATTTTTAATGCCGATGACATGTTCCGAGCCGTTGACCGTGCGCTTCTCAATGACAATGGCCTGATCCTGGATGGAGATCCATGTTTTCGACCAGGTCCACCAGGTCTTTCCGATGCTGACAAGCAGAAGGCCGAGACAGATGAGAAGGTACAAAAGGGCCCTTCTGTCCGCCAGAAGAGAGCCGCCCACATCCAGCAGCTCGTCCGCGTTCTGTATAAAGATGCCCGCCAGGACTGCCAGAAGGGCGTAGGTTCCGGCCCCCACTCGCTCCGCTACCACGGACACATGATTTCTGAACTTTTTATTTTCTTCCATGGCCCATCTCCCGCCTCTCTTCTCTCTGCTCTGCCACGATCTCATTGATCCGCTTCTTAAGAGCTTCCGCGATCCTCTCCGCCCGTTCTGTGTCCAGGAAAGCGATGGTCACGTCCCCTCCCGCTGTGGTGACGATCACCTTCGCCACCCCGAAGGCCCGGTCCAGGGGGCCGATCCGCATTTCCAGCTTGTGAAGCCTCTCAATGGGTACGATATGCCTTTTCACGAAGAGGTAGCCCTCCTGTATGTCAATGCACTCCTCATTGATGCCATAGCGGTAACGATAAAAGCGGAACCAGGGGCTGACACACACATCGAACAGGATCAGGAGGGCCGCCCCAAAAGAGAGCCATTTCCCGATGACAATATCCTTTGGGAACACCCAGAAGTAATCCACGGCCCCTATGATTGCCAGCAGGATGACGCCTGTGACCGCCCCCGCCGCGTACATGCAGCGCAGGGCATTTTTTGACAGCCTCTCATATACCATGTTCATTTCCTCCTCTGTATCGTCTTTGTTGTTTTATACTATCACAATAATACAAGCAGGTCAATCCATTCTCATTTCTTAAAAAAAATGTTAGAATTATGAAGAAAAAAACTCATATCCATCTGCTATACTGCATTTGAAAACAAAAACGGAGGGGATTTTGATGGAACAATACAGCATTTTAGTAGTGGACGATGACCGGGAGATCGTCCGCTCTCTGGGCAAGCTCCTGGAGCTGGAGGGCTACCGGGTGCTGACGGCCTTTAACGGCATGGAGGCTCTGGACCGGCTGGAGACTGACACGGTCCACCTGATCCTCCTGGACGTGATGATGCCGCAGCTTAACGGGCTCTCCGCCCTCATGCGCATCCGCCGGAAGCACAACATCCCTGTCATCATCCTGTCCGCCAAGACGGAGGAGAGCGACAAGGTCTCCGGCCTCACCATGGGCGCTGACGACTATGTGACAAAGCCCTACAACACGGCGGAGCTGATGGCCCGGGTGCGGTCCCAGCTGAGAAGATATTTTTCTCTGGGAGCGGCTCCGGCAGGTGAGGGGAGCGGCTCCGGCAATGTGCTGAAAAACGGCGGTCTCCTGCTGGACCGGAACACAAAACAGCTCACCGTGGACGGGGAGCCGGTCCGGCTGACAGCCACAGAGTACAAGATCCTGGAGCTTCTCATGGAGCACCCTGGCTACGTCTTCTCGGCAGAGCAGATCTACAGCCGGGTGTGGCAGGAGGACGCCTACGCCGGTGAGAAGACGGTGATGGTCCATATACGCAGGATACGGGAGAAGATCGAGATCACTCCGAAAAATCCAAAATATTTAAAGGTGGTGTGGGGAATTGGCTACAAGATTGAAAAATATGATTAAATCCGCAGCAGAAAAACTGAGATCTGTACCCCTCTGGGCGAAAGCCGCCTTCGGGCTCTGGCTGCTTGGCGGCGCTGTGGCCGCATTTGCGGCGTACAGGTTTATTTACCAGCGCAATTTTTACATCAGGTGGTACAGCGTCTCCTACTCGTCCCCCATCTGGGAGACGTACGCCCTGGGCCTTGGACTCCTGGCGGGGGCTGCGCTGGCCGCCTATCTCTACCTGCACTTTTTCCGCTCCAGGGCAGACGGCTGGAAAAAGCTGAAGGTGCGGGTTCTGGACCAGCTCAGCGCTGAGCTTTTGCTGGCCGCAGCTGTCCTCACAGGATTTCTGTGGGTGGGTGAGCTAAGGTCTGTGATCTTTCAGTCCGAGTCCCTGGCAGGCTTTTTCGTCTTTTACGGTCTGGAGAGCCTGACGCTTGGCTGCGCGCTCCTCTTCTTCCCCCTGGCCCTCCTCTTTCTCGGCTGCCTCATCCTGCTGATCCGGCGCCGTCTCCTTGGCATCTGGGGGGACACCTCCTTCACATGCAGGCTGTACCGGAGGTGGAAGAGCTCCACTCCCTTTGAGAAGCAGCTGCGCACAAAATATCTTCTGTCCTTCTTCCTGGTGGCAGGAGGCATCCTCCTTGGCATCTTCTGCTTCTTTCTGCTCTCCACCTGGTACGGGGCAAACGAGCTGACCATCCTGGGCATCGCCGGCGGGCTTCTGGCCTTTCTGGCCGCCGCCCGGACCTTTGAGAACAACCGGCTCTACGCAGATCTTGGGCAGCTCCTCGGGCAGATAAGGGCCATGGCAGACGGGGACCTGTCTGTCCGCACCTCCCTGGGTGCCAGGTCGGACCTGTATCCCGCCTCCTGCCAGCTGGAAGAGATCAGCGAAAGCCTGCAGACCATCCTGGATAAGCAGATGCGGGCGGAGCGGATGAAGATCGACCTTATCACCAATGTATCCCACGACCTGAAGACTCCTCTGACCTCCATGATCGGGTATGTGGATCTCTTAAAGCAGGAGCCCCTAAGCGACGCGGCAAAGGACTACGTGGATGTGCTGTCCTCCCGGATGGAGAGCTTAAAAGACATGATCCAGGACATCTTTGACCTGTCCAAATCCACCAGCGGCACCGCAGAGCTCCACCTGGAGACACTGGACATGAAAAAGCTGCTGGAGCAGACGCTGGGGGACATGGAGGACGCCATAAAGAGCAGCGGCATGGTCATCCGTGAAGCCCTGCCGGAGATGCCCCTCAAGTTCACAGGGGACGGCAAAAAGATGTACCGGGTGCTCCAGAACCTGATCGGAAACGCCCTGAAATACTCCCTTGCCGGAACCCGCATCTACATCATCGCCGAGCGGCGGGCCTCCCAGGTCCAGGTCACCATCAAGAACACCGCCGCCTACGAGATGGATTTTACCTCGGAGGAGATCATGGAGCGGTTCGCCAGGGGAGACAAGTCCAGGAACACGGAGGGACACGGCCTGGGCCTCGCCATAGCGGAGAGCTTTGTAAAAAACATGAAAGGCGGGCTGCAGGTCACCGTGGACGGCGACCAGTTCCAGGTACAGCTCACCTTTCCTGTTGTGGAGGAGACAAGGGTGATGGCGTGATCAGCACCATTTCCTCCACCCTACAGCTTCTCCCATCCTTCATTTATCCTGCGCTCCAGCTCCTCAAAGGAGCGAAGACCGCCAAGAGCGTCGTAGGCCTCCACGCAGCTGGCCCCTGTGGCCGCTGCCAGATGGAGGCTTTCTTCTATGGAGCGCCCCTCCATCCGGGCTTTCAGGAACGCCGCGATGCTGGTGTCCCCGGCGCCCGTCCCGGAGAGCACTCTATCCGGTTTATAGCTTCTCTCAAATATCTCTTTTTTCCCGTCTGTAAAATACATGCCCGGCGCGCCGCATTTGATCAGGAGGCTGGAAGCCCCCATGTCAAGGACTCTCTTTGCCAGCGGCCGGATGTCCTCCTCCACGCTGATGACAGAGGTCACATCCCCGCCTGCTGCCCGGGTCATCCACTCCTCATAGCGGGGTCTGTCCGCCATAAAGCAGATCTCCTCCGCGCTGGGGACAAAGTAGTCCACATAGGGGAGCACTTTTTCCAGGATTTTCCCCCAGTCCGCCTTCCCTGCGTCTGAGTCAGGGTCCACAGCCGCCATGTCAAGGGAGGTGGTAAGGCCTGCCTCCTTCACCCGGCGGAAGATCCCCGCCAGCTCCTCCCCCTCGTTCTCGTACATGTGCCGCATGATGGGGGGATAGCCGAAGTGGAAGAAATCGGCCTGTGCAATTTTTTCAAAATCCAGGTCCTTTGCCCGGAAGGTGTCGTTGGCCCCCGGGTTGTGGAGGAAGATACGGTCCGTCCCGGGGGGAGCGATGACCACGGAGTAGGAGGTGCTGCTGTCCGCGGACACCAGCATGCCTCCCTCCGCTCCGTATTTTCTCAGACGGTCCAGGACGATCTGTCCGAACTCGTCGTCCCCCACCTTTCCCATGAGCTCCGCGTCCGCCCCCAGCACCTTAAGCGCCAGCCCCGTGTTGGCCACGGCGCCGCCGGTGCTGATGTTCACGTCCTTCATCTGAACCAGCTTTCCTGGAGTCAGGACGCTGGCGAGAGGCTGCGTCTTCCCGGAGGCAAAGACCGGGGTGATGTCCAGGCAGATGTGCCCCGCTACAATGATCTTCCCCGCCATAGACTCACCTACCCTCTGCCTGCGCTTCCGAAGATACGCATTTTCTTCATGGTCTCCTGCTTCACTGCCTCTGTGATCTGATTCTGGATGTCTGTCAGGCCGCAGCCCTGGCTGTAATTGTCGTGGGCTGCCTTTGCGGCCGCGCAGTTGATGTCTGTAAAGATATTGATCTTGCTGATGCCGTTTGCCACACAGTTTTTAAAATCCTCGTCAGAGAGCCCGCTGCCGCCGTGAAGGACCAGCGGGACGGGGACGGTTTCGGCAATCTGGGCCAGACGCCCGATATCCAGCTTCGGCTTCTCCTTGTAGGCGCCGTGGGCCGTGCCGATGGCCACCGCCAGGGCGTCCACCCCGGTGCGCAGGGCAAAATCCCTGGCCTGGTCCGGCTCTGTGTAGATGCTGTCATCCCCGGCGCTCTCGTCGTTGGCGCCCACATGTCCCAGCTCTCCCTCCACGGAGGCGCCGAACATGCCTGCAATTTTCACCATCTGGGTCACCCGGGCGATGTTGTTCTCATAGGTGTCCGTGGAGCAGTCGTACATGATGGAGGAAAAACCCAGCCGCAGGGCCTCCACGATCTTTGTGTCCGTCAGCCCGTGGTCAAAGTGGAGCACCACCGGAACAGACGCCTTCTTTGCCATGGGGACAAGGAAATAGGCCAGCTCCTCCAGGCTGGCGTAGGGAAGGAGCACCTCGGCCGTGCCGATGATAACCGGGCTTTTCAGCTCCTCCGCCGCCCCCAGGACGCCCTTTGCCATCTCCAGGCTGACGGTGTTAAAAAGTCCCACACCGTATTTTTTCTCCCGGGCGTCCTTTAGTACTTCTCTCAGTGTAACAAGCATTTCTCTTCTACCTCCAGTCTAGTCGATGCCCATGAGCAGGTTCATGACATACATCTCAAGGGCCTCAAAATCCCGGTTCTCCACGCATTTCTTCTGGAAGTCATAATCAAATCTCTCCACCTTCTCCTCCAGTGCCTTGAAGATATTCAGACTGTTCTCCAGATGCTTGTAGCTGTCCTCATCCTTTGTGGTGCGCATAGCCTTTACGTCCAGTCCAACATACTCGCCGTGGCTTCCGTAGCCGTTCTCCTTCAGCACCTTCACCTGGTTGAAGGCGGCGCGCAGGTTCTCCACGCCAAAGGTCTTGTCCTGGTCGTAGCGGATGCCGTTCTGGTCGTTGAGATGCACGGTCATCAGCTTGCCCATAGCCATGGCAAATCCGATCTCGTGGGCCGGGTCAAGGCCTGCCAGGATGGCGTGAGCGCTCTCCAGGTTTCCTCCCACTCTGGAGGGGTCGATGGTAGCGGCCGAGATGGCCATCACATGTCCCATGGTGCCGCAGATGCTCCTGTCGATGGGCTCGTTTGGCTTTGGCTCAATGCAGACCCGGATCTTGGGATCATACTCCAGCATCTTGTTGATGGCCTCGATGAGCATCTTCGTGGCCCACACAGGGGATTTGCTCTCCGCGCAGAGCGTGCCTTCTCTTGCCAGCCAGAGAACCACCATATCCGTCCCCAGCTCGTTGGCGATGTCGATGGAGCGATAAGCTCTCCACATGGCATAGTCCCTGTCCTCCTTGGAGGTGCTCATGAAACCGCCGTCCATAGTGTGCTCATCCATCCAGAGACGGGGAGCCACAAACTCTGCCTTCAGTCCGTACTTATCCAGCGTCTTCTTCAGCTCTCTTGCCTTCTCCTTGATCTCCTCCTCCGTGTATTCGTTGATGTTCGGCACAGCGTCGTCGTCGTGGAACTGCACGGCGGAGAAGCCAAGCTCCGCGAATTTCTTAAATTTTTCCTCAATGGGTATGGTTTTTCTTGTTGCCGGTCCATAGGAGTCCGCTCCCTCGTGTACATTCCATGGTCCTACTGAAAATTTAAATTTTGTCATTGTCTTTTCTTCCTTTCATTTAGTCTGTCTTCAGGGCATCGTCAAAGGCCACGTCTGAGGGTGAGAAATTGATCTGCTTTGTGAACTCGCAGGCCTCTGTCCCTCCGAATATCCTCTCCATGCCGCTGTCCTCCCACTCGATGGAAAGAGGGCCGTCGTAGCCGATCTGGTTCAGCACCCGGATGATGTTGTCAAAGTCTACATCCCCGTGTCCCGGAGACACAAAGTTCCAGCCTCTCCGCTGGTCGCCGAAGGTGATGTGTGACCCCAGGATGCCGTTGCGGCCGTTCAGGTTCAGCTTGGCGTCCTTGATATGTACGTGATAGATCCGGTCCGCAAAGTCGTAGAGGAACATAGCCGGATCCAGTCCCTGCCAGATCAGGTGGCTGGGGTCAAAGTTGATGCCCAGGGTAGGTCTGTAGTCAAAGGTCTCCAGCAGCTTTTTTGTGCTCCAGTAGTCGTAGGCGATCTCTGTGGGATGTACCTCCAGAGCCAGCTTTACGCCGCACTCATCGTACACATCCATGATGGGAGACCAGAGCTCCTTGATCCTCTGATAGCCGGCCTCCACCTGTTCCTCGCTTGTCTGGGGGAAGGAGTACCACATCTTCCAGATGGGGGAGCCCATAAAGAAGGTGACTGTATCCACTCCCATATTTTTTGCCGCCTGGGCCGCGTACTTCATCTGCTGCGTGCCCCAGGCCCGTATCTCCTCCGGCTTGCCCGCCAGCGCCGAGGGGGCGAAGTTATCCAGACGGGGATCATAGGCCCACTGCTCCGCATCGCCCACGCACTGTCCCGGCAGATGCATGCCGATGGCCCAGCATCCCAGGCCATACTTAGCCAGCGTGTCCTTCAGCTCTTTCACATAATTTTCATCCTTTGCTGCCTTCTCCACGTCGATCTGTCCCCAGGAGGCGATCTCCAGTCCCTCGTATCCCATCTTCTGCGCAGTCTTGCACATCTCCTCCATGGGCAGGTCTGCCCACTGTCCTGTAAAAATTGTTACCGGTCTTGCCATTTCTTTGTCTCTCCTTTCTGACATTTCCTGTTTGATCAATTCACAGCTTCTAAACCTCTACCCACACGTTTCCCTTCTCATTGCTCTCCAGGCAGGCCTCCACATATCTGATGCCCTGCACGCCTGCTGCCACAGTGGGGTAATCGATCATGTCCTCTGTAAATGTTCCGTCCTCTTTGGCCTCCACGCACTGGGTAAAGCTGTCGTACAGGTTTCCCATTGCCTCCAGCCAGCCCTCCGTGTGTCCTGCCGGAAGCCTGCCGTACTTTGCCGCGTCCGGCGTGACCGCTCCGTAGCCTCTCTTGATGGTGCGGGCAATGCCGTCCTCCCTGATGAGGGTTATCTCCTCCGGGTTCTCCTGGAACCAGAGGATGGTTCCCTTTGACCCGTAAATGCGCACCCGCAGGCTGTTGTCGCAGCCGATGGCAAACTGGGAGGACCAGTTGACGCCCGTGGCGCCGCCTTCGTACTCCACCAGGATCTGGTCATTGTCGTCCAGCTTCCTGCCCGGCACTACCACATCCATTTTTGCCAGGACTCTCTTTACCTTCAGCCCTGTCATAGTAGCCACCGCGTTTTCCACATGGGTGCCCAGATCTCCCAGACAGTTGACCCTTCCGGACTGGGCCGGATCGCATCTCCACTCGCCCTGCTTGCCGCCCCAGTCTTTCTCATTGTAGAGCCATCCCTGGGGGTACTCTGCCATGACGGTTCGGATCTGTCCGATTTCTCCGGCTTTGATGAGATCCCGGATGTACTTGGCCGTCACATGTCCCATGTAGGTGTAGGTGACCATGAAAAGAAGCCCTTTCTCCCGGGCCAGCTTCTGAAGCTCCTCCGCCTGGGCGCTGTCTGTGGCCAGAGGCTTGTCGCAGGCCACATGGATGCCCGCCTCCAGAAACGCCTTGCAGATCTCATAGTGGGTGGCGTTCGGTGTCACCACAACGACAAAGTCAATGCCGTCCTCTCTCTTTCCCTCTGCCTGGGCCATCTCCCTGTAGTTCGTGTAGCATCTTTCCGGCTCAAGTCCAAGTGCCTCTCCCTGGCTCTTTGACTTCTCCGGTGTCCTGGAGAAGCAGCCCGCCGCCAGCCTGGCAGAGCTGTCCAGGCTGATGGCTCTCCTGTGGGCGTCCCCGATAAAGGATCCCGGGCCTCCGCCCACCATTCCGTAGGTTAATCTTCTGCTCATACTGTCAAACCTCCTTTTTTCATTTCTCCTGTCTCCCGCCAGCCTCCTGGCGGTCTCTTCCGTGAGAATTTCTATAGCTCTACTATAGGACAGAGGGAGAGATCCTGCATGGATTAATTCATGTTCGGACTATGACAAATTAGCTTTTTTATTTGCACGTCTTCTGGGATTTCTGTATACTGGAAGGGAGGTGGATAACAGATGAAAGATGAATTTGAAGTGATTTCCCACGGGGCCGGCCAGTACAAGGTTTTCATGGTCAATCTCCTCTACCGGACGCCCCATATACATAAGGATTTTGAGATCTGTCTGCTCCTGGAGGGGACGGTGTGCCTGCTGTCCAGGGGGAGGGAGCACACCTATGAGAAGGGCAGCCTCTGGGTCATTAACCCCTTTACCAGCCACGAGCTGATCGCAAAGCAGCCCGCCCTGATCCTGTCCCTGCAGATCTCCCCCTCCTTTTTCGGGCCGATCTTTCCCCAGATAGAAAATATAGAGTTCTCCCTGGAGCCTCACTCCCGGGATGCGCAGGGTACGGACGTGCTGGTTCCGGATACATGGGCTTCGGATATACGGGCTTCTCTGGCAGGGATGCTCCTTAACATTGCCAGCGCCTACTTCCATCCCGGGGACTATTCCGCCCTCCGCTGCGCGGGACTGATCTGTCTCTTTTTCGAGAGACTGCCCCGGTATCTTCCCTGCGTCCGCATCTCGGAAAAGGAGCGGCAGCTCTCCGCCACCAGAGCCCGGCGGGTCAGGAAGATCAGCAGCTACATAGACAGCCACTACTCCGAGAAGCTGCTCCTCACGGACCTGGCGCAGGAGCTGGGACTGTCCATGAGCTACCTGTCCCACTTTTTCAAGTCTGTCTTCGGTATGTCCTTTCAGTCCTATGTGATGAAAATGAGATGCGAAAAAGCCCGCCAGCTTCTCCTTCTGACGGACTTTTCTCTCCTGGACATCAGTATTGCCTGCGGCTTCTCTGACATCAAATATTTTAACCAGGGGTTCCGGCATCAGTTCGGCTGCTCTCCCCGGCAGTACAGGCAGCATTTTGAACACGAGGAGCTGTCCCAGCAGCAGAAATCCATGCTCTCCACCCAGGAATTCCTGTCGCCGGCGGCCAGCCGGGTGACGCTGGAGAAGTATCTGCCAGGCCAGATCCGCACGCTTCCGACAGGAAATCGGTAAATCCCCCTGACGATCAGCAGCGCAGGCTTTGTTCTCATCTCCCCCGCCTGCACCAGCTCACTCCCGCCAGCACTGCAAAGAGGATACACTCCACTGCCGCCGCTCCCATCATCAGGTACGGGAGCCAGATGGCTGTATTTCCCAGGTAGGCAAAGCCTGTGTCCATGGCCGCGTAGGTAAAGCTGTTCATCATGCCCACGCCGCCGGCGGGCAGCAGGCAGCGGATCCACTTTCCAATATTTCCGCTCAGGATCATGTACACTACCATAGGCAGGATGAGGAAGGCAAAGGCAGCTATGCTGGCGGGGGCCACTGTCTTCATCCTTCCCGACAGGAAGAGGGTGAAGGCGGCCGTGGCCAGCAGAGAGACAAATCCCGCCGCCCCGATGAGTAGCTCCAGCTGTCCCACTGTCAGGGGCAGGAACACGGACACCGACACCAGCAGCTGCAGGGAGGTGTCCAGCCCTTTGAAGTCAAAGAAGGCATTGAGGAGCAGAAGGAACAGGGCCATGCAGGCAAGATACAGGACGCCCACAAGGAGAAGGCCTGCCAAAATCCGGCTCACCGCCAGGCGCCTCCTCCCGTCCCTGGCGCACTTCAGGATCTGGTCCGCCTGGGTCTGGCAGTCGCTGGCAAAGACCGGCACCAGGATAAAGGTACAGATCAGCACCAGCAGGAACACATAAATGCCCACGTATTCTATAGCGTCCGGCGTCACTCCCGGCTCGTAGGTAAAGGGCATCTCCACCCGGTCGTAGAGGGCCAGCGCCTGCTGCACCGCGCTGTCTGTGCGGGCGCTCTCCCCTCCGCCCTCCAGATAGATGAGATCCTTAATATGCTGTCTGCACTGGCTGTAAAAGCCTGTCGCCTGCTCCTCGGTCAGGTCATCCCTCCCGGGGGCTATGCCTGTCTTCGGGTCCGCCCAGGCCTCGCACATCCGGTTCAGGATGCCGCCTACATTGGATACCTTCTCACAGTAATCACTGGCTGTCACCCGCTCATCGTAGATGCCATCGGGCAGTCCCCCCTCGTAGCCCGCGGCGAAATCCTTCCATCTCTGGAGGGCCGCCAGCAGCTTCTCCTCGGTAATTTCCCCCTGGAACTGTCCCTGGTTCTCCGCCTCTTTAAGAAGGGCATCCCGGCCCTTCACAGTCACCTCCTGCCCGCTGTCGTCCCTGTAGGTCCAGGTCTCAAAGGAGGCCGGAAAATAGGCCAGGACTGGCGCCAGCAGAAGGGCCGCCAGTATCAGGATAAGGACCGACCTGGTCTTCAGAAGCCTTTTGATCTCCGCTGTAAATATTCTCATATCACGCACTCTCCTTTCCGTCTGTATGCTCCTGGGGAAAGAGCCAGAGATACAGGTCCTCCAGCCGGGGCTCCTTAGGCCGGGAGTCCGGCACCGCGGGCGCGTCCGCCAGATACCGGATGGACACGGCTCCCCTCTCCTCGTTCCGGATGCTCACCACCCGGACCTTCTGCTCGTATCTGTGGAGATCCTGCTCCTGGATCAGGGCGGACCACACCTTGCCCTCCATCTCCCAGATAAGCTCGTCTGTGGTTCCCTGGGCGATGATCCGTCCCTCCTTCATAATCGCATTCCTGGAGGCAATGTACTCCACATCGGACACGATGTGGGTGGAGATGAGCACGATCCGGTCCGAGGCGAACTCGGACAGAAGGTTGCGGAAGCGCACCCTCTCCCCCGGGTCCAGCCCGCTGGTGGGCTCATCCAGGATCAGCACCTCCGGGTCATTTAAGAGGGCCTGGGCAATGCCCACCCGCCGCTTCATCCCGCCGGAGAGCTTTGTGATCTTCTTTTTCCTCACATCTGCCAGGGAAAAGGTGTCCAGAAGCCGGTCGATCTTCTCCTTTGCCTTTTTCCTGGTAAGGCCCTTCAGAGCAGCCACATAGTCCAGATAGTCGTACACCGTGAACTCCGGGTAGAACCCGAACTCCTGGGGCAGATAGCCGAAAATATCCCGGTAGCTCTTTCCCAGCACCTGGATGGGCACTCCATCATACTTTACTTCCCCCTCCGTGGGGCGTATGAGCCCCGCCGCCATCCGCATGAGGGTGGTCTTCCCGGCTCCGTTGGCGCCAAGAAGCCCCCACACGCCGGGTGAGATGGTCAGGCTGGCATGGTCCACCGCCAGCTTGTCTTTAAATCGCTTTGTCAGGTCATTTATGCATAACTCCATTTGTCAGTCTCCTTTCTTCCAAGTCTCCGTATCTGGAAAATCCAAAGAAGAGCCGCCGCCCCGCAGAGGACCCACACATACCCGGAGGTTACCATATAATCCTGTGGCCCGGCCGCTCCCCGGCTCACATATCTCCACCCAAGGGCAAAGAGGAGAAATCCCGCCCCCATCACAGCACTGCTGCTGACTGCAAAATATCTCTCCCTCCCCCTGTCGAGAAGGAACAGGATTAAATTCCAGGCCAGCAGGAAGGGGAGGAAAAGCCAGGCCGCCAGGCTCCCAAGACCCATAGTCCAGTATATGCCCGCCGCCGCGGCAACTCCCAGCTCCATCAAAACAGCGCTCACTCCCGTGATGAGAAGCTGCGCCATCCGCAGCCGGGGCCAGGACGCGGCCGCCGCCTCCACCTCTGTCATCCTCCATATGCCGGATCTGGCAAAGAAGGGCACGCAGCTCCAGGCCGACAGGATGCCGGCGCCGCACAAAAACAGGGGCACCCGCCTGTAAAGGAACATGGTAAATTCCGGATCCTCCAGGCTCTGTATCCCGGCTGTCAGGTCAAAGCCGCAGACGATCATAAGGAGCAAAATCCCCTGCCAGACCCAGACGTACCTGCCCGTGTACCGGATCTGCCGCGCCACAAAGGCAGGGAAGCCCAGGTCTCTTCTTTCCATGGCCATCCGGCAGGCGTCTGCGGCCAGGGCCGCTGTCCGGTCCACATGGCTCTCATCCGTCAGAGTCCTCTCCCTTAGCTTCTCCCGGGCAGCCAGCCTGCCCAGCTCTCTTTTTACCTGGCCTGTCTTCATTTACGTCTCTCTCCCTTCCAGTTCTGTTTTCAATATCCGCAGTGCCTTCCTCAGCCTGGACTGCACTGTCCGCATCGGAAGTCCCGTCACCTTTGCAATCTCCCCGAGCTTCAGCTCCTGTGAAAAGCGCAGGATGATGATCTCCCGCAGCTCTTCGGGGACCAGCTCCACAAGTCTCCTGAAATCCTCCCGGTCCTCCCCCTCACGCAGCCCCTTTTCCTCAAAGGGTACCTGCTCAGTCACGGGCTCCCAGGGCCTCCTTCTGCAAATATCCACACACACATTGGCGGCCACCCGGTAGAGAAAGGCCCGGAAATGTCCTCTGTGTCTGTAGCTGCCGAAATGGCGGAACACCTTGAGAAAGGTCTCCTGGACAGCGTCCTGGGCCAGGGACCGGTCCGGCACGTGGAACAGGCAGTATCTGAGTATGTCATCGTAGTAGAGCCTGGCCAGCTCTCCCGCAGCGTCCGGATCGCCTTTTTTCAGTTTTTCAAAAATTTCATCTTCCCGCGTCAAGTATGAAACCCTCCTGTTTTCCGTACCTATAGTTTATAACGTTTTGCAGACAATAAAAGGATTAAAATCCCACAAAAAAAGAGGAATTTCTTTTGTGAAACTCCTCTTTCCGTTCCAGGTGCTGATATTTTTATCCGCTTTCTCTGGTCTGCTTTCTCTGCGCAGGGCATCTTAACTTCTCACTCCTGGGATGTGTTCTGCAGTTCCTCAAGCTGCTGCTTCAGCCGGGCGATCTCCTCATCCCGCTTGTCCAGCTCATGGTTCTTTTCCTTAAGTACAATATCTTTATCCGAAAGCTCCCGCCTCATCCCGTCAATCTCTTCCTGCATCTCATCGATCATATACTGGACTGTATTCCTGTCCAGCTCCTTCAGTTCCTTTGAGAACATCTCCATCACCTTCTCCACATTGCGGCACAGCTCATAGATCTCCTCGTATAGCTCCTTAAATTCCGGGTAGGACTCCAGGAGGGTCTCTATCTTAGTCGGGTCGTCTGTACTGAAGAACAAAAGCCATGCTTCCAGCTTGTTTCTGATACCTTTATTCTGCACAATTCCGGTAAATATGTCAAGTGCGATAAAGCAGTATGATTGCTCACTGGACAAATGGAAATTCCCTGGTCAACTCCGGATCCTTCTCCAGCATGGAGAGAAGTCTGCTGGCCGGACCAGATGGATGATTTCTGCCCCTCTCCCACGCTTCCACAGCCTTGACCGAGACTCCCATATACCCTGCAAACAGCTTTTGCGACATCCCGGTTTTCTGACGTATCCTTTTGATCTCAGAAGAAGAGTATATTTTTACGGGAGTAATCGTCACAACACGTCTCCGCAAATTTTTTTGCCTGGTGTCGTCCACTGCCTCGGACAATCCAGCCATAATGCTGCTATACACTTCACTCATACTTTACGCTCCTTTCATTGGCCGGTAAGCGACCGTTCAAGAATTTGTATCATTTTTCTAATGCTGCTGCGTTCAGCTGCCGTAAGATTGTCTTTCCCTTTCTTTTCGTATATCGTGATAAGATAAATTATGCCGGCACCGGGGAAGTCAACGTAGCAGACTCTGGTACTCCTGCTTTTCCCCCTGCCCTCAAAGGAAAAACGCATTTTTCTCAGCTTCCCTGTCCCGCGGATGACCGGACCGGCTTTCGGATTGGTCAATATCTCATACTCCAGTCTGCGCAGATCATCGTCATCTAATCCAAAACTATCCCGACATTTTGAAAATTCTGTCGTCTGTATAAAGGTTCTCGTCATCCAGATTTCTCCTTACAATATACCCTATTAAATAGGGGTTGTCAATGTCATCAAAGACACCGTTTCTCTTTTGGTTCCATTCATTTACGGGTATGATCTCCGATACGGAAGCTCCGAAAATGAGAAAGCCCTGAGGCTTATAGATGTTCTCTCACGTTGAGAGATATTTCCGGCAGAAGAGCTCTGCCGACACAATATGAGTATACTATATAAGATAACATAAAAAGAGGAAGACAGCAAGAGATTTCCGCTGAAAAACTCTGCCATCTTCCTGATATATTCCGCTTATTCTGCCGGGGCATGGATTCCTATTCCGCCTTCTGCTTCCGGCTCTTGATCACCTTCAGCCTGGTGAATTCCTCCCGGTCCTTCTCCTCCAGGGCGTTGTTGATGTCATGGACGAGAGTGGTGTACATGGGGATCGTGATATTCTGGAGGGCGTTGGCCCTCTTCTGGGTCTTCTTGATGTTGGTGGCAAGACGGTAGGCCGCGTTCTCCACCATGGAGAGCTTCACCGTCAGATCCTTCACCTTGCGGAAGGCGTCCACTGCCCGGTCCACTGACTCTCTTGTGGTGCTGAAGGCGTAGGTGGGCACCGGCGTCTGCGGCGTGTATTTCACATGGGGTATCTCCGTCCCCATAATGCTCCTCGTCTGGATCACAATGGAGTCCCCGATGGGCACCGTGTAGGCAATCTGGGAGACCATGCTGATCCCGTTCTCGATGTTGGCCTTCTGCAGGCACTGGTAGGCGTAAGTGAAGGTGCTGTCAATCTCCTCCTGGATGCTGCGGGCCTGGTCGATGAGCTCCATCAGCTCCCGGATCAGGATGTTCCTCTTCTTATCCATCAGCTCATAGCCCTGCTGGGCCAGAGCCAGCGAATTTTTGGCCAGCATCAGGTTGCCCTTTGTGGGAAATGTGCGCGGATCCATGAAACTCCTCCCTTCCTGGTATATCCGATGTTATTCATAAAACAGCAATGCCATCCGCGGGAACGTCCTCCAGCCGTTCCCGCGGATGATGGCGGAGCGCCATATGCAAGGTACAGGAAAACGTATGGACAAATAAATTTGTCCTTCCCTTTTCCCGCACCTTGCGCATTGCTTATCCGTTGTCACATATTTGCGATGGATCCAAGGCTGGCACTTGTGGTGACGCCCTCGTCCCGCTTGGTGGGCTGATAGTATTTGTCCAGTATCTTCGTGTCCACACGGTCCAGCTCCTCCTTGGGGAGACGCCCCAGGAGCTCCCAGCCAAGGTTCAGGGTCTCCTCAATGGTCCGGTTCTCGTCGGGGCCCTGTCCGATGTATTTCTCTTCAAACTCTTTTCCAAAGGCCAGATACTCCTTGTCTATGGGAGACAGCTCATCCTCGCCGATGACAGAGGCCAGGTTCCGGGCGTCTCCTACCTTGGCGTAGGCGGAAAAGAGCTGGTTTGCCAGATCCTGGTGATCCTCCCGGGTGTAGCCCTCCCCGATGCCATCCTTCATGAGACGGGACAGGGATGGAAGGACGCTGATGGGTGGGTAAATGGACTGGCCATTGAGGCTCCGGTCCAGCACGATCTGCCCCTCTGTAATGTAGCCTGTCAGGTCCGGAATGGGGTGGGTGATGTCGTCGTTTGGCATAGTCAGGATGGGAATCTGGGTCACAGACCCGTTCACTCCCTGGACAATGCCCGCCCTCTCGTAGATGGCGGCCAGCTCACTGTACAAATAGCCGGGATAACCCTTCCTGCTGGGGATCTCTCCCTTGGAGGAGGAGACCTCTCGCATGGCCTCCGCAAAGGAGGTCATATCCGTCAGGATAACAAGGATGTGCATATTCTGTTCAAAGGCCAGATACTCAGCCACGGTGAGCGCCACCTTTGGGGTGATAAGACGCTCCACCACCGGGTCGTTGGCAAGGTTCAGGAACATGGCCACATGGTCCGCCACTCCGCTCTCCTCAAAGGTCCTGCGGAAGAAATCCGCCACGTCGTGCTTGACGCCCATGGCCGCAAACACGATGGCAAACTCCTCGTCCGAGTCCTCCCCCAGGGAGGCCTGCTTCACGATCTGGGCGGCAAGCTGGTCGTGGGGAAGCCCGTTGCCGGAAAAGATGGGCAGCTTCTGTCCCCGGATCAGCGTGGTCAGCCCGTCGATGGCTGAGATGCCGGTGCGGATATAGTTCCTTGGATATTCCCTTTTTACCGGGTTGAGGGGCAGTCCGTTTACATCCCGTTTCAGCTTTGAGACAATGGGGCCCAGGTCATCAATGGGCTGGCCGATGCCGTTGAAGGTCCGCCCCAGCATATCTTTGGAGAGGGTGATCTCCATGGGACGGCCTGTAAGGCGGGTGTGGGTGTTCTTGAGGGACATGTTCTCCGAGCCCTCAAACACCTGGATCACAGCCTTGTCCTCGTACAGCTCTATGATGCGGCCGATCCGCCGCTCACTGCCGTTAATGATAAACTCCACGATCTCGTCGTAGAAGGCGTCCTGGACACCCTCCAGCGCGATCAGGGGGCCGTTGATACTGCTAAGTCCCAGATATTCTATTGGCATAATTCTTTCTTCCCCCTTTATGCGTTTTTCTCCAGCACGCGCTGGTAGAAGCTGTCGATGTCCCGCTTATACTGGGCAAACATCTCCAGGCGGTCGTTGGGCACATCGTACTTGATGGCAATGACCCGCTCAAAGATATTTTCTGATTTCAGCACAGACATGGGATGGCCCATGGTCACAAGGGCTCTGGCCTGCTTATAGAGATACAGGATGGTGTCCATCATAAGGAACTGCTTTTCCATGGACACACAGGTGTCATCCTTGTGAAAGGCGTTCTGCTGCAGGAAGCCCAGCCGGATCACTCTGGCGATCTCCAGGATCAGCTTCTGGTCGTCGGGCAGCACGTCGCTTCCGATCAGCTTCACGATCTCCAGCAGGCTGCTCTCCTGGTTGAGGATAGCCATGAGCCGGTTCCGGTAGTCGATGAACTTGGGTGACACATTGTCCTGGTACCAGGGCGCCAGATCCGTCAGATACTCGCTGTAGCTGGAGAGCCAGTGGATGGCCGGAAAATGCCTGGCGTAGGCAAGGCTCTTGTCCAGCCCCCAGAAGCAGCGCACAAAACGCTTTGTGTTCTGGGTCACAGGCTCAGAGAAATCTCCTCCCTGGGGGGACACGGCGCCGATAATGCTGACGGAACCGTCTGTGCCGTTTAAGTTGTGCATCATGCCCGCCCTCTCGTAGAAGGCGGAGAGGCGGGATGCCAGGTAGGCCGGGAAGCCCTCCTCGGCCGGCATCTCCTCCAGACGTCCGGAGAGCTCTCTTAAGGCCTCCGCCCACCGGGAGGTGGAGTCCGCCATGATGGCCACATCGTAGCCCATATCCCTGTAGTACTCCGCCAGGGTGAGCCCTGTGTAAATGCTGGCCTCACGGGCGGCCACAGGCATGTTGGAGGTGTTGGCGATGAGGGTGGTCCGGTCCATCAGAGGGTTGCCGGTCCTTGGGTCTGTCAGCTCCCCGAACTCCTCCAGCACCTGGGTCATCTCGTTGCCACGCTCACCGCATCCGATGTAGATGATGATATCCGCGTCCGACCACTTGGCAATCTGGTGCTGAGTCATGGTCTTTCCGGTTCCAAATCCTCCCGGGATGGCCGCGGTGCCTCCCTTGGCGATAGGGAACATAGTGTCTATGATCCTCTGCCCCGTGACAAGGGGGACAGAGGCGCCGCACCGCTGGCTCACGGGGCGGGCCTTGCGGATGGGCCACTTCTGGGCCATGGGGATCTGGCTTTGGGTCCCGTTTCCGGCCTGCAGTGTGAGAAGGGGCTCCTCGATGGTGTAGCTGCCATCGCTGACCACCGAGACAACCGTCCCCTCCAGATCCGGGGGCACCATGCACTTGTGGACAATGGCCCTTGTCTCAGGCACCTCCGCGAAGATGTCCCCGCCGTGGAGGTAATCCCCCTCCTTCACCGTAATGTGGGTCTCCCACTTTTTCTCCCTGTCCAGGAAGTCCACGGCCGCTCCCCTTGTGATGAAGGCGCCGCCGATATCCGCGATCCTCTCCAGGGGGCGCTCGATGCCGTCAAATATATTGTTCAGGATGCCGGGGGCCAGGGTCACGGACACCGGTCCACCCGAGGCCTCCACGGTCTCGCCGGGACGCAGTCCGCTGGTCTCCTCGTACACCTGGATGGTGGTCCGGTCCTTGTCAAGGGCGATGACCTCTCCCACCAGTCTCTCTTCTCCCACATAGACCATCTCCGACATGGAGAAGCCTGTGTTTCCCTTCAGATAAATGACCGGTCCGTTGATGCCGTAGATTTTTCCCGTCTTAACCAATGTCATCACCTCCTGAGAACACAAATTTGTCATACTCGTTGGCAAGGGCGGCCTTGAAGGAGTGGTCGATGAGGATATTTCTTCCCCTGAGCACAGCCCGCATGCCTCCTGTGAAATCCTCGGCGCTGACTGTCAGGGCCGTCCCTGTCTCGCGTTCCAGCCTCTCTTTCTTGTCCGCGTCGGAGGGATTGATGTAGAGCGTCATCTCCTCGCCGGCCGCGAAATCCAGAGCGCTTCGTATGCACTTTACAATAAAGGCATCATAGTCCGCTGTCTTCATAAACTCCCGGACAAGCTCCTCTGCCTCCGCAAAGAGTTTGTCCTTCAGCTCCTGCTGAACCTTGCCCTGCTCCCGCTTCAGATCCAGCTGGGCCTTTGCCATGGCCTGGTTCTTCTGCTGCCTGGCATTGGTGCTCTCCGCCCGCACCCGCGTCTGAGACTGGCGGACAGCCTCTCTTTTGTGATCCTCAAACACCTTTTCAAGGGCCGCCTTATAGGCGCTGATGATCTCATTTCCCTCCGCCCGGGCCTCCTCCATGGAGACTGCCTGTATGTGGGCGATTTTTTCTTCTACTGTCAAGAGGTATCCCTCCTTTGTTTATAGTTTCAGCCCGATCGCTTCCGTGATATATGATGTGATAAAGTCCTTGCTGCGGCCGGTTCCGTGCCTGTCGGGTATCTCCACAAGAAGGGGCATCTTCCGCTCCAGACGGAACTTGTCGATCATGTCCGGGAACTCCCGGCCCAGCTTCTCTGTGAGAAGCACAATGCCCACTGTCTTGTCCTGCAGGACATCCTGGAGCGCTCCGTAAAGCTCCTCCCTCTCGTGGACGACCACGCCGTCCACCCCTGCCAGGCGCATACCCGTATAGGTATCCACATTATCACTGATGAGATACATTTTCATCCTACAGCTGTCCCAGGATCATGAAGGAGATGATAAGCCCGTAGAGGCAGACACCTTCCGCAAGTCCCACGAAGATCAGCGACTTGCCCAGCACGCTGGAGTCCTCGCTGATGGCCCCCAGAGCAGCGCTGGCAGCGCTGGCCACGGCGATACCGCCTCCGATACAGGATAAACCGGTTACCAGAGCGGCGGCGATATAGCCAAGTCCTGTGGCATTGGACACCGCCTGGGCGGCCGCGTCCGCAGCCTGCACGTCGGCCCCATGGAACATCATGATGCTGCCGATGATGCAGGCGCCGAAGAAGAAAAATATGTTTGTCGCCAGGGCGGCCTTGTAGCGCCCCTTCTTCTTCTCCCCCAGCAGGTAGTACCCGAAGGGGATGATGATACTTAAGATCAGTGCTGCGATGAGAATGAGTCTGGATGCAAGAGTCATAATTAAGCTCCTCCTTTATTTTTGTTCTTTTTCGTATATGGATCAAACGCCCGTCCGCTTCCCTTGTAGAAACGGCTGAACATTTCATAGTACTCCAGACGGAGAACCTGGATTCCGACTACCAGGCCTTCCATCAGACACACAAACAGGTTGCCCAGGACGATGACGACCCAGTTGGGGCTTCCCTCCTCCGCTCCCGCCAGCATCAGCACCACCTCCATCATGGCGGCGTGGCTGACGGCAAAGGCTCCGATACGGACAAAGGAGAGGGTGTTGGAGAAATAGCTCAGCAGCGTCTCAAAGAGCTCGAAAAATCCCTGTACAAGGAACATCACCGCTCCCTCCTCCTGCTTCGCCTTCTTCTTTTTCAGTCTGTCTGTGATGGGCTTTCCAAAGAGGATGAGGAGCAGCGGCAGCCCGAACATGACTGCCAGCACCACCCCCGCCGGCATGCTGTGGCCGGTCATGAAGAGGATGATCGCCGCCACCACCGAGGCGTAGAACACAAGTCCCGCCACCCCGTTGGCGTCAAACCAGGTTCCCTGGGTATCGTGCTCCCTCAGGCCGTTGACAATGTGCAGGATCATGGCTATGATGATGATCCCCATTCCAAAGGCCACGGACACAATGAACACTGTGTTCAGCTTGCCCACAAAGGGAAGGGTGGTCATGTGGTCAATGGGCCGCAGCCACAGCGGCTTTATGATGTCCTCAAATCCAAAAATACTCCCGAACATAAAACCAAAGATCGTGGAGAAGATCCCCGCCGTGGCGATGATCCCCGCCAGAGGCGCCTTTTTGAAATGGTAGATCAGCGCTCCCACTATGACCAGTAGAAGCCCCTGCCCCACATCTCCGAACATGACGCCAAAGATAAAGGAGTAAGTGATCCCCACGAACACGGTGGGGTCGATCTCCCCGTGAGCCGGAAGGCCGTACATCCGCACAAACATCTCAAAGGGCTTGAAGATCTTCGGGTTCTCCAGCTTGGTGGGGGGCTCGCCGAAGTAGCTGTCATGGTCATCCTCCACCACGATAAAGATCTTGTCGTCGTCCTTGGCCTCCTCCATGAATTTCTCCACGTCGTCGTCCGCCATCCAGCCGCACAGGATGTAGTAGTCCTCCTTCTTGTCCGCCACCCTGGCAGCCATCTTCCGGACGTCAAAGTTGTGCGCCAGCTCCTCCAGGCGGTTCCGGGCCGCCACCAGCCGGGGAGCCTTCTCGCCCAGCATCCTCGCGGCCTCCTTGTCTATGTCGTCCATCTCCCTCTGGATATCAAATATCTGCTGCGCCAGATCCCGGCAGGCCTGCTCCGGCGTCCCCTTGTACTGGGGCGGGATCTCGATCCGCTCAAAGTGGAGGGACCGGAATACGGCGTCCACCTTCTGAGCCTCCCCCGGAGAGACAAAATAGGCTCCGTACACGCTGCTCTCGTCCTGCTGCCCCTTCACAAAGATGGCTCCCAGGTCGTTCATGAGATATTTCTCCATCTTCTGGTACTGCTCCGACGGCAGCTTTCCGAACCGGCAGGTAATATACTTAAAGGAAAGGATTTTCCCCAGGTCCCCGTCCATGGGCCGGAAGGGCTCAATCACCTTCTGCTTTGCCTGCAGCTCCTCCTGCCTGCGCTTCAGCACATCCTTCCGGGACTGAAAGGTGAGGTACTCCTCGTTGGTCACCCGGATCAGCTCAAATATGTCATCCAGTCCCATGGAGGTATCCGGCGTGATCTTCTCCGGCTCACTCAGATACCCCACATACTGCTGGGCCTTCAGAAGGGCTTCCCTGTAGGGGTTGATCTCCACAAAGGGCCGCAGGTTCTCCACGGTCTTCAGCTCGGAGAGGGCTGACTCGAGCTGGATCTCGTACCTGGACAGATACAGGTCCATCACCCGGTCAATGTCGTCTCTGGGCCCCGATATGTTGATAAATTTCATTTTCACGATCATAATTTGCGACCTCCCACATACTGTAGTGTCTCATATGGCGAAACGCCGTAGCGGACGCACTCCATAGCTGTTGTCAGCTTCTCCAGCTCCTGCTCCTTCAAAAAGAGGTAGGTGTTGATGCAGGCAATGGAATACGGATTGCTCCTGCGGTCCGTCAGATAGAGATGATACAGGCAGTCCCCATACATTTTTTCTATTGTATATTCATCTGAAAAATGACTGTGCCGGGCGTAGGCTGTCTTTGCAACGGCCTTGTCAAAATCCTCCAGCGTCTCGGCCTCCACCATCTCCTGCACCAGCTCTGTCCGCAGCTTGTAGTGGATGGGTATGAGCAGCGCGTAGATGTCTGCCGGCGCCAGGCTGAAATACTTCTTGGCCCGGTAGATCCACTGAATGTTCAGAAGGTTGATCTTGGAGCCGCAGTCCCTGGTGAAAATCTCCAGCTCTTTCTTTTTCAGCACTTTTTTCCTGCCCTTCCACATAGTCGTAAAATAGTACAGGTTCAAAGCCAGGTCGTAGTCAAAAAGAGTCACCGCCCGCCCGTCCCGCATTTTTTTCAAAGTCTCATAGTACTCCGTGTCACGCAGGTTCTCGATGAGCTCATCCGTGGTCCTGGACCGGATCAGCCTTTCGAGGGAAATCTGGGAATACCTGTCAAAAAATTCCTTCTTGTAGTTCAGGTCAAAGGGCTCCTGGTAGTGGTTGATGACAATGCGGAGGCAGTAGTTGATCAGCTCCACCTCATACCGTTTCAGATACAGCCGCAGGAACTTCCTCTGCTCCAGGCTGCAGAACCGGTAAATCTTCGTGTAGTCGTGATAGAGGGAGAGCTGCAGGAGCTTCTCAATATTTCCCCTGTGGATCAGCTCCGGATCCAGGCTCTCCAGCACCTCCTTGTAAGTGGAATTCTGGATCAGCCAGGAGACCACCTCCGGCACGCTCTTCATGGCTGCAATCTCCTCAAAATCCCCCGGTTCCAGAAGCTTCGCCTCCATAGCCCTCACCTTTGTGGCAATGCCGCTGTAAGCAAGTAAATTTCCCATAGGCTACACCTCTGTGATCCGCTCCAGGATCTCCCTGGCATACCTTGTGTGGTTTGCCTCATACTCCTGCCGCAGGAGCTGGATAGAGTTCTGGCTTCCCGCCGACTGTCCGTGAAGGAGCCGCTTCTTTTCCCCCTCCAGCTCATCCCGGATCGCCTGCAGCTTTCGCTGTGTCTTCTCCTCCAGTTCCTCGTCAAAGGCCTTCCTCTTCTCTTCGTACTCCTTGTCCAGAGCCGCCTTCTGCTCCTCCGCATGGGAGACAATGGCAGAAGCGGCCTCTTCGATTTCAGTCAATTTGTTGATAACAGAGTCCATAACAAGCCTCCTTTTTGTACGAAATGCCAATTTACCCTAATGGTACACCTTTTGCGCAAAAAAAGCAAAGGATTTTGGAAATATTTCAGTATATTAAAAAAGCGCTGGTTCCATATCTGAAATCAGCGCCTTATCTTTATAAATACACTTTCAAATCCTTTGCGAACTGCTCCTCCAGCTTCACCAGCTTTTCCGCCACGGATCGGCTCTCCCGGGAGGCCTCCTTATACCTGTTGGCTGCCTCTGTGATCCCCTGGACGCCCATGTTGCAGCCGTCCATGAGGAGACCCGCGATCCTGCTGCTGCTCTCGTCCATCATCAGCTTCACGTTGGTAGTGATCCAGGACATGGCCGATGCGGCCAGCCCTGCCGGCGGCGCCCCCTCTCCTTCTTTTGCCAGAAGGGCTCCGCTCTCCTCCTCCAGATCTCTGTGCTTCTTTCTGTAGCCACTGATCAGCTCCTTAAGCTTCCTGTCCTTTACGTGCTCCTGGATCTGATCTATGCTGCCTATGGCCATCTTACACCCCTTGCTGCACTCCTCCAAAAGCTTTCTTGTCTGCTCACCCATACATCCACGACTCCTTTTTTATCATATTTGCTTGCCGCACTGTCCCCGGCACCTGTCCTGCCGGCTCCGGCATGCCGGGCCGGCGAAGGTCCCCGATACAGATAGTATGGGCCAGAATACGCCTTTATATACTCTGGAGGAAAATTTTCTTCTCTGTCTACAGCTCGATCTCCGGGATCCCATAGCCGTGGTCCATGGGACCGCTCCCCTTGCCAAGGTCAAGGCCTGCCCGAAGAGCTCCAGAGATGTAGGCCTTTGCCCTCCTAATGCTCTCCTCCATGGAAAAGCCCTTGGCCAGATTGCTGGCAATGGCCGAGGACAGGGTGCATCCGGTGCCGTGGGTGTTGGGGTTGTCGATGCGCTCTCCCCGCAGCCAGACCAGCTTTCCCTGATCATACAGCAGGTCGTTGGCGTCGCTGACCTGGTGTCCCCCCTTGATCAGCACCGCCCCCGGGTACAGCTCTCCCAGCCGGCAGGCCGCCTCCTCCATCTGCTCTTCACTGGCGATGGACATTCCTGTCAGCACCTCCGCCTCCGGGATGTTGGGGGTGATCACTGACGCCAGCGGCAAAAGTCTCTCCATGAGCGCCGCCTGGGCATCCTCCTTGAGGAGCCTGCTGCCGCTTGTGGATACCATCACCGGATCCACCACGATATTGGAAGCCTTCCACTTTGTAAGGCTGTCCCCGATCACCTGGATGAGGGGTACGGAGGAGACCATGCCGATCTTCACTGCGTCCGGAAAAATATCTGAAAAGACACAGTTAAGCTGGCTCTCAAGAAACTCCGGCGTGGACTCCATAATTCCGTACACGCCGGTAGTATTCTGGGCCGTCAGGGCCGTCACCGCGCTCATGGCATACACCCCGTTTGCCTCCATGGTCTTAATGTCCGCCTGGATGCCTGCGCCTCCGCTGCAGTCGCTCCCGGCTATAGTCAGCACACACTTCATTTTTCAATCTCCTTCATCTGTCTGTAGTCTGTAATGTACACATCCGCCTCCGCCCGGATCTGCTCCATCTCCTCCGCGGCGGACTTATCCTCCACGGCCACGGTGTAAAATCCGGCCTGTCTGGCGTTGCATATCCCCTTTAAAATATCCTCAAACACAATGCTCCTCTGGGGCTCTGTCCCCAACCTTTTGGCCGCCAGGCAGTATACCTCCGGCGTGTCCTTCCCGTGGGGCGTCTCCGACGAGAGGGCAAAGGTGTGGAAATAGTCGTAGACTCCGTTGTTTTTGAGAGCCGCCTCAAAGAGCACCGGCTCCGAGGATGTGGCCGCGGCGATCTTCACACCTGCCCGATGCAGGTACTCCAGGTATTCCGCCGCGTGGGGCTTCAGGCCGATCTCCTTCTCGTACATCCCCCTGGCCAGGGCATACCACTCCTCCATGATGGCCGCCTCGCTCTCCGCCATGGCGTACCGCTCCTTTGTGTAGGCTGCCGCCTGAGGAAAATTCATATTGGTCAGGGCCTTCAGGTAGCTCTCCTCAACGGGAAGGCCGTGGTTTGCAAGAAACCTGCCGTCCACGCTCTCCCAGATCCACATGGAGTCCAGGATCGTCCCGTCCAGGTCAAACACTGCGCCCTCCCACATTTTTCCGTTGTACTTTATCATTCCCTGGTTCCTCTCCTGCCATTCTCGTTTCAACTGCGAAAGCCTTCTGACAGCTCCCTGGCCGCCTTTTCAATATCCTCCGCCGCGATCACTGCCGACACCACGGCCAGGCCGTCAATGCCAATGCCCTTAAAGTTCTGATAGGTATGCTGGTTGATGCCGCCGATCACCACGATAGGAATATCCACAGCTGCCCGGATCCGAAGAAGTTCCTCCCTGGAGGTGACATCCGCGTCCTCCTTTGTACTGGTAGCGTACATGGCTCCCACTCCCAGGTAGTCCGCCCCGTCTGCGGCCGCCTTCACGGCCTCCTCCACACACCCGGCAGATACGCCGACTACTTTGTCCGGTCCCAGGATCCTCCTGAGCTCCTTTGCCGGAAGATCGTCCTGTCCCACGTGGACGCCGTCCGCATCCACAGCCAGGGCAATGTCCACCCGGTCGTTGATGATGAGAGGTACCTGGTACCTGTCCGTGATCTTCTTGACCTTTTTCGCGGTCTCATAAAACTCCAGGGACGTGCAGTCCTTCTCCCGGAGCTGCACCACGGTACAGCCTCCTCTGACTGCCTGCTCTACCGCTTCTTCCAGAGTGTCTGTGCTCATAAGTCCCCGGTCCGTGCACAGATATAATGTATAATCGATCTTATCCTTCTTCAATTTCTGCTCTCTCCCTTATACTTTTTTCGTTCAGGCCTCCCACGGCATCCAGGAGGGCTATATGAAAGCTGCCGCATCCTAAATGTCCTGCCTTCTCAAAGGCCGTCTCCCCGGCGATCCCCATGGATGCCAGAGCAGCCACAGCAGCGGGGAAGGCATCTCCTCTTTCTGCTCCGGCTCCGGCAAAAGCCCCTGCCAGGGCGCTGGTCATACAGCCGGTCCCGGTCACCCTGGCCATCATGGAGCTGCCGCCCCGGATCCTGGCCGTCCGTCTTCCGTCAGTCACCACGTCCACCTCGCCGGTCACTGCCACAGTGCAGCCAAGTCGCCTGGCCGCCGCCAGGGCCGCCTCTGTCCGGTCGATCCCCCGGTCCGCCTCGGATACGTCCACCCCCTTTTCACGGGAGGCAAGGCCCGCCGCAAAGGAGACTTCCGACACATTGCCACGCAGGATGTCCACTCTGACCTCCCGGATGAGGCTTTCTGCCATCTCGCTTCTAAGCCGGGAGGCGCCTGCCCCCACCGGGTCCAGGATCACGGGAATTCCTTTTTCATTGGCCCTCCTGCCGGCACGGATCATGGCCTCCAGCTTCCGCCTGGAGGGGGTTCCCATGTTGAGGACAAGGGCGGAGGCCGCAGCCGCGATCTCCTCCGTCTCCTCCGGGTCGTCCGCCATGATGGGGGAGGCCCCTATGGCCAGGAGGATGTTGGCGCAGTCGTTGGCGGTCACATAGTTGGTGATGCAGTGGACAAGGGGCCTTCTCCTTTGCAGTCTGTCCAGCAGCAGCGCCGCCTGCTCCGCCATGGCCATGCCGCCTCTCTCCCGTCTCTCTTCCCCGTTCATGCCGTTCTCCCTCCTCTTTCTTTTTTCCCGGTTGTACCGGAAAATTAGTTACAGTATAACGCCCGGCCTGTAAAAATACAAGAGCCGGGCATTGTCATGCAGGAGCTATGCCTGCGTATTCTCTTTTCGCTCTGCGTCGATACATTCCGCCACGCACAGCCCGTTGGCAGAGGCCTGCATCAGCCCTCTTGTGATGGATGCGCCGTCCCCCATGGCGTAGAGCCCTGGAAGGGAGGTGCGGAACTGTCTGTCCGTCACCACCTTGTTGGAGTAAAACTTCACCTCCACGCCGTAGAGCAGGGTCTCATCGCTGGCAATGCCGGGCGTCACCTTGTCCAGAGCCTCTATCATCTCCTGGATGGCTGTCATGATCCGGTGAGGCAGCACAAGGGAGAGATCCCCGGGCACTGCATCCTTCAGGGTTGGCACTACATTGCTTCGCACAAGCCGCTCCTCGGTTGTCCGCCGTCCCCTCTTCAGATCCCCGTACCTCTGCACAAGGATCTTTCCACCGCTCAGCATATTTCCAAGCTGGGCAATGTGTTTTCCATATTCAATGGGGGACTTGAAGGGCTCGGTAAAATTCTTGGACACGAGGAGGGCAAAATTGGTGTTCCGCGTCTTCATGTCCCGGGACTTGTAGGCGTGTCCGTTTACCACAGCCAGTCCGCCGTCGTAGTACTCTGTGGCCACCTCCCCTGAGGGGTTGGTGCAGAACACCCGCACCTTGTCGTCAAATGTGGGGGTATAGTAGACAAGCTTGGCCTCGTAGAGCTTCTCGTTCAGCTCCTTCATGACCTCGTCCCGGACCTCCACCCGGACACCCACGTCCACTGTGCCGCTCTTTGTCTGGATCTGGTGGTTTTCACACAGCCTTGCAAACCATTCGGAGCCCTCTCTTCCCACGCCGGCCGCGATAGCCCCGGCGCGGTACTCCTGTCCGTCCTCCGTCACAACGCCCACGGCCCGGCCGTCCTCCACCAGGATATCCCGGACCATAGTGCGGAATAAAATCTCCACACCCGCGTCCAGCAGATGCTGCTGGAGCCTTGCGTAAATCTTGTAGCCTTCCTCTGTCCCCAGATGGCGGATGGGACATTCGATGAGCTTCAGATTGGCGCGGATGGCCTTTGTCCGTATGGTGTCAATGGCATCCGGGTCATCGATACCATAGACCTTTTTGTCCGCGCCGAATTTCAGATAGATCTCATCTGCCCTGCGGATCAGCTCCTGTGTCCTGTCATACCCCAGTATTTCCGGCAGGGTGCCTCCCACATCCGGGGAGAGGGACAGCTTTCCATCGGAGAAGGCCCCCGCCCCGGCAAAGCCGGTGGTGATGGAGCAGGGACGGCATCCCACACATTCCTTTGTCACCCGCTTGGGGCAGGAGCGGTCCTCTATGGACCGCCCTTTCTCGATTATCAGTATCTCTATGTCCGGATCCAGCTCTTTCAGGCGGCAGGCGCAGAAGATCCCGGACGGGCCTGCCCCGATAATGATCACGTCATATTTTTTCATAACTTGTCCTTTCCATTGTACAAATTAAATCAATATATATTTTATCAGCAGGATCGCCATGAGAATATACATCAGCAGTGTTATTCTTTTCTTTTTGGCGTTACCACATACGACATTAATTATAACATATGAAATAATACCCATTGCAATACCCTCTGAGATACTGTACATAAAAGGCATAGCGATTATAGCAATAAAACAGGGAATTGTCTCCGTCATATCCTCAAAATCCAGCTTGGTAATAGATGTCATCATCAGAAAACCAACAACAACCAGTGCCGGTGCCGTCGCAAATGACGGGATAGCCAGAAAAACAGGAGACAAGAAAAGTGCCGCCAAAAAAAGCAGGCCCGTTATGATCGCCGTCAGGCCCGTACGCCCTCCTTCTTCTACTCCTGAGGCACTTTCTATATAGGTGGTTGTAGTGGATGTACCAAATACGGCTCCGACTGTTGTAGCAATTGCATCAGCAGTCAGCGCACCTTTTATATGAGGCAGCTTTCCATCTTTGTCCAACAAATCGGCCCTCCCAGCTATTCCGATCAGTGCTCCCAATGTATCAAACATGTCCACAAAAAGAAACGCGGCCATAACAACTAAAAATTCCAAAGAGAAAACCTGCGAAAAATCAAATTTCATAAAAGTAGGCGCAAGACTCGGTACAGAGATACCACCTGAAAAATCCGGCAGCAGGCTGGGAGCGCCTTCACCTGGTGTATATACCCCCGTCAGCTGACAGATAATCCCCAATCCCCAAGTGATCAAAATTCCCCACAGAATATTTCCTTTCACCTTTTTTATCACTAAAACAGATGTAATCAGAATCCCTATCAGCCCCAGTACAACTGTAATTCCTTCACGGTTAAACATTCCCTCATCAATAGAATTTTTAAAAGAGTATATTTTAACAAGAGTCGTGCTATCCACAACAATCTTTGCATTTTGCAGCCCTATAAACGCAATGTAAATTCCTACGCCTACAGAAACCGCATTTTTAAGATTCTGAGGAATTGCATTAAACAAAGCCTCTCTGACATGAGACAAGGACAATATAATAAATATGATTCCTTCTATAAAAACTGCCGCCAATGCCATCTGCCATGTATATCCCATGCTTTGTACAACAGTATACACAAAATAGGCATTCAGTCCCATACCAGGAGCAAGGGCAACCGGGTAATTTGACAGCAATGCCATAGCCCACGTTCCGACAAATGCAGCCAGAGCAGTCGCCGTAAAAACAGCTCCTTTATCCATCCCCGTCTCCGAAAGAAGCGATGGATTAACCGCAAGAATGTATGACATAGTCATAAATGTAGTGATTCCCGCAACAAGTTCTGTCCTTATATTTGTATTATTGTCGCTCAGATGAAAAATTTTATCTAACTGCTTCTTCATTTTCTTCCTCTCTTCCACAATATCTGATAATCTATACAGAAACCAAGGTGCGACATACCTTTTCCTATACCGCACCTTGCTCTGCTATTATTTATCACTGTTAAATCTTCCTGCTGGAATCAAGATACCGATAACCAACAACGCTAATACTGAAATATATATAGCAATTCTCAGTTCCACATACTCTGCCACAAAGCCAAGCATATAGGGGAACAGTGCAGAACCCAGTGCAAAAGCTACACCCACAAAGGAGCTTGCACTTCCGGAATTCTGCGGGAAAAGAGAGCATCCCAACATAATAAACAGGGGAAACAAGGCTCCCGTCAGAATTCCAAGGCCAGCCACTCCTATCTGCCATAGGATCTGCGTTCCGCCCAGAATGGCCACAGCAAGCAGCACGCTTCCGAGGATAGATGTGACCATTATAAACACTGCCGCCTTTATCTTTTTAAAAACAAAAGTATATAATATGCGCCCGATCAGCACTCCGGTCCAGTATAGCGAAATCACACTGCCCATGAAAGCAGCTGAAAATTTCAGATCCTCTGTCAGATAGGTAGGGAACCACATTGTAATGGTTGTCTGGTGTCCCGTATATAAAAATGCCATGATCAGAATTAGAAAATATCTGTAATTGTGAAGCATTTTTCCAAGATGGGCCAGCGAATATGGATTTTTCTCCGCCCTTTCTACAGATGCCGCCTCCTCAATTCCGATATTATCAGGTTCTTTTAAAATAAGCTTTGACGCCAGAAACAATAACGATAATACACCGCTGGCAATCCCTATGATAAGAAATCGGGACGTCCACACATAATCTTCAAGCCGTATCGAGAGCTGTGAAGCAACTGTGGATCCTATGCTGTAAAAGGACAGCAAAAATGTTACATAACCGCTCTGTTTTTCTGCACATACAATATCACATGTATACCCTGATGTAAGGATATTCAATATCTGTGTTGACATGCCTAGAGCAAATAAAATGATCAGGAGAAAAATATACGGCGGTACCAGACCAATGAGGCAAAGCCCTGCACTCATCACAATGGCCGCAGCTATAATAATATTGCTTTTTTTCGTCTTATCAGAAAAAAAGGCACCAAGTAAAAGAGATGCGAAGCCGCCAATCTGAAAAAACAGATTTATATTTCCCGCCTGTGAATAATTAAGGCCATAATGCTCAATAATATTGGGCGTCAGATTGCCAATAAATGTAGTCGTAACTGCCAATGCAATCATAAAAATAAGCATAAACACATAAAAAGCGTGCATCCTTATCCCATTACTCACAGTTTTTTCCATAGTATCACCTCTTTCTCAATCAGCTATCAATACTGCCATCCATTGTATTCAAAAGGCTCTGTTTCCGGCCTACCCTCCATCCTGTCTTTATCTTCCTTACAAAATTTGATATAGTCTGCCTTTATCTTTTTAAACTCCTCATCCTCAAGCTCTGGTGTAACACAGCTGGCATCTTCAAGGAAATGAATCACATCACGGCCCATTGCTTTCCCTTTCTGGGTATGCATATCATACGCATAATCAGGTATTTCCAGTGTTTTCCCGTGTTCAAACTCCGCCATAATCCTGCATTTGATATGATCCGAGGAACGTTCTTTTTTACATCTGCAAAGATACCTGATAGCCTGAATAAAAAACAGAGACCTGTCCCCGTCTGCATAGAGAAATTCTTTGCGGATCTGATTTAACGTCCATACATAGACGCAGGCATTTGGATCTCCGAATCCAATATCCTCTACACTAATGGCCAGCAGACGTCTCCACAGCTTTTCTTCCATTTGAGGACTTGTAATATACATCTCATAAGCCGCTCTGATTGCATTCTCTTCTTTTGCTTTTCTGATCGACTTTTGCAACATTGAGATAATCTCATCGCCTGCAAATCCATTTCTTGTTGTAATCTTAGCCCATGGATCATATTTCATAAATTCTGCCATCTCTATTTACCTCTTTCTTTTATTTAGTTTGTGTAACATGCTACATATTATCCGGATCCTTTATATTTGCAATTATATCAATACATCTCTCTCTATTCAATTCGCATTTTTTACATTTAATTACATTTTATATGTGCAATAATACACAATTTTACATGTAATTTCATTCACTTTGTTACACTTCAACCGTTGGCTTTCGCAAGAGAGATATGATATAATAAATTAACAATTATAAAACAGATTATTCAGACCTTGGAGAGGGTCTATAAACACTACTACTTTGTATAAATGCAAGCGAGGTAAAAAATGGCAGCTACTATCAGGGATATCGCTCAGATGGCAGGCGTATCCGTTGCTACTGTTTCCCGTGTAATACACGGGAACGGATATGTAAAAAAAGAAACCAGAGATTTGGTGGAAGAAATTCTCATTCAGACAAATTATCAGCGTCCGAAAGGTCAAACAGTCAAGGTACAAACCTATAACACCATAGCCGTCCTACTCCCTAACATCACAGACAGCTTTTACGCCGAGATCTTGACCGGACTGAACGATCCTTTCGAAAAAGCGCATTTTAACATCATGTACTTTTCTTCTAACGAAGACGAAAAAAAAGAACTGGAGCTAATCAGAGAGCTCTCTCACCAAAATATTGACGGGATTATCCTTTCTCCGGTCAATAATAAAGGGGCCTTTCTGCCTGCAACCATCTCTGCTCTGCAGGATTTATCTGTTCCCGTTGTAGTTGTAGGAAGAGATATGAAGTGTTCCAGTTTTGACAACATTTTCATGGCTGAACAGGAAGGCGCCTTTGATGCCACATCTCTTCTGCTCAGAAATGGTCATGAGAGAATTGCTATCATGTGCGGAAAACCTGAAATTCTCTATATGCATCAGCGTCATCAAGGATATATTGATGCTTTGACAAATTGCGGAAAACCCGTCAATCCAAATTATGTAAAATTTGGGCCTTCAAAAATTGATACCGCCTATGAAATGGCTTCCGACCTGTTTTCACTCAGCCCACCTCCAACAGCTATTTTTACTGCTGATACCATTTTTACCCTGGGACTTGTAAAATATCTTTTGACACATGATCTACAGATTGGAAAAGATATATCAATCGTGGCGTTTGGTGATGTAGAGCTGCTTTGGAGCCTGAATTTTAATATCACCTCCATAGTCAAAAGAACCTTTAGTATAGGTGAATATGCCGCCGAAACTATCTTAAAACGTATCTCCTCTTCAACAAATCACGAAAAAATCCGTACATCTTTGATTCCGGAAATACGTTTGCGGGGATCTGAAAAAATGTATACACAAAGATAATCAAAGGACAGGTAAATAAAGTGGAATTCCACCTCATTTACCTGTCCTTTATTAAATCTACGATTATGTTCCTGATATGACAGCTCTTATGAACTTAATTCAAAAACGCCTCCACGATCACGCCTTCTGCCTCTTCCTCAGTCATTCCGAAGGTGCGCAGCTTGATGAGCTGCTCGTTGTTGATCCTTCCGATGGCAGCCTCATGGATGATTGCCGCGTCCAGATGGCGGGCGTCGATCTCCGGGATGGAGCGCACCTGCGCCTCATCCATGATAATAGAGTCGCACTGGATGTGGGCGTGGCATTTTGCCTCTCCCACAGCCCTTGGATGGAAGACCTGGGTAGAGCTTCCCTTTGCCACAGACCGGGAGATAATCTGGGCGGAGCTGTCCTCCCCCTTCATGTAAACGGCCATGTTGGACTCCGCCTTCTGATTGTCGTGGGTCATCAGCTTCTCCACCACATAGAGCTTCGCTCCGGCTCCCATAGTCACCTCAGTCTCTCTCACGGTGGAGTCCACGCCCTTGATCTGGGCCGTATCCAGGGTAAACATAGAATCCTCTTCCATATAGATCTTTGTCACCGGATTCAGGACCCGGGCTCCTGTTCCCTCACCCTCACCGTAGTGCTTCTCCTCGTAGCGGACATTGGCCCCCTTCCCCACGTGGAAGGCATGGATACCGTCGTGACGACTCTCATCGCAGCCGCTGTTGTGGATGCCGCAGCCGGCTACGATCGTGACGTCCGCGCCGCCAGCGATATAGAAATCGTTGTACACAATATCCACCATGCCGGAGGCGCTCACCACAACCGGGATATGCACCTGCTCGCCCTTTGTGTCCCCGTCTATATATACATCTATACCAGGCTTGTCTTCCTTTTTCTTTATCTTAATATGCTCCGTGCTGCCGTGGCACAGGGAAATTCCGTTCTGGCGGAGATTGAAAGCGCCCTCCTGCTTAAATCCGGAGCCGCTGTCTATCTGCCGCAGCACCTGTTCTGTGATCTTATCTAATAATGCTGGCATCTGTCATCTTCTCCTCTCTTTTTGCTTTCTTCCGCTGCTTACGCCTGCTGATCCATACATGTGCAGGACGGCTCCTCCTTGAGGAGCGGGGGGAGCACTTCCTCCCTCGGGCCGATATTCTTGATCCGTCCATCGTCAATGACCATGATCCTGTCCGCCATGCGGATGATCCTCTCCTGGTGGGAGATCAGGATCAGCATCTGATCCTTCTTCTCGTGGATCCTTTCAAACTGCTGTATGAGCATGGAAAAGCTCCACAGGTCAATGCCCGCCTCGGGCTCATCGAAAACACACAGCTTATGGCTCTTCGCCAGCACTGTGGCGATCTCGATCCGCTTCATCTCTCCTCCTGAGAGCGTCCCGTCGATCTCCCTCTTTAAATACTCCTTCGCGCACAGTCCCACCGAACTGAGCATCCGGCAGGCCACCTGCTCCGGAAGCGGTTCACCTGCCGCCAAGGACAGCAGGCGGTCCACTGTCATCCCCTTAAATCGCGGGGGCTGCTGGAAGGCAAAGCCGATTCCCGCTTTTGCGCGGTGGTCGATATCATATCCGGAGATATCCTCCCCGTCCAGGATGATCTGTCCGGCATCCGCCTTCTCAATCCCCATCAGCACCTTTGCCAGGGTGGATTTCCCTCCCCCATTGGGCCCTGTGATCACCAGCATCTCCCCGTTCTCCACGGTAAAGCTGATATCCTTCACGATGCTTCGCTCCACACCGTTTTCATTCACTTTAAAAGTCAGGTTCTTTACTTCAAGCATGTTCCTGATCTCCTTTCTTTTGCTGCGTATTCATGTTCAGCTCCTCTGTGTTTCCCTTTCGTCTTGTCAGTTCCCGGTATTTTCCCGGCGAGATGCCGGCGCTCTCCCGGAACCGCTTCACAAAATAGCTCATGCTGTTGAACCCGCATGAAAAACAGATCGCTGTGATACTGTCATCCGTTGTCTCCAGCTGGCGCATAGCCTGTCTGATCCGGTAACTGTTCAGATAGCTCTTAGGGCTCTGCCCGGTGATCTTCTGAAAGCACCGGAAGCACTCTGTCCTGCTGATGTGGACCTGCTCCGCCACATCCTCCACTGTGATGTCCTCACAGTAGTGCTCCTGGATGAACTGCAGGATCCTCCTTGCCCTCTCCTCATAGATCATTTCCCTGGAAGGCTTTTCCGCCTCCTCGTCCCCCCTGGCATAGTTTCTGATAAAAAGCTCCCATGCCTGGGAGAGCTGGTTCCTAAGGCGCATCTCTGTCAGCCAGCCGTCCTCTCTGCTCAGACAGTACAGCCTGCGCAGACAGACGAGCAGCTCCTCCTGCCAGCCGCTTCCGCGGCGCAGAGGCTCTCCCCGCATCCCGGCATCCTCCATGACCGGCTCAATGAATTTATGAAAGATCAGATTCTCCGTCCCTCCTGAGAGAAACTGGGGGAGAAAGACAATGGATATGCTCTCACTGTCCTCGTATTTGCCGAGGGCGCGGTACATATGCAGCACGCCCGAATTCACAAATATACCTTCTCCCGCCTCGATCCTGTACCGCCTTTCATTCAGTCCGCACTCAAAGGCCCCCTTGAGCGCCACGGTAAACTCCATCTCGGCATGGCAGTGCCAGTCCTCAAGATGATCCCGAAAGTGCGGGAAATCATTAAAATATACCTGGAAGGGGAACTCCTTTGTCCCGTGCTTCTGTAGCTCGTACATCCTCTGGTCCACCCGGATCCTGTCCTGTGTCTGCAGATAGCTCACGCATGTCCCCTCCTTTATCATTTCTGGTACAAATATTATATGAATTGGTCTGAATTTGACAGACGCTGGATGTTTCCGGCACTATAATTATATAGTATACACCCGGTATGTCAAGTGGGGCAGCCCGATTACAGGACAGGCTGCCTCAAACCAGGCTGTTGGCGAGTCCTGACAGAAGCATTTCCGGTACTGCCTGTTCAATCGCAAAGGAGAGATAAAGTGATGAAAAACGAAAAGACAAGACGTATCCTGATGACTGTCTGCGGGATCACCCTGAACGGTATCGCCGTGGGCATGTTCAACTTCTCTGATTTCGGCATGGATCCCTTCCAGGTCTTTGCCCACGGTGTGTGGAATCTGACCTCCATAGGCTTTGGCACCTTTTATATGATTCTGAATCTGATCCTGCTGGCCGCCATGTTCTTCATGGACAGGGCAAAGATCGGTCTGGGCACCTTTATCAACCTCTTTCTCCTGGGCTATGTGGCCGAGTTCTCCGGATGGGTCTGGGACACTCTCTTCCCCCATCCCGGCCTCGCTCTGAAATGCGTCTTTCTTGTGGCGGGTGTCCTTCTCGTCAGCCTGGCTGCCGCTCTGTATTTCACAGCAGATCTGGGCGTGTCCACCTACGATGTCATCGCCCTGTACCTGGACGCCCACACCCGGTTCCAGTTCCAGTATCTTCGCATCACCACCGATGTAATCTGTGTTGTCATCGGCTTCTCCCTGCATGCCACGGTGGGAATCGGCACTGTGATCACAGCCTTTTTCATGGGGCCTGTCATTGCCTTCTTCCGCAGACATGTGTCGGAACCGCTGCGGTACGGGAAAAAAAGAGCCGCACGGGCATGAGGAAAACTGCCCGGCATAAAGGAGGCAGCGCCCTACAGCGCTGCCTCCTTGTATGTCTCCCCCGTCTCCACATCCTTCCAGGTGAACACGCCGTCCTCCAGCATCATATAGCTGTGGGCACTGTTCTCCTTTGGAATGGACACGGATCCGGGATTGATATAGTATTTTCCATCAAACTCCTCAAGCACCGGCACATGGGTGTGCCCGTGCAGAAGAATGTCTCCCTCTTTCAGCATAGGGGGATGGGCTGTATTGTGCTGATGCCCGTGGGTTGCGAAGATCATCCTGTCTCCGGTATACAAAATGCAGTAATCCGCCAGGATTGGGAACTCCAGCACCATCTGATCCACCTCCGTGTCACAGTTCCCCCGGACGCACAGGATTTCCTCCTTCACCTTGTTGAGCATAGCCAGCACTTCCTTGGGCGCGTACTCGCGGGGCAGGTCGTTCCTAGGGCCGTGATAGAGGATATCCCCCAGAAGGAGCAGCTTATCCGGCTTCTCCTCCCGGTATCTCTCCAAAAGGCAGCGGCAGTAATAGGCGCTCCCGTGTATGTCAGATGCGATCAGTATCTTCATTTCCTGCTCTCTCCTTCTCTCAGCTTATTGTATATTTTATCTACGTCATAATCCGGCGCATAGTCCGCGGCGGCCTCACAGATGAGGCGGATCTTTTCCTCCGGCTCCTCCAAGGCCTCAGAAATCTCAGACACCCCTCTGTTTTTCTCCAGCTTCTTACACACGACGGAAATGATCTGCTTCTCCGCTCCAGCATCTTCCGACTCCTGAAGCTCATCCGCAAACAGTTCTCTTAACGCTTCGCACATATCCTTCTCCTCCTTCACTTTCTCCCAGTTGGCCCGGACGATCAGATCCATCGCCGACTGATACCACCGGGAATGACTGTGTTCCTCATACCTCTCCATCAGCTCTTCAATCTCTCTGCCCCTGCGCAGATTGCCCCGCAAATGCTGCAGCAGCTTTCTCGGAAAACGGCTGCACACAAATGTCAGCGTCAGCTCCTGCGGACGGATCTCCATCACCCTGTCCGTGTCAGACTGGTAAATACATGCATAGCCGTATACTTTATAGAAATCGTTTACACTCAGGCTATCTCCCGGCGACTTGTACTCAATGATATTGTGCTTCCTGAAAATGCGGCCAATATTCTTTTCGATTGGCTTCTCCCCGTCCTTTTTGATGAGCAGCACATCCATCTGCAGCGGTTTTTTCGTCAGCTGGACCTCATCTTCAATCTCCAGCCGGTCAAGCTCCTTCTCCAGCTCAATCCTGAGAACAGCTGCAAACGCCGGGTGCCACTGCAGCCTTGTCTTCTGTTCCATAGGCCCTCCTCCTTTAATTTTCGCAGGAGGCCTCAGAAGACATTCAGAAATATTTCTCTCCTTCCTTTGAAACCTCTCTGCTTACTCTGATTGTGAAAATAAGCATTAAGATTTCTGACAGGAACGCCGGAGATACTCCCGGCCCTTCTTTGACATGACAGATGCCACATAAGAATATGAGAAAAATAATGCCTGTCAACAGGATAGCACACTTCCACCGCCGCCGCAAGAATATGTGACATAGAAAGAGGGACGTAATACTTTTGAAAAATATTACGTCCCCATATACTAATCCAACGGCTTTGTCTCATCGGCGATGTACTCGAAGAAATCAAAATCCGCACAGTGCTGGTGCCTCACCCTGTCCGCGCAGGTCAGGCCTACCATCGTGCCGGTGAATTCCCCGTACTGGCAGTACTCGTCAGAGAATTTCGCCGTCTCAAAGATCCGGCCGATCTTCGTGTAGTGTTCCCCATCGTAGCTCCACTCGAACCAGGACTTTCTCCCCTGGATCCAGAGACGCAGGTAAATGGGACAGTCCTCCACAGCAGTCCTGGTATTGAGGAACTCCGTCTTCACGCCGTTCTCCAGGTGGATGATGGACAGGGCGCTTCCTCCCAGCGTCTCGCTGTAATATTTCCGGAGATTGATGTAGTTCATATTGTCGTAGTAGAGGATGAGGCCCGCACTGTGCTGGTGCACCTCAGGCAGGAACTCCATCTTCGTGGTGATCCGGGCGTAGACACTTGTCAGCTTTCTGGCAAGGATGCTGACCCTGTTGAGGGACGTCCTTGACTCCTGTCCCCGGAGGCGCACCCAGCCGGGCCTGGCTTTCACATCCGCAAATCTCCGGGGAATGATCCTGGGGGCATAGTACCAATTTCCCAGCTCCCCACTGTCAAAGTCATCAAAATCCGGCGTCTGCGGCAGCGGGCGCTCCGGCAGAGAGCTCTCCTGCGTCTCCTCCTGGGCCATGTTGCTTCCGGAGGCAGACCGGAGCCACCCGTCCTCGGTCCACATCATCTTCTGGATCGCCGTCTCCCGTCCCAGAGTGCAGCACAGCTCCGGGACAAAGGGCCTGGACACGTGAAAGACCATGTAGACCTCCCCCGCCGGCGTCTCCACATAGCTGCCGTGCCCCGCCTTCTGAAGGACGGAGTCCGGGTTATAGTATTTGGGCTTTAAATGATCCGGGTTGTGTCTCTCGTAGGACTCTCCTGGCACAGAGGTAAGGATGGGGTTGGTGGGATCCTTCTCGTAGGGGCCCCACACGCTGCGGGATCGGCCCATGGTGACACAGTGGTTATAGCCAGTGCCACCCTCCGCGCACATAATATAGTAATAGCCGTTTTTCTTGGTCAGGTGAGGAGCCTCAATGCAGCCCCGGTCTGTTCCCCCGTTCCAGATCCGCTTCGGATACCCTTTGATCTCCTTCTTCTCCGGGTCATACTCCACCATGCAGATGGCTCCCGGCTTCTCGTAGCCCTCTCTTGTCTCCCACTCCAGGGCCACCACGTACTTGCGTCCGTCATCGTCGTGGAAGAGAGAGGCGTCAAAGCCTGAGGAATGGAGATACACGGGCTCGCTCCAGGGGGCCCAGATCCCCTTGGCGGATGGCAGCTTCTTTAAGTCCACCTTCTCATCGTCGGTGATCACATGGGTGTACAGCTCCCAGTGCTTCAGGTCTCTGGAGTGGTAGACCGGAAGGCCCGGCATCCACTCGAATGTGGACACCGCCAAATAGTAGTCCTCCCCCTTCCGGCATATACATGGATCGGGATTAAACCCGGGAATAATTGGATTTGTTATCATGTCTGTTCTCTCCTTCCAGTCTCTCTCATGCTTCTCTTTCTTCTTTGATCACGCAGCTGGCGATAGCCCTTGGCTCCAGTTCGATAGGACAGAGTTCTCCCTCCATGCGGATCACCGCCGGCAGCGTTTCGTCTGACTTGTTCATGAAAATGCAGGCAATGTCACCGGAGGGATTTTTCCAGGCCGTCATATCCAGCTTCTCCGTGTACTTCGTGTGGGCGATGCGGACAGCCCCGGCCTCGATAAAGTGGGCGAAATGCCAGTAATACCGGCAGATCCTCCTCTCCTCCAGGCGTCCCTCCTCCTCGTGGTAGAGATAGGGCGAGTCACAGAAATTGTCCTGGTGGTTGGGGCCGCCCTGGCCGTCCAGCAGGATGTTCCAGTCATAAAAAGCGGACATGCCGTGGTTCAGGTTCCCGATCATATCGTGGGAGAGGCGGATGGCGTTCTCCGTCTCCAAGTCCTTGTCGTATTTTCCGAATTCCAGACAGCTCTCGGACAGGATCAGCTTCTTGTCCGGGTACATCTGCCGCACCAGATCCAGGGCCTCAAAATGATCCCCGCTGTACCAGTGAAAGGCCAGCCCTGTGATCATGGAGTCCGTCCTCTCATCGATGAGCCCCCGGGCCCTCTCAAAAAGCCGCTCCTTGTTGTGGTCCCAGCCAAAGATCTCCACGTGTTCCAGCCCTCTCTTCTTCATCTCCGGGAAGAGGTGATCCCGCAGAAATATCTTTTCCTCCTCCACCGTGTAGACGCAGGAGTCCCATGTCTGCACGGCGGCGGGTTCGTTCTGGAGGGACATGCGCTCCACCTCATAGCCCCTCTTTTCAAACTCCTCAATGTAGCGGCACAGATACCGGGCCCATCTCCCGTAGTACTCCTTTTTCAGGGAGCCGCCTCCGATGCGGCTCCCGTTTGTCTTCATGAACTCCGGCGGAGACCAGGCGGAGAGCATGATCTTCAGCTTTTTCCCCGCTCTCTTCTGGGCCGCCTCCAGGAGAGGAATCATGTGTTTTTCCGTGTGAGCAAAGGAAAAAGTGTCCAGATTATCGTCTGTCTCGTCCTCCACGGCTGAGTAGAGCCGGGTGGAAAAATCGCAGCTGTCCATGTGGAGGCGCACCCGGTTGTAGTGCATGCCCTCCTCCCCGAAATACATGTCCAGCAGCTCCTCCTGCCTGGCTTTGTCCATCCTGGAAAACACATATCCGGCCGCGTCTGTGACAGCCCCTCCAAAGCCCTCCATAGTCTGGAAGGTGACGTCAGGATACAGATTGACCACCTCGTTCTCTGTGCCGTCCTCCGGGATAAATGTATACTGTTCTTCTCTTCGCTCCGGATAAAGTCTCTCCGGGCTCTCTGCCATATATAAATGCAGCATTTCCTCTCTCCTCCACGCTTTTACTTCCGTCTCTCCTCCAGGATCACCACATCCCAGTCCTTCAGATGGATCGGAGCCTGCCTGTCATAGCTTTTCCCTGTCAGAATGTCTGTCCCGTGATCAAAGGGGCAGGGGATTGTCCGCTCCTCCTGGCTGTAGTGGAGGATAAAGTGCAGCCTTCTCCCGTCCTCTGTCTCACTGCTTCTGAGAGTGACAGGCCACTCACAGGATGGCAGGGAAATTCCCGCGTCTGCCGCTGCCTGCCTGTACACATCCTTCAGAAGCCTCTTCTCCGTACAGCAGCCCACGTACCAGGCAGCTCCGGCTCCGTACCGGTTCCTCGTGATCCCCGCGTACTGCCCCCAGTAGGGGTGCGCATAGGATGCCTTCGCCTCCGCTGTCTCTGGCTTTAGAAGCTCCATAAAATACCGGACCTTCTCTCCTGCAATGGAAGTCCTGCCGGGCTCTGTGAACTGATTGTAGGTCATTCCGAAGCAGTCCGTCAGTCCATGGGGCTGGACATCCGGGTACACGCTGGAGTGCTCATCCGCCACAAAGGAACGGAAGGAGCTGACAAGGACTCCGCCCCGCTTTACAAAGGCGTCAAGGCGGTGAATGAGCTCCTCCCCGGCGCAGTAGAGGGCTGGGGTGACGATCATATCGTAACGGTCCTCCTCCAGGGCGTGGGCGTCCACCACGTCGCACTCCAGGTTCAGCTCATAGAGGCTGTCGTACATCCACCGGACCACATCGTTGTAGCTTAAGTCCCTGTCAATGGGGAACCACTGAAGAGCAGTCAGTGAGCGGTTGTCCACAAGGAGGGCAATCCGGTTCTTTTTCTTCAGCCCGGCCAGCTCCGCCCCGTGTTCCTTCCATTCCCGGCCGATATCGCATATCTCTGTGTAGGCCGGATTTGGAAGCAGGTCATGGCTCAGTATGCCGCGCCAGTAGGTCTCATACCCGTTGTGGATAGAGTGCCAGTTCCAGTAGAGCTCCCCTATAGCGCCGCTGGCCAGGTGGCTGTAGGCGTGGAGCCGGAGCTGTCCCGGATAGGGAGTCCAGTACTTGAATGCCTGAGCCTGGCTCTCCAGCACCAGATAATTTTCATTCTTCAGGCTTCGTATGGAGTCCCCGCCAAATGCTGCCTCCGTTCCGGTCAGCTCATCCTGGGTGGAAAAGTAGATATCCGTGCCCGCAAGGTCTACGCACTTCGATGCCTCATAGTGATTGAGATCCGGCTGTACGCAATAGGAATACCCGTCCTGGGCAATGTCTGCCCCGGAGTGCGAGTTCTCCGACTTCACCTCCCATGTGCTCCTCGTCTACAACCTGCTGCACACCAGCTTCCTCTCCCGGGACGACCTGGTGACCGCCAACTGCATGGACAGCTCCATGGACGACGCCATCATGGAGGACTTCTCCTCCCTGGTCTTTGACCGGAGGGAGCAGGAGCAGCCCCACAATCCTTACGACCAGGAGCTGCGGGAGTTCTCCAGCATCGAGCACGGGGACATCGGCATGCTCCGGCGCAGCCTGCAGGAGGACTACACGGGAAAGATCGGGACACTGGCCAAAGACGAGGTCCGCCACATGCGCAACCGGGGCATTGTGGTGGTCACGCTGGCAAGCCGTGCAGCCATCAGAGGCGGCCTTCTCCCGGAGGTATCCTTCTCCATGAGCGACGTCTTCATCCAGAAGCTGGAGGAGGAATCAGACACGGCTGTCCTGCTGAACATGATGCACCAGTTTGAATTCAAATATGCAGAGATGGTGGCGGACTTAAATTCCCAGAAGGCAGGCCGGCCAAGGAAAGACCAGAACCCCAGGGTGGACCAGTGCAAGGACTATATATTCAAGCATCTCCATGAAAAGATCCGCATCCAGGACATTGCCGACGAGCTGTACCTAAACGCGAATTATCTGTCCGAGATCTTCCGCCAGTATGAGGGCCTCACCATCACGGAGTTCATCCTCCAGGAAAAGGTAGGGCTGACAAAAAACCTGCTCTCCTACTCTCCCTACTCCTACAGTGAGATTGCCGCCTACCTGGGCTTTTCTTCCCAGAGCCATCTGGGAAAGACCTTCAAGAAGCACACCGGCATGACGCTGAAGCAGTACAGGGATCAGTACGGCGTGCGGGAATTCTGAGCTTCCCGCACGGCCACGGAAAAGGCAGGCTTACGAAAGCCTGCCTTTAAAATCTTCATAGCCGAACCGGCGCACCAGCTCCCTGCTCCCGTCCTCCCTCTCAAGGACAATATCCGGAAGGGCCATGCCGTTGAATGTATTGTTTTTTACCATGGAGTAGATGGCCATGTCCTGGAACTCCAGCACATCCCCGGTCTCCAAGGGGCGGTCAAAGGAGTAGTCTCCGATCACATCCCCCGCCAGACAGGTGGGGCCTGCCAGGCGGTATGTGAAAGGTTTCTCCCCTGGAAGGCCTGCCCCGGAAAGGGGCGGGCGGTAGGGCATCTCCAGCACGTCCGGCATATGGCAGGCGGCGGAGGCGTCCAGGATGGCTGTCTGCACGCCGTTTTCCGTGATCTCCAGCACACTGGTCTGAAGCGTCCCGGCCTGCAGCGCCACCGCCTCCCCGGGCTCCAGATAGACTGTCCCTCCGCAGAGCTTCTGCACCCGGCGGATGCACTGCTTCAGCGTCTCCATGTGGTACCCCAGGCGGGTGATATGATGTCCGCCGCCCAGGTTCACCCACTTCATCTTCGCCATGTACACACCGAACTTTTCCACCACTGCATCCAGGGTCACTGCCAGGGCGTCCGCGTCCTGCTCGCACAGAGTGTGGAAATGCAGCCCCTCTATCCCCTCCAGCAGGTCCGGCGTCTCCGCAAGGGCCCTCTCAAGCTGGGAGAGGGTAGTCCCCAGCCGGGAGCCGGGGGCACAGGGATCGTAGATGGCGTGGCCCTCCTGGGTGGAGCACTCCGGATTGACACGAAGTCCCGGGCTCCTCCCCGCCGCCAGGATCTGCCTCTTGTATCTCCGTATCTGCTGGGGGGAGTTGAGGACTATGTGTCCGCAAAGGGAGAGGATTTCGCCCATCTCCTCCTCCCGGTAGGCGGGGGAGAAGATGTGGTTCTCCTTCCCCATGCACTCCGCCCCCAGCCTGGCCTCGTAGAGGCCGCTGGCTGTGGTCCCTGCCAGATAGTTTCCTATGAGGGGGTAGACCCGGAACATGGAGAAGGCCTTCTGAGCCAGCAGGATCCGGCATCCCGTCTCCCGGGCCAGGCCGGCAAGCTGCTCCAGATTTTCCTTGAGCGCCCGCTCCTGCACGATGTAGCAGGGCGTATGTATCTTGCTTTGTCTCATCTTTCTCTCCTAGTCCACCAGCTCCGGGTCCTCGCTGACCTTCCAGGGAAGTCCCCACTTGTTCAGCGCTTCCATGAACGGATCCGGGTCAAACTCTTCCATATTATACACGCCCGGCTTCTTCCATGTGCCGTTTAAGATCATCATAGCGCCGATCATGGCCGGCACGCCTGTGGTGTAAGCCACTGCCTGGGAGCCCACTTCTTTGTAGCACTCCTGGTGATCACAGGTATTGTAAATGTAGATCTTCTTCTCTTTTCCGTCTTTCTTTCCCACAAAGATGCAGCCGATGTTTGTCTTTCCCTTTGTCCGCGGTCCCAGGGAGGAGGGATCCGGCAGCACGGCCTTTAAGAACTGCAGGGGCACGATCTCTTTCCCCTCAAACATAATGGGTTCAATGGAGGTCATTCCCACATTTTCCAGGCACCGCAGGTGGGTGAGATAGCTCTCCCCGAATGTCATAAAGAAGCGGATCCTCTTGATGCCAGGGATATTGAGAGCCAGCGACTCGATCTCCTCGTGGTGGAGAAGATACATATCCTTCGGGCCGATCTCCGGGAAGTTGTAGACCCGCTTGATCTCCATGGGCTCTGTCTCCACCCAGTGTCCGTCCTCCCAGTAGGAGCCTTTGGCGGACACCTCCCGGATGTTGATCTCCGGGTTGAAGTTGGTGGCAAAGGGATAGCCGTGGTCTCCCGCATTGCAGTCCAGAATGTCGATATAGTTGATCTCGTCAAAATAGTGCTTCAGCGCGTAGGCGGAGAACACACTGGTCACTCCCGGATCAAAACCGCTTCCAAGAAGGGCTGTAAGGCCTGCCTTCTCGTAGGCGTCCCGGTAGGCCCACTGCCATTTGTACTCAAATTTTGCCGTGTCCTCGGGCTCGTAGTTGGCCGTGTCCACATAGTGTACGCCGCAGGCCAGGCAGGCGTCCATGATGTGAAGGTCCTGGTAGGGAAGAGCCAGGTTCAGCACCACCTCCGGCTCCACTTTTCTGATGAGCGCCTTCAGCTCCTCCACATTGTCCGCATCCACCTGGGCGGTGGTGATCTTTGTCTTTGTAGTGCCCTCCAGCTTCTCCTTCAGCGCGTCACACTTGGACACGGTGCGGCTGGCGATGCAAATCTCTGAAAACACCTCGCTGTTCTGGCAGCATTTCTGGATAGCCACGCTGGCCACTCCTCCGCATCCGATGATCAGTACTTTTCCCATTTCTAATATCCTCCTTTTCTTCTCTCTTTTCTATTTTGTTCCAAGGGCGATGAGCATCTCCCTTATGATCTTGCATGCCGCGGCCGTGGAAGCCCCTGTGGGGTCAAAAGGCGGGCTCAGCTCTGTCACATCGCACCCGATGACCTCTGCCTTCCGGCACACTTCCGTCACGGCTCTCTGCAGCTCCATATAACTTACGCCTCCCGGCTCCGGCGTCCCTGTCCCGGGAAAGACGGACGGGTCCATCACATCCAGGTCCACCGTGAAGTACACCGGGACGCCCTTCAACTCCTCCAGCGTCTCCCCCAGCCCCTCCAGGGTGAAAGGATGAAGATCCGTGTGTCCCTCCCGGGCCCAGCCAAACTCCGCCCTCTCCCCGGAGCGGATGCCGAACTGGTGGATACGGCCATCCCCCAGCAGCTCCCAGCACCGCCGAAGGACGCAGGCGTGGGACAGCTCCACCCCCAGGTAATCCTCCCGCAGGTCCGTGTGGGCGTCCAGATGTATGATGTGGAGACCGGGATATTTCCGGGCCGCCGCCCGGACACTTCCCAGGGTCACCAGGTGCTCTCCTCCGATGAGGAAGGGCAGCTTCCCGTCCCGGAAGATCTCCCCGGCCGTCTCCTCGATCTCATCCAGCACCTTCTCCGAACTTCCGATGGCCAGCTCCAGATCTCCCATGTCAAAGACCCGGCACTCCTCCAGGCTTCTGTCCTGGTACGGACTGTACAGCTCCAGCCCGTAGGAGTCCGTCCGTATGGCGCCACCGGCAAAGCGGGTCCCCGGCCGGAAGGAGGTGGTGGAGTCAAAAGGCGCCCCGTAAAGGACAATGTCCGCCTCCTCGTATGTACAGTCACATCCCATGTAATCTACAATATTTTTATTCAACATCTTCCAGCAGCTCCTCCACATAGACAGGCAGTGCAAACACCCCTGCGTGCAGTCTTGGTTCATAGTATCTTGTGCGGATGCCTTTCAGCTTCCAGGCCACAGCGTTTAAATCCTCCAGGGGATGGTACTTCTTTGACGCAAAGCCAAAGAGCCAGTGCCCCGACGGGTAGGAGGGCAGGTGGGCCTGGTACACCCGGCAGATGGGAAAGGTCTCCACGATCCGCTTGTGCATCCGCTGGCACTGGAAAGCCTCCTCCGTGTAAAAAGGACTCTCATTCTGGTTGACCATGATGCCGTCCTCCCGGAGGGCATTATAGCAGTTCCCGTAAAACTCTTTTGTGAACAGTCCCTCCCCGGGTCCGAAGGGGTTGGGGGAGTCGATGATGATGAGGTCATACCGGTCCGTCTGGGAACGGATGAACCGCAGGCCGTCCTCGTGGAAGATCTCCACCCTCTCATCGTTGAGACTGCAGGCGATCTCCGGGATATATTTCCGGCAGACCTCCACAAGAAGGGGATCCATCTCCACCACATCGATGTGGCGGATCTCCTCGTACTTGATCAGCTCCCGGACCACACCGCCATCGCCCCCGCCGATGACAAGCACGTCCTCCACATGGGGGTGCACCGCCATGGGCACGTGGGTGATCATCTCGTGGTAAATGAATTCATCCTTCTCTGTCAGCATCAGGTCCCCGTCCGCCACAAGGATCCGGCCGAACTCCCGGGAGTCCAGCACATCGATCCGCTGGAACTCGCTCTGGGCGCTGAAAAGCTGTTCCTTGATGCGGATGGACAGCTTCACGTCCTCTGTGTGTTCATCTGAAAACCACATTTCCATGGTCTACACGCCTCCCTTCTTCTCTGTGACAACATTGAGCTTCTCGATCTTCTCATCCTCCGGCCCGGTCATGGAGCAGCCTTTCTCCTTGGCGTAGAGGATGTACTCGATGATCTCGTCCGTGATCTCCTCCCCCGGCGCCAGGATGGGGATCCCCGGCGGATAGCACATGACGAACTCACTGCAGATCCGCCCCTCCGCCTCCTGGATGGGGAGCTGTTCCTTGGGCGCGTAGAAGGACTCCTGGGGCGTCATCACCACCCGGGGCGGTATGTACTCCTGGGAGAGCATACCTGTCTTGTCCTTCTGGTAACGCCGCTTGATGTCCGCCAGGGCGCTGACCAGGCGCTCCACCTCCTGCTTCCTGTCGCCGATGGACAGGTAAGCCAGCATGTTTCCCAGATCCCCGAACTCGATCTGGATGTCGTACTCATCCCGCAGGATGTCGTACACCTCGATGCCGGCCAGGCCAATGTCCAGGGTGTGGACAGACAGCTTTGTGGGGTCGAAGGCATAGACGCTGTCCCGGTTCACCAGCTCATCGCCAAAAGCGTAGTAGCCGCCGATCCGGTTGATCTCCTCCCGCGCGTACTCTGCCAGCTCCGCTACCTTCGCGAAGGCCTCCCTCCCCCGCAGGGCCAGATTTCTCCTGGAGATGTCCAGGCTGGAAAGCAGCAGGTAGGAGGCGCTGGTCGTCTGGGTCAGATTGATGATCTGCCGCACGTAGCCGGGGTGCATGTCCTTCCCCACCAGGAGGAGGGAGCTCTGGGTCAGGCTCCCGCCGGACTTGTGCATGCTCACCGACGCCATATCCGCCCCTGCGGCCATGGCTGTCACAGGGAAGTTTTCCCCGAAGTAAAAGTGGGTGCCGTGGGCCTCGTCCACCAGCACCTTCATGCCGTGGCTGTGGGCCGCCTCCACAATGGTCCGAAGATCGGAGCAGATGCCGTAGTATGTGGGGTTGTTCACAAACACGGCCACCGCGTCCGGGTTGTCGCGGATGGCCTGCTCCACCTGCTCCACTTTCATGCCAAGGGAGATCCCCAGATGCCGGTCCACATCCGGGTTCACATACACCGGCCTTGCGCCGCACAGGACAAGGGCATTGATAATGCTCCTGTGGACATTCCTCGGCATGATGATCTTATCCCCCTTTTTACAGCAGGCCAGGGCCATGCTCTGGACCGCCGATGTGGTGCCGCCCACCATGAGAAAGGCGTGGGCCGACCCGAAGGCCTCCGCCGCCAGCTCCTCCGCCGCCTTGATCACAGAGACCGGATGGCACAGATTGTCCAGCGGCTTCATGGAGTTTACATCGATATTGACGCACCTGTCCCCCAGAAGCTCTGAGAGCTCCGGGTTCCCTCTTCCCCTCTTGTGCCCCGGCACGTCAAAGGGCACGATCCGCATCCTCCGGAACTGCTCCAGCGCCTCGTAGATGGGGGCATCCTCCTGTACATATTTTTTCATGCTTCACTCACTCCTTCCTGCAGCGCCTGCGGTCCCGCCGGAGGACTCTTATCCTGCCCGGGCGTCCCAGGGACTTTCCGGCAGAACAAAAAAACGCAGGCAGAAGGGCACCTTCCACTTGCGTTTCATCACTCTATCACAAATATACATACAGACACACCCGCAGAAAAATCCTTTCGCGTTTCCTGGTGTCATGTTATGGACAGATATGGGACCTTTTAGAGTCTATATAGCAAATATTTTTACTTTTACTACTCTTATTGACCGTTTCACAAGTTTTGTATGCCTTTTTGCACACTGGTTATAAAGTAACCAACTTATAAAATTTGAGCTTCTAACTCAATCAATAAGGCAGCCTGTCTCTCTGCTGCCGAAAAAATATTTGCATGGAAGCCATATCTGTTTTCCATACGTGTTTACTTATATCATATTTTTTGTAAACATGCAAGAAATATTTTCGAAAAAAACCGGTCTAGGAATTTTTCATCACAACCTCTTCCACCACGTCCGCCACGTGCTCGCAGGCGTCCGCGCACTTCTCCAGGTAGGTGTAGATCTCTCTCCAGGCCAGGATCTCCAGCACATCTCCTACCTCCGTATGGAGCGCCCTCATGCTGGCAAAATAGATCCTGTCCGCCTGCTCCTCCAGGGAGTTGATGCGGATGATACTCTCATTCAGCTTTTTGGAGCGGCGGAAATCCGGGAACTCCTTCACAAGGGCGCACACCTCCTCCGTGCAGGCGATGACGATGTCCAGCATCCTGAGGGCGTCCGGACGGATGGTCTGCACATTGTTCATGTAGATGCGGATGAAGACCTCCTCCGCCTTGTCAGTCAGCTCATCGATATTGTAGCTTAAGGATATGATATCCTCCCTCTCAATGGGGGTGATGAAGGCCTTGGCCAGCCGGTCTGTGAGCTGATGCTTCTTTTCATCCGCCTCGTGCTCGATCCGGTGGATCTCCTCCATATTCTCCTCCATTTTCGCCGGGTCAAAGGCCGTCAGCTTCTCCTTCAGAAAATGGGTCGCTTTTCTTGCAAGCTCCGCACACGCGGCAAAATTATCATAATAAAACGCGTCCTGTTTTTTTGACATTGTTCTTTTCTCCTTTTCTCCTGTATTTTACCTAAAAGACAGCCATGAATATCTTGGCCATCACAAAGCTGATAATGCCGCACCCCGGGAATGTGAAGATCCAGGTGAGCATCATGTCCTTCACCACATTAAAATTAATGGCGGACAGCCGCTTCACCGCACCCACGCCCATGATGGCGCTGGTCTTTGTGTGGGTGGTGGATACAGGGATGCCGAACACGCTGGAGAGGAGCAGACAGAAGGCCCCTGCCAGGTCGGCAGAAAAGCCCTGGTAGCGCTCCAGCTTCACCATGTCCATGCCCACGGACTTGATGATCTTCTCTCCTCCCACGCTCGTCCCAAGCCCCATGACGATACTGCACAGGAGCATGAGCCACACCGGGATCTCCATGCCGCTGACCGAATTCTGGCCGTTGCAGAAGGCGATGCCAAGGAACAGCACGCCGATAAATTTCTGGCCGTCCTGAGCCCCGTGCATGAAGCTCATGGCGGCGGCGCCCACGATCTGGGCCCCCCCGAAGAGCCGGTCCGCCCTGCGCCTCTCCATGTTCTGACAAAGGACCGTAATGGCCCGGCAGATGACCCAGCCGGTGATAAATCCGAGAGCCAGGCTCAGCACAAGGCCGTAGATGACCTTGACCCACTCCGCCCCGTTGATGCCGCCCACGCCGCCCTGGATGGCGATGGCGGCGCCGGATATACCCGCAATGAGACTGTGGCTCTCACTGGTCGGAATGCCGAAGACCGAAGCGGCCACACTGTACACCACGATGGAGATGAGGGCCGCGCACAGGGCCACCAGAGCCTCCTGGGTATTGCTGCCGAAGTCCACCATGTTGCTTATGGTGGATGCCACGGAGCTGTTGATCTGGGTCATGACAAACACACCCAGAAAATTGAAGGCCGCACTCATCATGATAGCCGTGCGGGCCGGCAGACATCTCGTCGTCACGCAGGTGGCGATGGCGTTGGGCGCGTCCGTCCATCCGTTGACGAAGATCACTCCCAGCGTCAGGAGCAGCGTAATGACAAGGACCGGGCTGCCGGACATGGCATCCAGGAAATAACTTAACGAAACATCCATAAACCTTTTCCCTCCCGCCTGCTGTTTACAGGCTTTCCTCAAATGTATTGATATTGTCAGCCTTTCCGATGACTACGATGATGTCGCCGTCCTTAAGCTGGTAATCAGGCTGCACCTCTATGGTAGTCTCGCTGCCGCTCTCTATGGCAATGATGTTCAGGCCGTATTTCCGCCGGAGCTGGATCTGCTCCACGGTTTTTCCCACCATCCTCTCCGGGATGCGGATCTGTGTGATCTGCACGCTGTGGTCCAGGGGGATATAGTCCAGGAAATTCCCGGACAGAAGCCGGCGTCCCAGACGCAGTGCCATATCCCGCTCCGGGTAGACCACCTCGGCGCCCAGCTTTTTCAGCACAGCGCCCTGCTCCGGCGACAGCGCCTTGGCGATGACCCTGGGAACTCCCATCTCTATCACGCTCATGGTAGTCAGGACGCTGACATCCACCTTCTCGCCAATGCAGACGATGACCACGTCGCAGTTGTGGATACCCGCTTCCCTCAGCGCCTCCATGCTCAGGTCATTTGTCACAAAGGCATAGTCTGTATAATTTCGCATTTCCCGTATGGAGCTCTCCTCCCGGTCCATGACGATGACGTCATTGTCGGACTCTGCCAGCGTCACGGCAAGTGCCATGCCGAAGCGTCCCAGACCAATGACTCCGTATGTTAATTTCGATTTTTTCCTCATGATTTTTTCTCCTCTATCAGCCGATGGCAATATTCTCCTCTGAGTAGCGTATCTTCGGTTCCGGATGGCTGATCCAGATAGTGAGGAGCGTAAACGCTCCCAGTCTTCCGATAAACATGACAAAGATAATGACGATCTTGGCCGCCACACTTAAGCCAGGCGTGATGCCCGTGGAAAGTCCTACCGTTCCAAAAGCGGACACCACCTCAAAGAACACCTGGATAAACGTGCGGTCCGGCTCCAGCACACACAGAAGGAAGGTGGCCACGCACACCACCATCATGGACAGCACAGTGATCATGCTGGCTTTTGAAATATTCTGCCGGGAAATACTTCTCCGGAACGCGCAGACATTTTTCTTCACACATGCGCTCCTGGCCGCCTGGAACAGCACAAAGAAGGTGCTGGTCTTGATACCGCCTCCGGTGGATCCCGGCGAAGCGCCGATGAACATGAGCACGCACAGGACGAAAAGTCCGGCGTTCGTGAAATCTCCGATGGCATAGGTGGAAAATCCCGCCGTCCTGGCCGACACGCTCTGGAAAAACGCTCCCAGCCAGGAAATATCCTCCGTGGCCTTTAAAAGCAGCGTGCCTGCGATGATCAGCACAATGCTTGTGGAGATGACCACCTTGGAGTGGAAGGACAGCTTTTTAAAGCACCTTTTCTTTGCAATGTCCATAATGACCAGAAAGCCCAGGCCGCCGAATATGATCAGCCCGGCCGTGGTCAGGTTCAGAAGGACGCTGTCCTGGTAAATGGTCAGGTTCCGAAGGCCTCCCAGGATGTCAAATCCCGAGTTGTTGAAGGCCGCGATGGAGTGGAAAATGCTGATCCCCACCGCGTGGAGCGGCTCATGGTCCCGACTGAACACAGGGTAGCTTAAGATAGCCCCGGCCGCCTCAAAGAGAAGCGTCATCAGGAGGACAGACCGTATGAGGCGCACCATCCCCTTGTAACTATCCACGTTCAGGGCTTCCTTCACGAGAAGCCTTGTCTTGATACTCACCCGCTTTCCTGCCGCCAGCATCAGTCCCACGCCCACCGAGGTCACTCCCAGGCCGCCGACCTGTATCAGCAGAGCCACCAGTCCCTGCCCGAAGGCCGTAAAATGGTCCGCCGTGTCAATGGCGATCAGCCCCGTCACACAGACAGCGCTTGTGGATGTAAACAGCGCGTCGATGAAGGATACATGCGCTCCGTCCTTCACGGATACAGGCAGACACAAAAGCACGGCCCCCAGAAGGATCACTGAGGCAAAGCCTATCGCTATCAGCCGCCCGGCAGGCTGTCTCTTAAAAAATCCGATAAGTGTTATTCTGCTTTTCATTTTTTACTCCTGTTTTCTGCAAGTGATGTCACATTGTCAGCAAAACAGCTTCTCTCTTTTTTCCATCTTTCTGATACAGGATAAATAGATCGCACAGAAACCGTGCAGGAAGATATGGGTCTGGTTTCAGGAGCACCGCCTTTTTCCTCATGCGGGCGCACAGGAACAAAGCTGCCAGAGCAGGACAGCACAGCCATGTCAGCCACTGCCCTCTGCCAGCGCCATGCTTTGTCCGCCCTGCCGTACTTACCAGGGTTCCCCCCGTCTTATGACTCGCGCTGTCGTCCAGACACACGTCATACAGGCTCATCCCGCAGGAGTTGTCTATATGACAGATGCCGGCGTGTGTGACGGTGGGCGGTACATCTGAAGCCTCTCCTCTTAGAAAAAGGCTGGAAGGCGCGGCCACACAGATGATGGCCATTGCTATAATCAACATGACTGTTCTGAGTTTGCGGTGCATCTTTTACAGCCCTCTCTTACAAGAAATTTTACATTCATTTCACAGTAGCAAACAATATTTCTTATATCATTAATTGTCCCGGCTGTCAAGCACCAGAAAAGAGAAGCGGCCGGGCGCTGCTTTTCGCAGCATCCGACCGCTTCCCGAACAAAAATACATGCGGATGACAGGAATCGAACCTGCACACCGAAGTACCAGATCCTAAGTCTGGCGCGTCTGCCAGTTCCGCCACATCCGCAGGATGAAAAAACACGCAGCCTTTTTAGCTGCGTGTCAGTGAGCGTGCGGGGATTCGAACCCCGGACAACTTGATTAAAAGTCAAGTGCTCTACCACCTGAGCTACACGCCCATACATAAAACTGGGCTAGTTGGATTCGAACCAACGAATGCAGGAGTCAAAGTCCTGTGCCTTACCGCTTGGCGATAGCCCAATAGCCCTTTCGGGTAAAGGTGGATACAGGGATTCGAACCCTGGGCCTCCAGAGCCACAATCTGGCGCGCTAACCAACTGCGCTATACCCACCATATACTATTATCTCCATACACCAGGCCTCTTATCAAGGCATTATGGACCGACCCGCCACAACCATGACACATGTCCTGTCTGTGAACGTGTCAACGAGCCTGGGGGGATTCGAACCCTCGACCTACGGCTTAGAAGGCCGTTGCTCTATCCAGCTGAGCTACAGACTCAAATACAGTTCTCAAGGCTTGTCCGTGTAACTGCCCCAAGAAAGCGGGTGATGGGAATCGAACCCACGTATCCAGCTTGGAAGGCTGGTGTTCTACCATTGAACTACACCCGCATATGTGATGATCGGGGTGACAGGATTTGAACCTGCGACCTCCTGGTCCCAAACCAGGCGCTCTAGCCAAGCTGAGCCACACCCCGAGGCCTATTCACTTGTGCGCACTCACGTGGCACGAGAATAATTATATCTGAACCTTCTTCCGATGTCAACAACTTTTTTTATTTTTTCATCCGGATCCGATAACAGCCTCACACAAGGTATCTTATCTCATAGAATGCTCTGCCCTCCGGGTCCATCTCCATCATAATATAACTGGGTTTTCTCCCCTTCTGCCTGGGGTAGGAGATACTGCCCGGATTCAGTGTCACAAGGTCCGCTTCTATCGTGAGGGCAGGCATGTGGGTGTGGCCGTACATGACAATGTCTGCTCCCCGGCCTCTCGCCTCCGCCTTCAGCTTGTCCTCATTCATTCCAACAAAGTAGCCATGCCCGTGGGTGATAAAGACATGGTGATCCCCGATGAAAAATTCTTCCTCCCAGGGCAGATCGGAGAAGAAGTCATTGTTTCCGCTCACCATATGCACCGGACAGCCGGCTATCGCCTCAATATAGTCCGCTCTCCCTTCCACATCACCCAGATGGATCAGCATATCGATGGGTCCCTCCATCTGCAGCACTCTTTCCAGATTTCCATGGGCCTTGTGTGTATCACTTACGATCAGTATCCTCATTTGACCATTCCTTCTCCAACTATTCTGTGCCTACCGGCCTTCCTCCAGCCGCTCTTCCATGATCCTGCGCATCTTTCTCAGCCCCTCGCCCCGGTGGCTGAGAGAATTCTTTTTCTCCGGGGACAGCTGGGCGCTTGTACAGCCGTACTCCGGCAGGAAGAAGATTGGATCATAGCCAAACCCGTTCCCTCCTGCGATCTCATGGCCGATGCGTCCCTCCATCGTTCCCCGCACCACTTCCTCCGTGCCGTCAGGAAAAGCGGCGGCAATGGCACATACAAAGCGGGCGGTTCTCTCCTCGTCCGGCACGCCTTCCAGTCTTTCAAGCAGCGCATTGTTCTTGATATCGTAGGATGTGTCCGTTCCCATATAGCGGGCGGAGTAAATACCCGGCTCCTTGTTCAGGTGATCGATCTCCAGTCCTGAGTCGTCAGCCAGGATAACCGCATCTTTGTTCTCCTCCATCCCGGCGGCAATGCTGCGCACTGCTCTGGCCTTGATCAGGGCGTTCTCCTCAAAGGTGGTCCCGTTTTCTTCCGGATCTGCCTGGATCCCCGCCTCCTTCTGGGACAGGATCTCCATGCCAAGGTCTGACAGGATCTGCCGGATCTCCACCATTTTATTCTCATTGCCTGTGGCAAATATAATCTTTTTCATCTTCAGTCTGCTCCTTTTCCTGCATCTTTCCTGGGAGGTTTTGGCCCCGGAAACTGATAAAAATACGTCTTCAGCATTCCATTATATATCTTCCGGTTCTTCTGCGCCTTTCTGCCAAAATACCGCTCCGCATCCTCATAGCTGGTGATCATGTAGGCTGACCAGCTGTCCAGCCTTTTAAAGCTCTCCCCAAATGCACGGTACAGATCCGGAAGGTCCCTCTTGTCCTCCAGTCTCTCCCCGTAGGGCGGGTTTGTGATGACAAAGCCGTACTTTTTCGGATGCCGCAGATCCCTCACATCCCTCTCCTGAAAATGGATCAGGTGATCCACTCCCGCCTCCCGGGCATTTCGTCTGGCTACTTTGATGACAGAGCTGTCAATGTCATATCCCTGTATATCCGTCTCAATCTCAGTCCGCACCCGGGATGCAGCCTCGTCCACCGCATCGTACCAGGCTCTCCTTGGGATCAGATTTGTCCACTCTTCCGCCGTGAAGGAACGGTTCATGCCCGGCGCGATATCTGCCGCCATCATGGCCGCTTCAATGGGGAAAGTCCCGCTGCCGCAAAAAGGGTCCACCAGGATCCGGTCGCCCCTCCAGGGAGTCAGCATGATCAGGGCAGCCGCCAGCGTCTCCGTAATAGGCGCCTTTCCCGACACTTCCCTGTATCCTCTCTTGTGAAGCGATACCCCGGAGGTGTCGATCCCTACAGTGACCACGTCTTTCTTGAGAAAGACCCGCAGGGGGTAAGAGGCTCCATCCTCTTTAAACCAGTCCGTGCGGTAGTGCTCCTGCAGCCTCCGGACCATGGCTTTCTTCATGATGGACTGGATATCCGAGGGGCTGAACAGCCGGCTCTTCACTGACGCCGCCTTGGCCACCCAGAATTTTCCATCAGAGGGTATGTATCTCTCCCAGGGGATCTCCCGGGTCCTTTCAAAGAGCTCATCAAAAGTCTCCGCCTTGAATTCCCCGGCCTTAAGAAGCACTCTCTCCGCAGTCCGCAGGAAAATATTTGCCCTGCTGATGCCTGCCATATCCGCATAAAAAGTCACTCTGCCGTCTTCCGTCCCGGAAATCTCATATCCCAGATCCTGTATCTCTCTTTTCAGCACTGCTTCCAGGCCGAAATGACAGGGGGCGATCAGTTCTATTCTATCCATATCTCTCTCCATCTCTCTATCTTTAACTTACATCTTATGGTCAAAAAAGAATTTTGTCAATGCAAAAGCGGAGATCCCTCGCGAGATCTCCGCCCTTGTCCTGTCTGACAGCCATCTAGTAGTTGTCTGTTGTGTCACTGTAATTGTAGCTGTCTGTCGTCTGGTTCCTGGATGCGTTTTTGCCGGATGCATTTTTTCCAGCTGTGTTTTTTGTAGACGCATTTTTGTCGTTGGCATTTCGGGAAGCGTTTTTGCTGTACCCATTCTTTTTGGACTCATATGCGTTTTCAGAATTTCCCATGTTGTTTGAATGATTACAATTCTTTGCCATATTTCATTCCTCCTGTTCATTTGGTACACAGTTAGTGTGTCCGAAAACAGCCTTTCTATGTGTCCATTTATATATTAAGTTTTTTTTAATTTTTTTCTTGCTTTTTCCAGTGCAGTATATTATACTTATGCATGTAGAAAGAATACTTTCTACAACCCCTTATTAATTATTTATACTCCCCTCAAAAGACCGATGGCTCCCCCATCGGTCTTTTACCTTTGTCTTTTTATTTTCTCGCTTTTCTGCGCCGTCTCCTCTTTTCCAGTTCAAGGATCTGTCACCGCCTCACCCCGCCGATCAGCCGGATGATCAGCACGATCACCAGCACCGGCACGAGAATCGGCATCAGCAGGGAGAAGATCCCCCCGATCACTGCGATCACCAGCAGAAATACGCCGATAATCCCCAGAACAAGAAGCAATCTTTTCCACCAGGTTCCGAAAGCGGAAAATCCGCCTCCCTCCCCTCTGCCCTGGTAGCCGCCGCTCTTTTCCCGGCTCTTGTTTTCCTGGCCTCTTCCCGAAGCCGTCTCATAGGCTGTCTGGGCTCCCAGCCCGTCCCCGGACATGCCGATGACGGAGCGGGCGATCACCCAGGGATCACCCAGCTCTGCGATCACATCGCTCTCCGGCCTTCCCTTCGCCGTCTCTTCTATAATATAGGAATTGTAATAATCCACATTTTCCTGCACAGTCCTGTGGTCCAGTTCACTCTCCAGCGCCTGCCTGAGTTTTGCCAGAAATTCCTGTCTTGTCATTCACCTGTCCTCCTGCCCTTTTATTCCATGCGCGCCGCGGCTCTTCCCTGGCGCAAAATACCCTGCACCTAGAATAGCATATCTGTCCCTCTATTCCAAGTGCAGGGTTATGAACATTTTATTATAACTTTATTAAGTATGAAGCGCCCTTTTCTTTCTATACCTCAAACATGAGATCGCCGTAGGATGGCATAGGCCACGCTTCTTTGTCCACGATCATTTCCAGCTCATCTACCGGCGCACGGAGCGCTTCCATAGCCGGGAACACCGTATCGTGGTAGAATCTGGCCTGGATCTCGCCCTCTTCCATGGACGCCGCCGACTCAGTCTCCTTCACCAGAACATCCAGCGCTTTCTTGGTCTGCACAAGAAGGTCTGAGATCTCTCCCAGAAGCTGCGTCTGTACAACCGGCTCCGCTCCCGCCTCTCTCACAGAGTTCACAGTATCTGCCAGTGTCTTTGTGTACTTGATGATGGCCGGGATGATCTGCTTGCTGGCCATATCGATCATAGTCCTTGCTTCTATATTAATAGCCTTTGCGTAATTCTCATACTTGATCTCCGCACGGGACTCAAGCTCTGCTCTTGTGAATACGTGGTATCTTTCAAACAGAGTGATAGTATCCTCCGTCACCAGGGCTGGGATAGCCTCCACCATAGAACGGATATTGGGAAGCCCTCTTCTTTCCGCCTCCGCAATCCACTCATCCGAGTAGCCGTTTCCGTTGAAGACGATGCGGTAGTGCTCTGTGGCATACTGTTTGATCAGATCATGGACTGCCTTCTCAAAGTCATCCGCCTTTTCCAGGATATCGCAGGCTTTGGCAAATGCATCCGCCACGATAGTGTTGAGCACGATGTTGGAGCCTGCCACAGAGTCTCTGGAGCCCACCATACGGAACTCAAACTTGTTGCCTGTAAACGCAAACGGAGAGGTCCTGTTTCTGTCGGACGTATCTTTGGCAAGATCCGGAAGGGTCCGCACACCGGTCTGCAGTTTCCCGGTATTCAGGCTGTGGGTAGCCTCCCCTGTCATGATCAGCTGCTCCAGCACATCCTCCAGCTGCTCTCCTAAAAAGACAGAGATAATGGCCGGAGGTGCCTCGTTGGCTCCCAGTCTGTGATCATTGCCCGGGTCTGCCGCTGACTCCCGCAGAAGAGCCGCATGCTCGTCCACCGCTTTCAGGATACAGGTGAGAACAAGCAGGAACTGGATATTCTCGTGGGGTGTCTTGCCCGGATCCAGCAGGTTCTTGCCCTCGTCCGTTGTGAGGGACCAGTTATTGTGCTTGCCGGAGCCGTTGACGCCGGCAAATGGCTTCTCGTGGAGAAGGCATTTCATACCGTGCTCGGAGGCAATCCGCTTCAGGGTCTGCATAACAATCTGGTTGTGATCCACCGCCACATTGGCCTTGGCGTAGATGGGGGCCAGCTCATGCTGGGCCGGCGCCACCTCATTGTGCTGTGTCTTGGCTGTCACGCCCATCTTCCAGAGTTCTTCATTGACATCCTTCATAAAAGACGCGATCCGCTGTCGTATGGTGCCGAAATAATGGTCGTCCAGCTCCTGTCCCTTGGGCGGCATAGCTCCAAAGAGCGTGCGCCCGGTGTAGATCAGGTCCTTTCTCTCGTGGAACTTCCTGGCATCTACCAGGAAGTATTCCTGCTCCGCGCCCACAGAGGGTGTTACCTTCTTAGCTGTCGTGTTGCCGAACAGACGGATCAGACGCAGAGACTGTTCATTGATAGCCTCCATAGAGCGGAGGAGCGGAGTCTTCTGGTCCAAAGCCTCCCCCGTGTAGGAACAGAAGGCCGTGGGGATACACAGAGTCGCTCCCGCCGCATCCTTCCTCACAAAAGCCGGGGACGTGCAGTCCCAGGCCGTGTAGCCTCTCGCCTCAAAGGTAGCCCGCAGACCGCCTGACGGGAAGGAAGATGCATCCGGCTCTCCCTTGATCAGCTCCTTGCCCGAAAAACTCATCAGCACCTTGCCGCTCTCCATGGGAGCGGAGATAAAGGAATCATGTTTCTCCGCCGTGGTTCCCGTCAGCGGCTGGAACCAGTGGGTGTAATGGGTTGCTCCCTTCTCAATGGCCCACTCTTTCATCTCATGGGCAATGACGTCCGCAGTGGCAAGGTCAAGTTCCTTGCCGTCCTCGATCATCTTTTTCAGATCTTTATAGACTTTCTTTGGCAGTCGCTCCTGCATGGTAGCGTCATCAAAGACATTTTCTCCAAAGATCTCCGCAATATTAATCAATTCGCTCATATTTTACCCTGTATCCTTTCTTTCCCTGTATGACCAGAAAAAGGTACTCCGGCCCTCACCGGACCGGAACACCTTCGCTCTTCTTCCTATATGGCCGGCTCTTCTTAGGCTTTGCCTACGGAACCGAATAACTCCATCTTCTCTTTTACAGTTGCCATGATCGCGTCTGCGCCCGGTTTCAGAAGCTTGCGGGGATCGTAGCCCTTGCCCTCAAGATCCTTGCCTGCCTCGATGTATTTGCGTGTAGCGTCAGCAAAGGAGAGCTGGCACTCTGTGTTTACATTGATCTTCGCAACGCCAAGGCTGATGGCCTTCTTGATCATATCCTCCGGGATACCTGTGCCGCCGTGAAGTACGAGAGGCATCTTGCCTGTCAGCTTCTGGATGGCGTCCAGAGTCTCAAAGCTGAGTCCCTGCCAGTTTGCCGGATATTTTCCGTGGATGTTTCCGATGCCGGCTGCCAGCATAGTAACGCCCAGGTCAGCGATCATCTTGCACTCCTGGGGATCTGCGCACTCGCCCATTCCCACAACGCCGTCTTCCTCGCCGCCGATGGAGCCTACCTCTGCCTCCAGAGACAGTCCTTTCTCCGCGCATACGGCAACAAGCTCTTTTGTCTTAGCAACGTTCTCCTCGATGGGATAGTGGGAGCCGTCGAACATGATGGATGAAAATCCTGCCTCGATGCACTTGTAGCATCCCTCGTATGTTCCATGGTCCAGATGAAGGGCAACCGGAACTGTGATGTTCAGCTCCTCGATCATAGCCTTCACCATGGCAGCAACTGTCTTGAAACCTGTCATATATTTTCCTGCGCCCTCGGACACGCCCAGGATCACGGGAGATTTCAGCTCCTCTGCTGTCAGAAGGATGGATTTTGTCCACTCCAGATTGTTGATGTTGAACTGGCCTACTGCATAGTGGCCCTCTACTGCTTTTTCAAGCATCTCTTTTGCTGATACTAACATGATTGTCTCCTCCACTTCCTTAAATTATGCTGCGCAGCGTCATGTACCGCGCACAGCACAGACTTCGCTTTTTTTATTATAGCTCAATCCCATAAAAATGACAATCTTTTTTATCTGCACACTCCTGTCCGTGCCGCCGTTCATCCATATATGCAGAGATCCCGGGCTTTAATGCTCATGTGCCATAAAGTAACACACGAATTTGAAAGACAGCCATACACTATTCCATGTCCATATAAATTGCAAAAAGCAGACTGAACACAAGCGTTTGGCCTGATTTTTGTAATTTACCCTCTTGACATCTGTGCTTTTCCGTTTTATACTGTACTTGTAACAGCATAACACTAAAGAACGGAATGGTGGTGGGAATTTGGAGATAGTCGTAAGCAATAAGGCAAGCCGACCTTTATACGAGCAGATAGCGTCACAAATTAAAGCGGCAATTATGAGTGGTGAGTTAAAAGCTGGCGAAGCAATTCCGTCTGTAAGGTCATTGGCAAAGTCATTGCATATCAGCATTTTAACGGTTCAAAAGGCATACGCCACATTGCAAGAAGATGGCTTTATTGAAACGACCGCCGGAAAGGGTTGTTATGTATCAGCGCAAAATCAAGATTTCTATCTGGAAGAACAGCAGAAAAAGATAGAAGAAAAGTTTTCAGAAGCTATCGAGATTGCCCGCACAAGCGGAATATCTCTGGATAAGCTGGCAGAATTACTCACACTAATGTATCAGGAGGATGAATGATGGGCGATAATGTTTTGGAAATTCGAGAATTATCGAAAGATTACGGCGACTTTGTTCTTGACAAAGTAAGTTTTTCACTCCCCCGTGGTGTCATTATGGGGCTGATTGGAGAAAATGGTGCAGGAAAATCGACAACGATTAACTGTATCCTAAATGAAACACAAAAAACTGGTGGTAAAATACTCATTTTTGGTAAAGACCATATTTCAGATGAAATCGAAATTAAAGATAAGCTCGGCGTGGTTTTCGATGAAAATCATTTCCCTGACATCTTCACGGCAGAAGAAATCGGGAAGTTCATGTCTGGAATTTATTCCGGCTGGGATTGGCCGCTTTATCGCCAGCATCTCGAAAAATTTGAACTGCCGAAGGATAAAAAAATTAAAGACTTTTCCAAAGGCATGAAAGTGAAATTGGCATTTGCTGTGGCTCTGTCCCACAAGGCGGAACTGCTGATTTTGGACGAAGCAACCAGCGGACTTGACCCTATCATCCGTGATGATGTTTTAGATATGCTCATTGACTTTGTTCAAGATGAAAACCACTCCGTTTTAGTATCATCTCATATCACAAGTGATTTGGAAAAGGTGGCGGACTATATTACCTTTCTCCACAAAGGAAAATTGATTTTCACCCACGAAAAAGACGAACTGGTTGACAATTACGGCATTTTGAGCTGTGGTGCCGCTGTATTTGACACTCTGGATAAATCCGAAATCGTTGCTTACCGGAAAGAAGATTATCAGTTTAAGGTTCTGGTAAAAGACCGCAACAAGGCCGCAAAACAATATCCAAATGCAATCGTTGGCCCGGCCACGATTGAAGAAATCATGTTGTTCTATGTAAAGGGGGAAATGCAATGAAAGGTTTATTGACAAAAGACTTCCTGACAGTTAAGAAAAAATACGGAATTGCCCGTCTTATCATGGATCTCGCTATCATTGCTGCTTTGATGATTATTTTGGAGGGGGCTGGTTCCATTTATATTAGTTTCCTACTTGTTCCGCTGGAAGTTGCCTCTATGCTGATTATCCTTGCCAATTCTGATGAACAATGGAAATGGGGAAAATATGCGGTTGCGTTACCGCTCTCAAAAAAGCAGATTGTCAGTAGCCGTTATGCCTTTGCGGGGATTGCAGCAATCATCGGATTATGTGTTGCTCTTGCAGTAAACACGATTTCCTACTTCTGCTTTCCAGCATATCAGTTTGGTTTTTATTTGTTTATGTCTGTAGCTTCATTTTGTGTTGTCTTACTGTTCCTTGCCTTTATACTGCCCTCTAACTATTGGATGGGGGTCAATGCGGGATTTGCAGTGATGTTTATTCTAATCATACTGTTGGTAGTTTTAGGGATTTGGTCACGAGTAACAAACAATGCGATTATGGGCTTTGTTGTAGAGAATTTTGATTTGAGCATGATAATTGGATTTGTGAGTACAATCGTTATTTTCGCACTATCTTATGTTTTGTCGATTTCATTGTTCAAAAGGAAATATGCTTAAAGATAGCAAAGCCAGCCGAGCCAGTCAACGGTCAAGATGAACGGCGCACACGCGCCGCCGTTGACAGCCCCGCCCGCCTTTGCTGGTAGGCAATCAAGGGGCGACAGCAAGGAGTGCTGCCGCCCCGAACTATTATCAGAGAGGGGGAATTTCCATGACCGAAGATGAAGCCTACAAAGTACATATCCAGTACACCATTAACGCCTTTTGCAAGATTGTTATTCGGCACGCAGCCATAGATAAACTTTTTGAATCTGCGCCGGAGGTGGGAACGGGAAGTTTCCCTTGATTATCTGATGAATTTGGAATACGTTTAATAAAAACTCTGATGTAACTCTTTTGTTATCAAGAAATGGACGCAACAGAAATTGGAATTTGTATAGGAGATAACCTTATGAGAAAATTAAGCTCAGAAGCTGAAAAAATAATGATCGAACGTTTTGGAAAAGACACGGTGATTGCATTAGCAACGGTGGAACAAGAAATGCCATATGTGCGGAATGTAAATGCTTATTATGAGGATGGCTCATTTTATATTATTACATATGCACTTTCTAACAAAATAAAACAAATAGAAAAAAACCCAAATGTTGCAATAGCGAGTGACTGGTTTACTGCACATGGAAAGGGAAACAATTTAGGGTATTTTGGAAAAGAAGAAAATCGTATAATTGCTGAGAAACTGAAAATCGTTTTTGCCGAATGGATTGATAATGGGCATAATGATTTTGATGATGAAAACACCATAATTCTATGCGTGAAATTAACGGACGGACTGTTACTTTCACATGGAACAAGATATGAATTTTAAACTTCAAATCCTAATTTGTCGGGCCAACCTGACCTGAACTTACAAAACTGAATAACCGCCGCCCACCGGCGGCCAGCGAAAGCAGTAAGTCTGAAAAGATTTGCTGCTTTTTTGTTGTCCATTTGGCAAAATCGCAAAGTCACCCGTAGTAGATAGGTGAAGCCGGAAAAAAGCTGCCTGCCCCATTTGGCAAATTTCAAAACGCGGTGTTGTAGGGAGTGAAAGGAAAAATTCTCTGCCCCGCCGGTTGCCAAAATCCTGTTTCCCGAATTACTAAGGCAAAAGAAAATTTGAAAAAATCCCCGGACAGCGGGTAGCTGGCGGCCTTTCAAATGTATCTTTGGCGAAAGAAAAAAAGACCGCGCACAGCGGGCTGAAAGCCCCGCCCTGTTCGCTCTATGTACGGAAAAGCCCGGACAGGGGCAGTCTACGGCTTACAAAGAGCAAGTTTCTACCACGGTGCCAAAATCCGCAATTCTGCGGTTTTGTCCCTCGCGGGAAACTTGTTGGGGAGTGCCTTCCCCAAACCCTGCTATGCGGCTTGCGCCGCTTATCCCCGCCGCGCTCATGCGGCAAGAAAGGAGGTCACGACCATGCGAAAGAAATACAACACACCCCACCGCAGCCGCGTTGTGAAAACCCGGCTGTCCGAAGATGAATACGCCGACTTCACAGCGCGGCTTGCGCCCTATGGTATCAGCCAGTCCGAATTTCTCCGGCAGGCGATACGGCGGGCGACCATACGCCCCGTTATCCATGTTTCGGCGGTCAATGACGAACTGCTCTCCGCTGTCGGGAAGCTGGCCGCCGAGTACGGCAGGATCGGCGGCAACCTCAACCAGATTGCCCGGTATCTGAACGAGTACGGCGCACCCTACAACGCCCTCTCCGGCGAAGTACGCGCCGCCATAGCCGACCTTGCCGCCCTCAAGTATGAAGTCCTCAAGAAAGTAGGTGACGCGGTTGGCAACACTCAAGCATATCAACTCTAAAAACGCCGACTACGGAGCCGCCGAGCAATATCTTCTCTTTGAGCATGACGAGTTTACCATGAAGCCCGTCCTTGATGAAACCGGCAGGCTTATCCCCCGCGAGGACTACCGGCTGTCCACGCTGAACTGCGACGGGGAGGATTTTGCCGTTGCGTGTATGCGGGCAAATCTCCGCTATGGGAAGAACCAGCGGCGGGAAGATGTGAAAAGCCACCACTATATCATCAGCTTTGACCCACGGGACGGGCCGGACAACGGCTTGACCGTAGACCGGGCGCAGGAATTGGGCAAGAAGTTTTGCGCCGAGCATTTCCCCGGCCACCAAGCCCTTGTATGCACCCACCCGGACGGCCATAACCACAGCGGCAACATTCATGTGCATATCGTTATCAATTCGCTGCGGATAGAGGAAGTGCCGTTCCTGCCCTACATGGACAGGCCAGCCGATACGAAAGCCGGTTGCAAGCACCGCTGTACCGACGCGGCCTTGCGCTACTTCAAGTCCGAAATCATGGAGATGTGTCACCGGGAGGGGCTTTACCAAATCGACCTCTTGAACGGCAGCAAGAACCGCGTCACAGATCGGGAGTATTGGGCGCAGAAAAAGGGGCAGGCCGCGCTGGACAAGCAGAACGCCCCCATGATTGCAGGCGGTATCACGCCCCGGCAAACCAAGTTTGAAACGAACAAGGAGAAGCTGCGGCAGACTATACGGAAAGCCCTTGCCACCGCCGCCAGCTTTGACGAGTTTTCCTCTCTGCTGCTGCGGGAGGGCGTGAGCGTCAAGGAGAGCCGGGGGCGGCTGTCCTACCTCACGCCGGACAGGACGAAACCCATTACCGCCCGAAAGCTGGGCGACGATTTTGACCGCACCGCTGTCCTTGCCGTTTTGGAGCAGAACGCCGCCAGAGCCACAGAAAAGGCCGCGGCCATACCCGAATACCTCCGGCATGGGAAAACCGGCATACAGCCCACAAAAGCCCCACAAACCGCCCCGAAACAGGACGGTGTGCAGCGGCTTGTGGACATTGAGCAGAAAATGGCCGAGGGCAAAGGCCGGGGCTATGAACGCTGGGCGACCATGCACAACCTCAAACAAATGGCCGCGACGCTGAATGTGTATCAGGAATACGGCTTCACTTCCCCGGAGCAGTTAGAAGCCGCCGTTGATACCGCCTATCAGGAAATGCGCCAAACCAGCGGCGAACTGAAAGCGCTGGAAACCAAGCTACAAGGGAAAAAGGAGTTGCAGCAACAGGTACTTGCCTACGCCAAGACCAAGCCCACCCGCGACGGGCTGAAAGCGCAGAAATCCGAGAAAGCCCGCGCCGCCTACCGGCAGGCAAACGAGAGCGATTTTATCATAGCCGAAGCCGCCGCCCGGTATTTCAAGGCGCATGGCATTACCAAGCTGCCCGCCCGGAAAGCATTGCAGGCCGAGATCGAGCAGCTTATCTCCGAGAAAGACGGCCTGTATAACACCTATCACGAACAGAAACAGCGGTTCAAGGAGTTGCAGACCGTCAAGCGGAACATCGACCAGATTTTGCGCCGGGAGGAACCCCACCGCAGAAAGGAGCAGAGCCATGAGCGATAACCCGCCCCGCATGGACTACCGCCAGCACCGGCAGGCGCGGCGGCTGGTACATGAGTGCTGTAACTATGACGAGGGGAACTGCCTGCTGTTAGACGACGGGGAGCCTTGCGTGTGCGTCCAGAGCATTTCCCTTTCCCTCATGTGCCGCTGGTTCCGTGTGGCTGTCCTGCCCCTTGACGGGGAACTGGCCGCAGCCCTTTTGTACCGAGGGAGCCGGAAACGCTGCGCCGTCTGCGGGGCGGCCTTTGTCCCCAAATCCAACCGGGGAAAATACTGCCCCGACTGCGCCGGACGCATGAAGAAAATCAAAGCCGCCGAGAGGAAGCGGAAACAAAGGCAGAGATGTCACGCTTTAGAGCCTTTCAAACCCGCATAAATTAAGGCTTTTTTCGTGGGTGTCAAAGGGTACGCGATACATTTATCCTTTTCCCCCGGAAACGGCGTTCTAAATGCGTACAAACGCCCCAAATCCACCCAAAGGAGGAACCATGTCAGACAACCGAAAATACTACTACCTCAAGCTGAAAGAGAATTACTTTGACGAGGACGCTATCGTGCTGCTGGAAAGTATGCAGGACGGTATCCTCTATTCCAACATTCTCTTGAAACTGTACCTGAAATCGCTGAAAAACGGCGGGAAGTTGCAGCTTGATGAAAATATCCCCTACACCGCGCAGATGATTGCCACCATTACCCGCCAGCAAGTCGGCACCGTAGAGCGAGCCTTGCAGATTTTTATGAAGCTGGGGCTTGTGGAACCGTTACAGAATGGCGCGCTGTATATGAGCAACATTGAACTGCTGATCGGTCAATCCTCTACCGAGGGGGAGCGAAAACGGCGGGCAAGGCTGGCTTTGCAGGAGCAAAAAGCCTTGCCAAAGGCCGGGGCGGACAAATGTCCACCATATCAAGCGGACATTTGTCCACCAGAGATAGAGATAGAGAAAGAGATAGAGATAGAAAAAGAGAGAGAGCGAGAGTTAGATAAGGGACAGCCCGCCCGCGCCGCCTATGGCCGGTATGAAAATGTCTTTCTTTCGCAATCAGAACTGGACGGGCTGAAAGCAGACCTGCCAGACAAATGGAACTACTACATTGACCGGCTATCCTGCCATATCGCGTCCAGCGGCAAGCGATACCGCAGCCATGCCGCCACAATCTACAAATGGGCGCAGGAGGACGCAGCCAAGAAAGCCCCGAAAAAGGGCATACCAGACTACTCATGCAAGGAGGGCGAGAGTTTATGAAGAACGAAATCAACGCTGTTTTGGAGAATATGCCGACTGCCACCCCGGAGCCGGAGGACTACACCGGCGAGGACGGTTTACTGTACTGCGGCAAGTGCCGCAAACCGAAAGAAGCCTATTTTGCGCCGGATAAGGCCGCTATCTTTGGACGCGACCGCCACCCGGCAGAGTGCGACTGCCAGAGAGCCGCCCGCGAGGAACGGGAGGCCGCCGAGAAGCGGCGCAGGCACCTTGACACCGTGGAAGAACTGAAACGCCGTGGCTTTACCGACCCCACCATGCGGGACTGGACTTTTGAGAACGACAACGGCAGGAACCCGCAGGCCGGGATTGCCCGCCGGTATGTGGAACACTGGGAGGATATGCGAGCCGACAATATCGGCTGCCTGTTCTGGGGCGGCGTGGGAACCGGGAAAAGCTACCTTGCGGGCTGTATCGCAAACGCCCTCATGGAGAAAGAAATCCCCGTCCACATGACGAACTTTGCCCTTATCCTCAATGACCTTGCCGCCAGCTTCGAGGGCAGGAACGAATACATTTCCCGCCTTTGCCGCTATCCGCTGCTTATCCTTGACGACTTCGGCATGGAGCGCGGCACCGAGTACGGATTGGAACAGGTTTTCAATGTGATTGACAGCCGTTACCGCAGCGGCAAGCCGCTGATCGTCACGACCAACCTCACGCTGGACGACCTGCACAACCCAGAGGACACCGCCCATTCCCGGATTTATGACCGCCTGCTTTCCATGTGCGTCCCGGTACGCTTTACCGGCGACAACTTCCGGCAGGAAACCGCGCAGCGGAAAATGGAGAGCATGAAGAAACTGATTACCGACTGAAAGGAGTATTGCCTATGGCAGATAACAAGCAGCACGACCACCGCACCACCCGCCGCCCCGACTGCGTGACGGAAATCCGCATGGGCAATTCCGTCCTTGTCGTGTCCGGCTATTTCAAGAAAGATACCACGACCACCGCCGCCGATAAAATGGCGCGGGTACTGGAAGCGGAAGCCGCTGCTACACAGGAGCCAACTTATCCGGCGTGAGCCGGGGCATGGAAAAAGCGGCCATGCCGGGGAGCATGGCCGCTAAAAATACAATCGGTCAAATCTTATGAAGGTGTAAATAATTCATCAACGGTTACTTGTAATTCCTTTGCAAGGCAAAAGGCTAAAGCCAGCGTTGGGTCATATTTATTATTCTCTATTGCATTGACTGTTTGACGGGAAACACCACATTTTTTTGCTAATTCCTCTTGTGACAGACCTAATTCTTTCCGCTTATTCCGAATTGTGTTCTCCATATCAACCACCATGCTTTCGTCTATAATACATGAGAGCTATAAAGTACACGATAGCGGCAACTTCCAGTTGGATAAAAGGGTTTTGGGTCATGGGTTGCGCTCTTACAAAATTTTCAATGACACTCAATATGTTTGCCCCCACCATTGCAAGCAAGGTAAAAGAACTGGCTTTCCACGCAATGATTTGATTGCGTTCGTCTCCTGGTCTTAAAAGCGATACTAACATGATGATGTCTAATACGGGAAACACAACAAGAACAACTGCTAAAAAAATAATGGCTCCTACTGGCATAATACTTCGCTCCTTTCGATACTTAATCAATACAGAAGTGTCAAATACTTTTGACATTTTCATAATATCAGAGCGACAGAAAAATGTCAAGAGTTTTTGACATTTTTCTGGCTGTTTTTCGCCAGATATTCTTACAAGGAAAATCAATTATTTTGACAGACCATAAAGAAGCAGATTGGTCTATACAGACAGCCACCCCATGTGATATGATAATAATACGGAATAGTGGGGCTGGCTGTCGGAAACGGAGGATTTTATGTTAAGACAAGCCACCCAAAACCTCATTACCGCCCT
>NZ_SPGT01000029.1:0-28196 GCF_005845155.1 Clostridium sp. BSD2780061688st1 H5 | reverse complement strand
TACCATGTGCAGGGAACGTACCGCTTAACTTTAGAGTTGATAAGTAGGGGATTTTTCTTGATAAAAACCGGAAGGATCATTGAAATGTTGATAACTACAATAGAAAAGCCCCGGGGTAAACCGGGGACTTTGTCTACAGTCTGAAAGAACCGCTGCTAGTGCAGCGGTTCTTTTGCAGGAAGTCCGGCTTTTCTGGGAAACTTACCGGGAGTATTTCTTTCTTTTCTGATTTTCACAAAGGATCGGGCAATATCACTGTCCGGCAGGCAGAATTTCTCTACCGACTCAACCTTTCCTCCAAGGATGGAAAACGCCTTTTCCGACCTTTGCAGCTCCTCATCGATCTCCCCGGATTTGTAGGAGATAAAGAGCCCTCCCTTCTCTACATAGGGAAGGCAGTACTCTGAGAGAGTTGCCAGATTGGCGACTGCCCTGGACACGCAGAGATCATAGCTTTCTCTGTACTCTGCCTTTTTCGCATAATCCTCCGCTCTTCCGTGAAGAGCAGTGATATTCTCCAAAGAAAGCTCCTGGATCACACAGTTCAAAAATTTAATTCTCTTGTTTAGAGAGTCCAGAAGTGTGACCTTCAGGTGGGGATAAACGATCTTCAGGGGAATCCCCGGAAAGCCGGCTCCCGTTCCAATGTCAATCACTGTGGATATCTTCCCCATATCCTGCACCTTCGCGATAGCCAGGCTGTCAAGAAAATGCTTGTCATTTACCTCGTCATAGTCCGTGATCCCTGTAAGATTCATCACTTTGTTCCACTCCACAAGCATCTCATAATACCTGTCAAACTGCTCCTTCATTTCCTCCGTCAGGACGATCCCAAGCTGATTCAGTTTTCTATCAAATATTCTCTCTTCCATAAAATCTCCTGCTGTTATTACTCTCTATCTTTTCAACTGCTCCATATAGACAAGAAGCACGGAAATATCCGCCGGCGAGACCCCGGATATGCGGGATGCCTGTCCTAATGACACGGGCTGATACTCCTTCAGCTTCTGCACGGCCTCTATGCGCAGGCTTTTCACCTTGTCATAGTCGATATCTTCCGGTATTTTCTTGTTCTCCATCTTTTTGAACTGCTCTACCTGTTTTTTCTGTCTGGAGATGTATCCCTCATATTTTATATTTATGTTAACTTGTTCCTGTACCTCTTCTCTAAGGTCATCGGGGAACTCTGGTCTGTCACTGTCCAGGGGAGTGAGGATTTCGTAGGACAGCTCTGGCCGACGTATGAGCTCCGCCAGGTTGGAGCCGGATGTGAGGGGTGTGCTCCCGTGTTCCTCCAGAAGATTCTGTACCTCCTCCGTAGTCCCCACATAGGTCCTCTTCAGGCGCTCCGTCTCCTTGCGGATAAGTTCTTCCTTTTTCAGCAGCCTGTCGTATCTCGCCTTGTCTATGAGACCGATCTCGTAGCCCTTCCTGGTCAGTCTCTGGTCCGCGTTATCCTGCCTGAGCAAAAGGCGGTACTCTGCCCTGGAGGTCATCATCCGGTAGGGCTCATGGCTCTCCTTGGTGACAAGGTCATCCACAAGCACACCGATGTAGGCCTCCGACCTGTCCAGGATAATGCCCTCTTTCCCCTGCAGCTTCCTGGCCGCATTGATGCCCGCCAGAAGTCCCTGCGCCGCCGCCTCCTCGTAGCCGGAGCTGCCGTTGAACTGACCGCCGCTGAAAAGTCCGTCTATGGCGCGAAATTCCAGGGTGGGGCGAAGCTGCCTGGCGTCAATGCAGTCGTACTCAATGGCGTAGGCGTTTCTCACGATCCTGGCATGTTCAAGTCCGGGGACAGAGCGGTACATCTCATACTGCACATCCTCCGGCAGAGAGCTGGACATACCGCCTATATACATCTCGTTTGTCTCCAGTCCCTCCGGCTCTATGAAGACCTGATGCCGGTTTTTGTCCGCGAATTTCACCACCTTGTCCTCGATGGAGGGACAGTACCTTGGTCCGGTTCCCTCTATCATGCCGGAAAACAGGGGGGATCTGTCCAGATTTTTCCTGATAATCTCATGCGTCTTCTCATTCGTGTAGGTGAGCCAGCAGGATACCTGATCCTTCTGGATGCTGTCCGTATCTGTCGTGAAAGAGAAGGGAACAATCCTCTCATCCCCTTTTTGCTCCTCCATCCTGCTGAAATCCACCGTATTTTTGTCAATCCTTGCAGGAGTCCCGGTCTTGAAGCGATACATCCTTATGCCCAGCTCCTTCAGGCACTCTGTCAGATAGTTGGCGGCCTGGAGGCCATTGGGGCCTGTGTTGGTGCTCACATCCCCATAGATACACCTGGCCTTCAGGTAGGTGCCTGTACAGAGCACGACTGCCTGGCACCGGAAAATGGCGCCGGAGTAGGTCTGCACGCCGGTCACTTTTTTTCTGCCATCCACATCCTCTGTCAGGATATTCACCACTTCCGCCTGCTTGATCTCCAGGTTCTCCTGATTTTCCAGAACCTGGCGCATAGTCCTGCTGTAGAGGGCCTTGTCGGCCTGAGCCCGAAGGGAGTGAACGGCAGGGCCCTTTGACTTATTGAGCATCTTGGACTGGATAAAAGTGCGGTCAATGACCTTTCCCATCTCTCCTCCCAGGGCGTCCACCTCCCGCACCAGATGTCCCTTTGAGGTTCCCCCTATATTCGGATTACAGGGCATGAGGGCAATGCTGTCCACGCTGACCGTGAACACAATGGTCCGAAGCCCGAGCCTCGCGCAGGCAAGGGCAGCCTCACAGCCGGCATGGCCGGCCCCGATAACCGCCACGTCATAGTGATCCTTATTTTCCCATACAGAATTTACTGAAAATTTCATTGACAAGATCCTCTCCTACTGTCTCTCCTGTGATCGTTCCAAGAGACTCATAGGCATCCATCAGATCTATGGAATAAAAATCCTCCGGCATGTCCATATGAATACTCTCCAATACCTTTTCCAGGCTCTGGCGTGCGCTCTCCAGCGCATGCTTCTGCCTTGCGTTTGTGATATACACTTCACTGTTAAAGGAAATGTCGCCGTGATAGAACATCTCCTTCACAGCCTGCTCCAGCTCCTCTATCCCCTCTTCCTCCTTTGCGGAGACAGACAGGACAGGGGGCTCCTCCATTCCCTGCTCCCTGCACATCTGCCGGATTTCCTCATCTCCTGTCCTTCGTGCCAGATCCGATTTATTAAGAAGAATGATGGATTTCTTTCCAGCGATAAACCGGAAGATCTTCTGGTCGTTTTCATCCAGGGGCAGGGAGGAATCCACCACGTAAATGATGAGATCCGCCTCCCTGGCCTGGCTCAGGGCTCTGTCCACACCGATTTTTTCCACCTTGTCGTCGGTCTTTCTGATCCCCGCCGTATCCACAATGTTCAGGGAAATACCGTGCAGATTCATGTGCTCCTGCAGGATATCCCTGGTAGTTCCGGCTATATCTGTGACGATGGCCCTCTCCTCTCCCAGGAGCATATTCAGTACGGAGGACTTTCCCGCGTTGGGCTTTCCCACGATCACGGTCTGCACTCCCTCTTTCATGATACGGCCGTCGTCCGCAGAGTCCAGAAGTCTCTGAATTTCATCCAGCAGTTCCTCAACATCTCTCTCCAGAGTCTGTCCGTACCCGTCTATGCTGATATGCTCCGGGTCATCCAGGGCAGACTCAATGAAGGCAGTGTGATAGAGGATTTTGCTGCGTATCTCCTCAACCTTCCTCTTCACGCTTCCCTTCAGCTGACTGACAGAACTCTTCAGAGCGTAGTCATTCCGGGACTGGATCACGTCGATGACCGCCTCCGCCTGGGAGAGATCCAGCTTGCCGTTCAGGAAGGCTCTCTTTGTAAATTCACCCGGCTGGGCCGGCCTGGCCCCTCCCCGCAGACACGCCTCCAGCACTCTTCGGAGGACGTAGACTCCGCCGTGGCAGTTGATCTCCACTGTGTCCTCGCCGGTAAAGGTGTGAGGCCCTCTCATGAGCATGACAAGGACTTCGTCTATGGTCTCCCCGTCTTCCTCTATATACCCGTAGTGGATCGTGTGGGATTTCTGCTCTGAGAGCTTCTTGTTCCTTTTTCCTCTGTAGATCCTGTCCGCAATCTCAAATGACTCCTCCCCGCTCATCCTTACAATCCCTATGCCAGCCTCGGACATGGAGGTGGATATGGCGGCGATGGTACTGCTTTCACTGTACATCCTCGTTTCTCCTTTCCCCGGAGTTAAAAAGGCAGAGGTTAAAACCTCTGCCTTCTTTTTATTTTCTCACCAGTGTCACTACTACGCGGCGGTAAGGCTCCTCGCCCTCGCTGTGTGTTGTTACATTTTTGTCTCCCTGCAGAGCAGAGTGGATGATCCTTCTCTCATAGGGATTCATTGGCTCAAGAGTAACCGGCTTTCTTGTTCTCTTCACCTTGTGGGCAATGTTTTTTGCCAGATTTTCAAGAGTCTCTTTTCTTCTCCTTCTGTAATCCTCTGTGTCCAGCTTCACTCTCACATAGCCGGCCTGCATCTTGTTGGCAACCCTGTTTGTAAGATACTGGAGGGAGTCAAGCGTCTGTCCTCTCTTACCGATGAGAATTCCCATGTTGTCACCCTTCATATCAATGGCAAGAGCGCCCTCCTCGTCAAGCTCAGAGTGGAGCTCCACATCCATGTGCATAGCCTCAAGAACGCTGTGAAGGAATTTCTCACACTCACTGATGGTAACGTCCTCCACCTTTGCAAGCTCTGTCTCGCGTTTGATCGCCGGCTTATCTTCGGATTTATTTTCTTTCTTTGACTCTTTTTTTGTTTCCTTCTTGCCTGTTTTCTGAGGGGCTTTCTTTGGCTCTCTGTTTTCTCTTCCAGGCTTCTTCGACTCCTTTTCCTCTTTTACGTCCAGAGTGATATCGCTTGGAACCGCCTCTTTTATAAGCTCCTCCGCGATCTCGTCCACAGTCTCCTCCTGGGGATCCTCCTTTTTCCAGGCCCGGATCACAGCCTGCTTCATGCCAATTCCGAGAAATCCGGGACTTCCCTTTTCAATGACATCATATTCCAGTCTGTCGCTTGTCACTCCAAGCTGAACAAGAGCCTCTGTGATGGCATCATCCAGTGTCTTTGCCGATACTGTAATCTCTTCTGTGCGTCTGCCTTCCATTATGTTCTCCCTCCCTATATCCACTTAGAGGGACCTCTTCATCTAAGAAAAAGTCCCTTCTTATGTTCTAATTATTTTCGTTGTACTTTTTGACCAGATTTGCCTTGGAAGCAAGACTTCCTTCTTTTGCCGTGTTTTTGTTGTTGGCAGCCTTCTGAAGCTTCTCTTCCTTCGCCTTGTCTGTCTGTACAGATGTCTTTGCCTTGCTCTGGATGCTTCTCGTGTTTGTCTGGGCCATGGCATTGATCTTCTCTGCCCTTTCGCCCCTCTTCTCACGCTTCTTGGCAGCCTTCTCTTTATTTTTCTCGATGAGCTCGTCCACAGATATCTTCTTCAGGTGTTTGTTGATAAATATCTGCTGCAGACATCTTACCACGGCGCTGATGATCCAGTAAAGACCGAGACCAGCCGGAAGTGATACAACGACAAACAGTGAGAACAGAGGCATCGTAATGTTCATTGTCCTCATGGTGCTGTACATCGGGTTGTCCTTGTCCATAGCCTGTCCAGAGAGAGCCTGTGAGAGCTTCATGCTCAGGAACTGTGTCAGGACAGATATAGCCGGAAGGGCGATAGCTGTGATGACAAGTACCACTGCCGACACGCCGAACTGCTCAGAGATCTGCGCTCTGTCAGCAAACATCTGCATAGGTGACAGGGACAAATCCGGAATGGTCAGGAATTTCTGCACATCCGCCGGAGCGTCCTTGATGGCAGGTACATATTTCTCCATCTGGTAAACCACCGGGTACAGTGAGAACAGCAGTACCATCTGCAGGAGCATGGGGAGACATCCTCCTGTCATGGATGTTCCGTATTTGTCATATACCTGCTGCATCTCCTCCTGCATCTTCATCTGGGATGCCTGATCTCTCTTGTTCTTGTACTTTTTCTGGATTGCCTGAAGTTCAGGGTTCATGACCGTAGTCATCTTGGATGTTCTCTGCTGCTTAATGGTAAGCGGCATCATGATCATATACACGAGTATTGTGTACAGAATGATCGACAATCCTACCAAACCTACGTCTGAGGGGAGAATTTTATCCAGTATCTCATAGATAAAATTCATGACTATACCGAGCAGATCCGCGATCTGCCCTATGATGGGCCAGTTCGCGGCTGTCAATACTACACCTTCCATATTTTCTTTTCCTCCGTTCGCAAGGGTCAAATCACCCCGGCCTGCATTTTCTTACCTGTTATTTTGTGCTGGCTACGGAACCGGATCGTAGCCTCCTTTTGAAAAAGGATTGCAGCGGAGTATCCTCCAGACAGCCAGAAGCCCTCCCTTGAGCGCCCCGTACTTTTCGATTGCCTCCACCGCATACTGGGAGCATGTAGGAAAATAGATACAAGTGGAATGTCCCTTGAGAGGAGACAGATATTTCTGATAAACTCTCACCAGACCTATCAAAATCTTTTTCACGATACATCACTCCGTTTTATTTTATTGATTTATCTGTATCATCCTGTGAAGGCGCCCCAGATGCAGGAGTGCGCTTTCAATTTCACGGCAGCCTTTCCCTTTCGCCGCCGCTCTGGCTATGACCACTATATCTTTACCGCATGGGAACAATTCTTCATTCAGACGATAGCTTTCACGTATCAACCTTGTCAGTCTGTGCCTGACAATACTGTTGCCAACCTTCTTGCTGACGGAGATCCCCAATCTGTTTTTTTCAAGACCATTATCTGTTACATACATGACCAGATACCGGTTGGCATTGGATCTTCCGTTTTTGTAGACATGCTGAAAATCTCTGTTCTTTTTCAGTGATTCGGAAAATTTCATTTTCATCTCCTGATTTTAAGAGAAGAAAAGGCCACAATAATGCGGCCTACGCTGATAATTTTTTTCTTCCTTTAGCTCTTCTTGCAGCAAGAACCTTTCTTCCGCCTGCTGTGCTCATTCTGGATCTGAAACCATGAACCTTGGCTCTCTGTCTCTTTTTTGGCTGGAATGTCATTTTCATAGATATCCACCTCCCTTATATTTTACACAGGAATACTCCCGCACTTTTCTTAGACATCAGTTTTGATTATATTCAATAAATCCCGTGAAGTCAAGCAAAACCGATGATTTCATGAAGTTTTTCCTTTCGCCGGCCTCCTGCCGGGCTCATCCTGGTTCAGCCCCTTTGCGCCTGGCATTATATAATATAGAAAGAAAAGTTATCAACAAAATGTGGATATCTTTTCAAAATTATGTGGATAACCACAATTTTTGTGTGGATTTCAAAGCTGAAAGGCTCTGTTTTAGGCATTTTTTCATTTTCCAAAACTTATCCACCCCGATTTCTCATTGCCTAATACCTTATTTTGATGTAAAATAGATTAGAATAAGCATATGATACAATGCATGAAATGTATGTTAGATTAGGAGTTATTTTGTAATGAACATCGTAGAAGAAAAATGGCCGGAAATTATCGAACACCTCAGAGTGGAGCACGAGCTCTCCAACGTGTCCTTCAACACCTGGATCAAGCCTCTGAAGGTATATAAAGTAGTAGATCATACGGTTTTCATTCTTGTCAATATGAACGCCAGCGTTGAGTACATTGATAAAAAGTACAGACTCCCGCTGAAGGTTTCCATTGCCGAGATCACGGAGAAGGAATTCGAGGTCGTTCTTGTGTCGGAAGATGACGACCGCCTGGACGAGATCATGGAGATGGCTTCCAAGGCTTCCGAGAAAAAACGCACAAAGACGGCCGCTCAGAAGGCAGGGCTTAACCCCAAATATACATTTGACACCTTTGTGGTGGGCGGGAACAACAGCTTCGCCCACGCCGCTTCCCTGGCAGTGGCTGAGTCCCCGGGAGAGGTTTACAATCCTCTGTTCCTCTACGGAGGCGTGGGACTGGGCAAGACCCATCTGATGCACTCGGTGGCTCATTTTATACTGGATAAAAATCCAAAAAAGAAGGTTCTGTATGTAACCAGCGAGACATTTACGAACGAGCTGATCCAGGCGCTGAAAAATCCAAAGGAGAATTCCATGTCGGATTTTCGCGATAAATATCGCAACAACGACGTTCTTCTGATAGACGATATTCAGTTTATTATAGGAAAAGAGAGTACGCAGGAAGAGTTCTTCCACACCTTCAACCACCTCCACACAGCTGGAAAGCAGATCATCATCTCCAGTGACCGTCCCCCGAAGGACATCGAGACACTGGAGGCAAGGCTGCGCACCCGTTTTGAGTGGGGACTGATCGCGGACATTTCCGCCCCGGACTACGAGACGAGGATGGCCATCCTGCAGAAGAAGATCGAGATGGACTCTCTGCAGAAGTACAATATTCCCGACGATGTGCTGGAGTACATCTCCACCAATGTAAAGACGAACATCCGTGAGCTGGAGGGATCCCTGAACAAGCTGATCGCCCTCTACAAGCTCCAGAACAACCAGGAGCAGATCGACATTCCCCTCGCTGCGGAGGCTCTGAAGGACATCATCTCCTCCCAGGCCAACAGAGAGGTGACGCCGGAGCTGATCCTGGACGTTGTGTCCGAGCACTTCGGCATCAGCATCGCAGATCTCAAGAGCAGCAAGCGGACGGCTGAGATCGCCATCCCCCGGCAGATCTTCATGTATCTGTGCCGTGAGATGACAACAGCCTCCCTGAAGGTGATGGGAATCGTCCTTGGAGGAAAGGACCACTCCACCATCAACCACGGAATTAAGAAGATCCAGGCTGAGATCAAGGAGAACGAGAGTCTCAGCAACACCATTGACATTATAAAGAAAAAAATCAATCCTGTCTGATATACACAGATACACTGACAGGATGGGGATAAATGTGGACAACCTGTGGAAAGGCTGTGAAAAACCATGTGGACAGGATGTGTACAGTGGAAATCAACCATTCCTTTTTCAAAAACACAAAAAAGTTTTCCCACCTCCTTCCACATGTAAATTTTATGGTTTCCACCATTTTTTCAAAACCGTGTAATGCTTACAGACACTGGGCTTGCGGTACTTTTCCACTCTATCCCAAGCCCTACTACGGAGAAGACGGAAAATCTATTATATATTTATCTATATACAGGCGCGCGAAAGGAGTTATACACAGATATGAAAATCATATGCAGCAAAGCAGATCTTGCAAAGGGAGTCGGAATCGTATCCAAGGCAGTGCCGTCCAAGACGACCATGCCTATCCTTGAATGTATACTGATCGATGCCACACTTGATATTATCAGGCTGACGGCCAACGATATGGAGCTGGGTATCCAGACTGAGATAGACGGAGATATCAGAGAACACGGAATGATCGCCATAGACGCAAAAATCTTTTCAGAGATCGTCCGCAAGCTGCCAGACAGCGATATTGTTATAGAGACAGATGAGAAGGATCAGATGACCATCACCTGCGAAAAGGCCAAGTTCGATATTATGGGAAGATCCGGAGATGATTTCTCCTATCTCCCTGTCATCGAAAAGACAGAGACAGTGACCATTTCCCAGTTTACCCTGAAGGAAGTGATCCGCCAGACTATTTTCTCCATCGCTGACAACGAGAGCAACAAGCTCATGACAGGAGAGCTCTTTGAGATCAAGGACGGCGTTCTCAGGGTGGTATCCCTGGATGGGCACCGCATTTCTATACGAAAGATCGAGCTGAAGGAGGAGTGCCAGGACCACAAGATCGTTGTCCCCGGCAAGACCCTCATGGAGATCAGCAAGATTCTCTCCGGCGAGGCGGAGAGCCAGGTAAGCATGTATTTTACCGGCAATCATATTGTGTTTGAGTTTGACAGGACGGTTGTCGTGTCCCGCCTGATCGAGGGAGAGTATTTTAAGATCGATCAAATGCTCTCCAGCGACTATGAGACTAAGGTGCGGATCAACAAGAGAGACTTCCTGAACTGTATCGATAGGGCTACTCTGCTCGTCAAGGAGGGAGACAAGAAGCCCATTATCATCAATATCGGAGACGACGTGATGGAGCTGCGGATCAAATCTCAGTTCGGCTCCATGAACGAGGACATCATGATCACCAAGGAGGGAAAGGATCTGATGATCGGCTTTAACCCCAAATTCCTCATCGACGCCCTCAGGGTCATCGATGACGAGGAGGTGGATCTCTATCTCATGAACGCGAAGGCGCCCTGCTTTATCAAGGACGAGACAGAGAGCTATATCTACCTGATCCTTCCTGTCAATTTTAACGCGATTTAGGAGTGAAGACTATGCAGGTTTTACATCTAAGAGATGAGTTTATCAAGCTGGGGCAGGCCCTGAAGGCTGCCGGTCTTGTGGAGTCCGGCGTGGAGGCCAAGGAGGTCATCCAGGAGGGGCTTGTGAAGGTGAACGGCCAGACAGACACACGGCGAGGAAAGAAGCTCTACCCGGGAGACATTGTTTCTTATAACGGAGAAGAAGTGAAAATTGAAGATTAGATCTTTAAAGCTTAAGGATTTCAGAAATTATGAGCTTCTGAAGCTGGAGCCGAGCGGCTCTACCAACATTTTTTACGGGAACAACGCCCAGGGAAAGACCAATATACTGGAGGCCGTCTACATGTGCGGCACTACCAAATCCCACAGGGGCACAAGGGACAGGGACATGATCCGTTTCGGCCAGGAGGAGTCCCACATTGAGGCTGTGGTGGAGAAGAGGGGAATACCCTATCAGATCGACATCCATCTCAAGAAAAACAGTCCCAAGGGCATAGCAGTCAACAAGATGCCGATCCGCAAGGCCAGTGAACTATTTGGCATTGTCAACATTGTTTTCTTTTCTCCGGAGGATCTGAACATTATCAAAAACGGGCCCTCTGAGAGAAGGAGATTTATAGATCTTGAGCTCTCCCAGCTCGACAAAGTATATCTGAGCAATTTATCAAACTACAACCGCATCGTGAACCAGAGAAATCATCTGCTCAAGGATCTGGCCCGCCAGGAGGCGGCGGGCAGTTCTCTTGCGGAAACTCTTGACATCTGGGATATGCAGCTGGCCGGGTACGGCGAGAAGATCATAAAGGCGAGAAAAAAATTTGTGATCCAGGTAAATGATATTATTTCTGACATACACAGAAGACTCACCGGCGGACAGGAGAACATAGAGGTGAAGTACGAGCCGGACACAAAGGGGCAGCCTCTCCAGGAGGCCCTGCGAAGAGGGAGGGAGAGGGACCTGCGGATGCGCAGCACCGGATGCGGGCCTCACAGGGACGACATCTGCTTTATGACCAACGGCATTGATATCCGGAAATTCGGCTCCCAGGGACAGCAGCGCACGGCGGCGCTCTCACTGAAGCTGTCCGAGATCGAGCTGGTGCGGCTTGTTACAAAGGACACGCCCATCCTGCTTCTTGACGATGTCCTGTCTGAGCTTGACAAATACAGGCAAAACTATCTACTGGACAACATTCACGATATACAGGCTCTCATCACCTGCACAGGTGTAGATGAATTTGTAAATCATCGATTTGCTATAAACAAAGTATTTCATGTCCATCAGGGACATGTGACTATGGAAAACTAGGAGGAGATTATGAGTACAGAAAAGGTACAGCACGAGTATGGGGCGGACGAAATTCAGATCCTGGAGGGGCTGGAGGCTGTCAGAAAGCGCCCGGGAATGTATATTGGAAGTACGTCAGCAAGGGGGCTACACCATCTTGTCTATGAGATCGTGGACAACTCTGTGGACGAGGCTCTGGCAGGCTTCTGTGACAAGATCCGCGTGCAGATCAACAAAGACAATTCTGTTACTGTAACGGACAATGGAAGGGGGATTCCCGTGGGAATCAACCACAAGGCAGGAATACCGGCAGTGCAGGTTGTATTCACTGTACTCCATGCGGGCGGAAAGTTCGGCGGAGGGGGATACAAGGTATCCGGCGGCCTCCACGGTGTGGGAGCCTCTGTCGTAAACGCCCTCTCCAACTGGCTGGAGGTTGAGATCTGCCGCGAGGGAAAGATCTATAAGCAGAGATATGAGCGCGGAAAGGTTATGAACGAGCTGGCGATCGTGGGGGACTGCGAGGAGGAAAAGAGCGGTACAAAGGTTACCTTCCTCCCGGACGACACTATTTTTGAGGAGACAGTCTTTGACTTTGATGTGCTCAAGAGAAGGCTGCGGGAGATGGCTTTCCTGACCAAGGGGCTGAAGATCATCCTTGTGGATGACAGACCGGAGGAAGGACCTGTGGAGAAGGAGTTCCACTATGAGGGAGGCATCAAGGAGTTTGTCACCTACCTGAACCGAAGCAGCACGCCTCTCTACGAGGATGTCATTTACTGCGAGGGAACGGTAAATAACGTGCAGGTTGAGGTGGCCATGCAGCACAACGACTCCTACACGGACAACACCTACGGCTTTGTAAACAACATAACCACACCGGAGGGAGGAACCCACATCGTGGGCTTCCGGAACGCCCTGACAAAAACATTTAACGACTATGCGAGAAAAAATAAGCTTTTGAAGGACAGCGAGCCCAACCTGTCCGGAGAGGATATCAGAGAGGGTCTGACTGCTATTGTCAGCGTCAAGATCGAGGAGCCCCAGTTTGAGGGGCAGACCAAGCAGAAGCTGGGAAACAGCGAGGCAAGGGGAGCTGTGGACAATGTGGTCAGCAAACAGCTTGAGATCTACCTTGAGCAGAACCCGGCCATCGCAAAGACTACAGTGGAAAAATCCGTCCTGGCCCAGAGAGCCAGGGAGGCGGCCAGAAAGGCGAGAGATCTGACCAGGAGGAAATCAGCCCTGGACGGCATGTCCCTTCCCGGAAAGCTGGCGGACTGCTCGGACAAGGATCCGGCTAACTGCGAGATCTATATCGTGGAGGGAGACTCCGCCGGCGGGTCCGCCAAGACGGCAAGAGACAGAGCCACCCAGGCCATTCTGCCCCTGCGAGGAAAGATCCTGAATGTGGAGAAGGCAAGGCTGGACAAAATCTACGCCAACGCGGAGATCAAGGCCATGATCACGGCCTTCGGTACAGGCATACACGACGATTTTGATATCTCCAAGCTGCGGTATCACAAGATCATTATTATGACTGATGCGGACGTGGACGGCGCCCATATCAGCACCCTGCTCCTCACCTTCATGTACCGGTTTATGCCGGAGCTGATCAAGCAGGGCTATGTCTATCTGGCAAAGCCCCCGCTCTATAAGCTGGAGAAGAACAAAAAGGTATGGTATGCCTACAGCGATGAGGAGCTGGATTCCATTCTCCGTGAGGTGGGACGTGACACCAATAACAAGATCCAGCGATACAAAGGTCTGGGAGAGATGGACGCGGATCAGTTATGGGAGACCACCATGGATCCCCACCACCGCATCCTCATGAGAGTGACTATGGATGAGGAGACAACATCCGAGCTGGATCTGACTTTTACCACCCTGATGGGGGACAAAGTGGAGCCAAGGCGGGAGTTCATAGAGGAAAACGCAAAATACGTGCAAAATCTGGACGTATAGAAAGGTAGAAGACAATGGAAGATAATATTTTTGATAAGGTCCAGGAAGTAGATCTGAAAGAGAGAATGGAGAAATTTTATATCGACTACGCCATGAGTGTTATCGCTTCCAGAGCTCTTCCCGATGTAAGAGACGGTCTGAAGCCGGTGCAGAGGAGAATTCTGTACTCCATGATCGAGCTGAACAACGGTCCCGACAAGCCCCACAGAAAATGTGCCCGTATTGTCGGAGACACTATGGGTAAATATCATCCCCATGGGGACAGCTCCATTTACGGAGCCCTGGTAAATATGGCCCAGGACTGGTCTACCAGATACCCACTTGTGGACGGACACGGAAACTTTGGATCCGTGGACGGGGACGGCGCGGCTGCCATGAGGTACACGGAGGCCCGCCTGAGCAAGATTTCCATGGAGCTGACAGCGGATATCAACAAGGATACTGTGGATTTCACCCCCAACTTTGACGAGACGGAGAAGGAGCCAACGGTTCTCCCCTCCAGATTTCCCAATCTCCTTGTAAACGGAACCTCGGGAATCGCAGTTGGAATGGCCACCAACATCCCGCCTCACAATCTGCGGGAGGTCATTGACGCGGTGGTGCGGATCATTGACGATCAGATAGAGGACAAGGGAACCACCACTATCGAGGAGATCCTGCAGATTATCAAGGGACCTGACTTCCCCACAGGTGCCACCATCCTGGGGACAAGAGGCATTGAGGAGGCCTACAGGACAGGCCGCGGCAAGATAAGGGTGCGGGCTGTGACGGACATTGAGACTATGCCGAACGGCAAGAGCCGGATCATTGTCACAGAGCTCCCTTACATGGTGAACAAGGCAAGGCTGATAGAGAAGATCGCTGAGCTGGTAAGAGACAAGAAGATCGACGGAATCACAGAGCTCAGCGACCAGTCCAGCCGTGAGGGCATGAGGGTGTGCATTGAGCTCAGAAGAGACGCAAACGCCAATGTGATCCTGAACCAGCTTTACAAGCACACACAGCTCCAGGACACCTTTGGCGTGATCATGCTGGCTCTTGTAAACAACGAGCCCAAGGTCATGAACCTTCTGGATATGCTGAACTACTACCTGCAGCACCAGGAAGAGGTTGTGACGAGAAGGACAAAATATGAGCTGAATAAGGCGGAGGAGAGAGCCCACATTCTGAAGGGACTGCTCATCGCCCTGGACCATATCGATGAGGTGATCCAGATCATCCGCAGCTCCGCCAATGTGCAGGCAGCCAAGGAGGAGCTGATGAAGCGCTTCGACCTCTCGGATGCACAGTCTCAGGCTATCGTGGACATGCGTCTGCGGGCTCTGACAGGTCTGGAGAGAGAGAAGCTGGAGAACGAGTACAATGAGCTGATGAAGCGAATCGGCGAGTTGAAGGCGATCCTGGCTGACCGGAAGGTTCTTCTGGGCGTCATCAAGGAGGAAATCCTGGTTATCAAGGAGAAATACGGGGATGACAGAAGGACAAAGATCGGATACGACGCTTTTGACATCTCCATGGAGGATTTAATTCCAAGGGAGAATGTGGTCATTACCATGACAAAGCTTGGCTATATCAAGAGAATGTCTGAGGACACGTTCAAATCCCAGCACAGAGGAGGAAAGGGCATCAAGGGCATGCAGACCATTGATACCGACTATGTGGAGGAGCTCTTTATGACCAACACCCACCACTATATCATGTTCTTTACAAGCACAGGACGTGTGTACAGGATCAAGGGATATGAGATACCGGAGGCGGGAAGGACAGCAAGGGGAACCGCCATTATCAATCTTCTGCAGCTTCAGCCGGAGGAGAAGATCACAGCCGTTATTCCTATAGACGAGTACAGAGACGGTGAGTATCTGTTCATGGCTACAAGGAAAGGGCTTGTTAAGAAGACTCCCCTGAAGGAATACGCCAATGTGAGAAAGACCGGACTTGCCGCCATCACGCTGCGGGATGACGATGAGCTGATCGAAGTAAAATACACGGATGACAAGAAGGATATCATCCTGGCCACCAGGTACGGACAGTGCATCCGCTTCCATGAGACAGATGTGCGGCCCACAGGAAGAACCTCCATGGGCGTGAGGGGAATGAACCTGACTGACCACGACGAGGTGATCGGCATGCAGCTTGACTCCCAGGGAAGCCACCTTCTCATCGTGTCTGAGAAGGGCATGGGCAAGCGCACGGCTATGGAGGAATTTTCTCCCCAGAACAGAGGTGGAAAGGGTGTCAAGTGCTACAAGATCACAGAGAAGACCGGAAATGTGGTAGGCATAAAGGCTGTGGATGAAGAGGACGAGATCATGATCATCAACACAGAGGGAATCGTGATCCGCATGAAGTGCAGCAGCATCTCCATACTTGGAAGAATAACCTCAGGTGTAAAATTAATAAATTTACAGGAAAATGATAAGGTTGCCAGCATCGCGAAAGTGAGACAGGGCGACGAGGAGGAAGAGGAGACGACTGAAGAGCAGGAAAATGAGTAAGAGAGAGCAGTTACTAGAACAATTTGTAAAAACAGCTCTGAAATAGACAAATGAAAGGACTGACACAGCATTGGGAATTGCTCGTGCCAGTCCTTTATATTTGCGTGTCTGACTAACAGACGTCCTGAAACCTGCTGTCCTTCAGGTTTGCCAGAATGATTTCCGCAGTCTTTACAACCGTTCCGGAAACCATTTTTGTGCAGTGTGCCTTTCTCTCAGGAGACTGCTTTTCCATTCCCCTAGTCAGCACACGGCAGCAGGCGGCTCCGTAATTTTCTTTAAAAAAGTCATGGAGTTCATTGCAGAGCTTGAAGCAGAGCTGATTGCGGGGATCTCCCGGCTCTGTGCGCCCGTAAAAGTAGCCGATGCACATGGTTCCGCCAGCCAGAGCGCCGCAGATGCAGCCCGCTCCGCCAAGCCCCCACGGAAATCCGGAGCTTATGGCAATCGCGTCGTCAGACATCTCAAGCTCAAAATTTTTCTTGATAGCGTAGATAACAGACTCTGAACAGGTGAAGCCGGAGTTGAAAATATGTACGGCATCTTCCCTCAATTTCTCCATATCGATCGATGTATTCATAGAAAAAACCTCCTTTTGTAGATATTATAGGACGGAGGGGGAAAAACTGCAATTGGGGACGTAATATTTTGCAAAAATATTACGTCCCCAATTGCAGTTACCCCTGCCCTATTGTGTATCATCTCCCCTGTATTGTTGCAATTAATCCACAATTGAAACCAAAAATTATCGATAAACAATAAATAAATATTGAAATTCAATCTATCATGTGTTATATTCCTCTTAGAAAGTAACAGGTCAAAATGGAAATCAAGATAAAAAGAAATGTGGAAGGGAGAGATAGACGTATGAGAAATGAAAAGATTGTCAGGGCCACAAAGCTGATTCTGGATTTTATGTTTTATTCGGGAATTGTAGTTGTGGTGACGCTTCCGTGGACGCTGAAGCTGGCGGGAAGGTACTATGAGGCTGTTATACTGGAGCAGTATGTTCCCATGCTGCTTACGCTGGCAGTTTCCGGAATATTCGGAATATTGATTGTGGGGCAGCTTCGGAAGATGATGAGGACTGTGGTAAACGGCTCCTGCTTTGTGTATGCGAACGTGAAGAGCCTGCGACTGATGACAGGCTTCAGTCTCTGTATCTCAGCGGCGTTTCTTGTTGAAATGTTCTTTGTGCCCACTATTGCGACCGTGGTGATTGTGGTTATCTTTTTCGTGGCAGCGCTGTTCAGCCAGGTTCTGTCACAGGTCTTCGATGAGGCGGTCCGGTATAAGGAGGAAAATGACCTGACTATATAATGAAACGGAGAATAAGCAGCAGGAGGTGGCAAAAAATGGCGATCGTGATCGATTTGGATGTGGTCATGGCACAGAGAAAGATGGGAGTCAAGGAGCTGTCTGAGAGGATAGATATTACCATGGCAAACCTGTCTATCCTGAAAAATAACAAGGCAAAGGCAGTCAGATTTACAACACTGGATGCCCTATGCAGAGAGCTTGGCTGCCAGCCGGGAGATATTCTGAAATATGTCCCGGACGAAGAAGAGCAGGAGGTGGAGTAAAAGAATGGACGAAGCAGGTAAATTTGTAGAAAATAATCGGTATTTTGCAGGAATGAGTCTTTTATATGGAGTCCTGTTTACTGCCTTTTGTTATAAAAATCTAAACGGAATGGCTTTTTTACTGCATGCGGTCATGACAGTGGGAATTGCATTTCTCTTTTTTGACAGACTGGGGATGTCCTGCAGGAGAGAATTTTTCCCCTATGGCCTGGGAATTCTCCTTCTTGGAGTTTCCACAGTGATGACGGACTCGGGATTTCTCGTGGTTTTTAACTGGACGGGGATCATGCTCCTCTTTATGGCGGGAATGATCCGCTGCTTCTGTGGAGATGAGGAGTGGCAGTTTTCTGCTTACCTGAGAGCGATCCTGGTCATGGGAGTCAAGACTGTGCTCTATTCCTTTCATATCTTTCACATCAAGACCTGGAGAAAGGGAAGTGTGGAAATGATGGAGAAAATGGGGGAGGAAAGTGATCAGGAAAGGAAGAGAAAGGAGAAAATGAGCTCCGTGGTGACAGGGATTGCGATCGCGGCTCTTCTGCTTGTGGTCATCTTTCCGCTCCTTGCAAGCTCAGACCGGGTGTTTGCAGGTATTTTTGAACAGATTTTCCGGATGCCGGAAAACCTGAATATCAGCTCTGTTGTGGGAATGGTGTGCATGACCCTCTTTGGTGTGCTGCTTATCTATGGCGTCTTCTGCGCCTTTGCATCCGGAGGATGCAGGAAAAAGGAGAGGGAAAAGAAAAATTACGAGGCGGTCACAGGCATCACCTTTACTGCAATCCTGGCTGCTGTATACGTACTGTACTGCTGCGTCCAGATTTATGTTCTTTTTTTGAAAAATGAGGGCGGACTTCCGGATGGCGTTACATACGCGAGCTATGCCCGGGAGGGATTCTGGCAGCTGCTTTTTGTGGGCATCATCAATCTCATCCTTGTTATTTCGGTTGTATATGCATTTCAGAAAAACAGAATTTTAAAGATTATACTGACGATCATATGCGGATGTACCTTTATCATGAATGTATCTGCCATGTACAGAATGTTCATGTATGTGCGTGTGTATCACATGACATTTCTTCGAATTCTTGTGCTCTGGTTTTTGATACTAAATATGGTCATGATGATGGGAGTAGTGATTTTTGTTTATAAAGAAAATTTTTCGTTATTCAGATTTGTGACAGCTACCGTCTCCTGCGGATATATCCTGCTGTCCTTTTTGCATCCGGATTATCTGGCTGCATCCTACAATATCCGTACGATGGAACAGATGACCGCTGCTGATGCGGTCTATATGCTGGACACATCCTCCTATGACGCGGCGCCGGCTCTGGCAGAAATTAATGTGGGAGAACTGGACTACTCAGACGGACTTTACACAGAGAGAATGGTGGAAAATATTCATTGGCAGTATTTCAGGCGGGCACAGCAGGACATGGACAGAAGAAGTCCAAGAGAATACAACTTTTCCGTGTGGAAGGCATCCAGGCTCTCACCCCGGGATGTGGATCACGAAGGTGGAGAGGATTAAGCCGGAGAGTGTTTCTGAAAAAAATTAATTAATTTCTCCTGGGCGGGCGTGATGTGTCCGCCCTTTTTCATGCACATGACCACCGGAATAGCCGTATCCTCCTTAAGTGGAACAAGACGAACGTTTTCATGGTGGAAAATTTCAAAATTACTCCCGGGCAGGAGACTGACCCCCTCGCCGATGGAGACGGCGCTTATGATGGACTCCACCCTTCCGGTGCGGACAATAGTGGGAGGGATGCCGCGGCTCTGGAAAAGCCCGGTGCAGAATTGAAAGACGGACGTATAGCGGTTCATCAAAATGAGAGGCATCTGCGCCAGAGTGTCAAGAGAAAGAGGAGAAGGACATGGGGAAAAAAGCTCCCTGCAAAGCTCTGACGAGAAGCCCAGCTTCCGACAAAGTGGCTCACTGTCCGGCAGGACAGCAAAGAGGTGGTCATCCGCAAGGGGAAAGACAGAAGCATGCAAATTCTCCACCATATTTTTCCTGGAGATAATCAGAGTATATTTCCCGTTTAAAAGTCCGGGAAGGAGGTCTGGCTCCGCCACCTCCTCGAGAGTCAACCGGATGTCAGGGTATTTTTCTGAAAATTCTCTGAATTTGCCAGTCAGGTGGTACAGTGGAAGAATGGGGAGCGTGCCAAGACACAATGTCTGCTCTTTCAGGTGGCGGTAGGGAGCCAGGTGCTCCAACGAATTTTTATATTCATCCGAAAGCCTGAGACAGTCCTGATAGAAAATCTTACCTGCCTCAGTGACAGATGCCCTGCGGCGGCTTCTGTCGAGAAGCTTTACATCCAGCTCTTTTTCCAGCTTCATGATCTGTTTGGAGAGAGCGGACTGGGTGATGTGGAGCTTTTCAGCTGCCTCAAAAAATGTATTATTTTCTACAACCGCAATAAAATCTTGGATCTGATCAAAGGTCATGAAAATTCTCCTCTATCTGTGTAAATGTATATGCATAAAATTATTCATTCCGTTTTGGAATTAATTGTACCACAAATTGAATTGATAGGATACAGAAAAGCAGATAAAATAGAGCTGGAAATTAAATGCAGGATGAACAGGAGGAAATGGAATGGAAAATAAAGTAAACGATCTTCGCAGCGCGCTGGCGCTTCTGAAATCCATACCGGGACAGCTGATCGAGACAGATGTGGAAGTAGAGCCCATGGCCGAACTCTCCGGCGTGTACAGACATGTGGGAGCAGGAGGGACTGTGATGCGCCCTACAAAGGAAGGCCCTGCCAGCGACCAGTGCTGGCTCATTAAGGTGACAGCCGTGACTCACAGGAAGGATCCCATCATGCAGACCTGCATTGGACCCAGCGAGGAGCACGTGTCCATGGCGGGCATCCCCACAGAGGCCAGCATTTACGGCATGATCGAGAAGGCCATGCCGGGAAGGCTGAAGAATGTGTACTGCGCTTCTCCGGGAGGTGGAAAATATATGGCTGTCCTCCAGTTTCAGAAGCTCTCGCCAAGTGATGAGGGAAGGCAGAGACAGGCGGCTCTCCTTGCTTTCTCCGCCTTCAGTGAACTGAAGCATGTGTTCATTGTGGACGAGGATGTGGACTGCTTTGACATCAATGATGTGCTCTGGGCTATGAACACCAGGTTTCAGGGAGATGCGGACATCATTACCATACCAGGAGTCCGCTGCCATCCGCTGGATCCCTCCAATGACCCGTCCTGTTCGGCGAGTATCAGGGATCACGGTATTGCCTGCAAGACGATTTTTGACTGTACAGTACCCTACGATCAGAAGGAGCGGTTCGTGAGAGCAAGATTTATGGATGTAGAGCCAGAAAAATGGGTGAAAGATGCAAAATAGTAAATTGAGAAAGAAAAAAATTATCGTTGCAGCTACGGGTGCAAGTGGGATGCCGATTTTGCAGGAATGTCTGCAGATGATCCGTCAGGAGCCCGCGTATGAGTCAGTCCTCATCATGAGCAGGAGCGCGGTACTCACCATGGAGCACGAGCTGGACTGCACAAAAGAAGAAATAGAGAAGCTGGCAGATCAGGTGTACAGCCCGGAGGAAACAGGGGCCGGTCCTGCCAGCGGCTCCTACAGAACGGCGGGGATGCTGATCGTCCCCTGCAGCATGAAGACAGTGGCCGGCATCTGCGGCGGCTATGCGGACAACCTGATCCTCCGGGCCGCTGATGTGACCATCAAGGAGCAGCGGCCTCTTGTCCTGGCGGCCCGGGAGACGCCCTTAAGCCCCATTCATCTGAGAAATATGTATGAGCTGTCCAGAATGCCGGGAGTCCGGATCATTCCGCCTATGCTCACCTTTTACCAGAACCCGGAGTGTATTCAGGATATGATACACCATATAGCCGCCAAGCTTGTGGACCCCTTTGGAATTGAGGCAGAGGGATACCGCCGGTGGGAGGGAATCTAGCCAGAAGAGTCGGAAGAAGCATGTCTTAGAGGAAAATTTAAATGGAAGAAAAAGTGATAGAAAGAGAGCTCTCTTTTGCAAAATTAACTATAAAGTTTACAAAGGTTGGAAAAGATTATCATATACTTCTCCAGGGAGGAGACAGTCCACATATTGGCTGTACAGTGCTGGCTCTTCCCCGCCCTTCCCTTAAGGGGGATGGGAGACTTGGAAGCACAGCCTCTGTCATCAATGTGACAGGACACAAGGACGAGTATCTGTGCCGGTACCTGGCAGAGAAGATGGCCGCGTCCAGGAATGCCACGGTGGTGTGCACCGGCGGCTTTCATGTGGACGGGATCACAGAGGAGCAGATCGGAGAGATCCAGAGGGCTGTGGAGGAGATTGAAATATAAAGAGAAGATAACCTACAGTAAAAAAGCCCTCCGGATACGATGTTGATCATCAGCCGGAGGGCTATCTGTATGATTTTGTGAGAAATCAGATCTGGGCGCCTTTCACAGCCCTGTAGCTAATACCAGTAATGACCAGGGAGAAGACGGTCAGCGACACCATCCCGATGAAGGGATTGCCGCTGGAGGTGTCCGAATATCCCATGCAAAAGAGAAAGAGGGACATCAGTCTGGCAAAAACTTCCGGGAAGGCCACCATGAGGACAGGGATGCCTCCGACTACCAGAAGGGGAAGCCCAACCGCAATGCCGATCTTCCCGGACTTGGGAGAGCGGTAGAAGCAGATGGATATGAGATACCCCACCACAAAGAAGGCGTACATGAGAAGGAAGGTGATCACCAGCTCTATCAGCAGGCGCAGCACAGGGCCGGCACTGGTCATATAGCCATAGTAGAGTGTGGAGGAGAGGGTCATATAGGTTATATTGCTGCCGGGCAGCGCCTCAAACACGTGGAGGGCCAGCACATCCATGATGGACATGACAGCGCTGAGGACTACAAGGCACATGCAGGCGCCAGCGAAAATCTTCTTTCTGGAGACGCTGTTCTGCATAAACAGGTAGAAATACTCCCGGAACATGCAAAGCCCTACGATGAAACAGAAGAACTCGGAGGAAAATCCAAGCCCGCCTCTCTTCGTGCTGCCGGTCACGTTCAGCCCGACTACAGCGAGAGCAATGATAAGGATGATGACGAGATAGTAGACGACAAGCGCCTTGGCAAGGTCAAAACACTGATATTTCAAAATCTTTTTCATACTCTTTAACACTCCTTTCAGATCAGATACAGCTACATAGAGGTGAGCTGGATAAACAGCTTCTGCAGGTCCATGGCTGACCTCTCCAGTCCTTCAGGCATCCGAGAGCCCGCATCGCCGCAGATGTAGACTGACTTCAGCCCGCCGATCGTGTCTGAGCCGATCACCTCCGCACCAGCCGGCAGGGAGGAGACATAGGTGTCCACCTGAGAGATGGTTCCGGACACTGTGCAGCTGTTTTCCAGGATGCTGTCCCTGGACTGATTTTTCAGAATTTCACCTTTTTTTATGATAATTACTTCTTCTATGACATTTGCCACCTCTTCGATGAGGTGGGTGGAGATCACCGCCGTAAACGGCTCCTCGCTGTACTTTTCAATCAAAAGTCTGTAAAAGAGATCCCTGTGGTAGGCATCCAGTCCCAAAACCGGCTCGTCGAAAAAGATGTAGGGCACATTCACGGACAGGGCCAGCACATTTCGGAAGATGGACTGGTAACCGGTGGACAGGCTTTTGATCTTCTTTTTTATATTCAATTCAAACATTTCCGAAAGCTTCAGCGCATACTCCTCGTCAAAGGAAGGGTAAAAGGTCTTTGTCACCTTGAAGGCGTCCCTTACCCTCATGCTCTCCGGGTAAAGGTTCATCTCATTGATGAGGAACATTTTCCTAAGAGCCTCGTCGTTTTCCGCCGCGGGAACACCGTCCACTGACACATACCCCTCGTTCGGATATTTCCGGTTGCTGATGATATTGAGGAGAGTGGATTTGCCGGCTCCATTTCGCCCCAGCAGTCCGTAGATTTTTCCCTCCTCAAAGGTGAGGCTCACATTTCGCAGAGCCTGTGTGTCCTTAAAGGACTTGGATACGTTTTTTACTTCGATTCCTCTCATTTAGAAAACCCCCTCTCGATCATGGCAATGACATCCTCGCTTGTGATGCCAAGCCTCTTTGCCTCGTCCACAAGGCTGCTTATATAGTTCGCGTAAAAATGGTCCTGCCTCTTTTTTCTGAGCTTCTGTACAGCTCCCTCTGCCACAAACATGCCAACTCCCCTTTTCTTATAAATAATGTTGTCGTCCACAAGAAGATTGATGCCCTTGAGGGCTGTAGCCGGATTGATCTTATAATTCACGGAGAATTCCGTAATGGACGGAATCTGCGACTCCTCCGGAAAGGCCCCCGTGAGGATGCCGTCCTCAATTCCCTCCGCTATCTGGATAAAAATAGGCTTATCCTGGCCTGGATTGATATTCACTCCATAGACACCTCCTTAATTGGTGTTGTGGTTAATTAGTTGAGTAATTAACTATATATGTATTAAAGCATGAGGGTAGGAAAATGTCAATACTGGAATTGAAATATATGGATAAAGACAGTATACTAGTTAGGGAATATACGGGCGGAGGCGCCCTTACACTATTTACATTGGGAGGAAATCAATGCGGACAGTCCAGGTAAGTGAGATAACAGAAAACATTAAAGAAATGTGTATAGAGGCCAACCATTATCTGTCAGAGGATATGGAGGCTGTTATGAATCGCGCGGCAAAGACAGAGGCGGCGCCCCTGGGGAGACAGATATTAGCACAGCTCAGGGAAAATCTGGAGATTGCGGCCAAGGATATGATTCCCATCTGTCAGGACACGGGCATGGCGGTCGTCTTTCTGGAGATCGGCCAGGATGTGCACCTGGAGGGAGGACTTCTGGAGGATGCCGTAAATGAGGGTGTCCGCCAGGGATACACAGAAGGGTATCTGCGGAAATCTGTTGTGGGAGATCCTATCCTCAGAGAAAATACAAAGGACAATACACCCGCTGTCATCCATACAAGGATCGTGGCAGGGGATAAAGTAAAGATCAAGGTGGCGCCCAAAGGATTTGGAAGCGAAAATATGAGCCGGGTTTTCATGCTGAAGCCTGCGGACGGTCTGGAGGGAGTGAAAAACGCCATTCTGACGGCTGTCAAAGATGCGGGCCCCAACGCCTGTCCGCCCATGGTTGTGGGCGTTGGCGTGGGAGGTACCTTTGAGAAATGTGCCCTCATGGCAAAGGAGGCGCTGACAAGGGACGCAGGCTCTCACTCTTCCATTCCGTGGGTGAAAGAGCTGGAGGAGGAGATGCTGGAGAAAATCAACTGTCTCGGCATCGGGCCGGGAGGACTGGGAGGAAGCACGACAGCCTTTGCGGTCAATGTGAACACCTATCCCACCCACATTGCGGGTCTGCCGGTGGCTGTGAACATCTGCTGTCATGTAAACCGGCATGTAGTGAGAGAAATATAGGAGACGGAATATAAAAGCTGGTCATATACAAAGAAACAGGAGAGCGGAAAATATGGAAAAACATATGAATGTGCCAATGACAAAGGAAGAGGCAGCAGGGCTTAAATCCGGGGACTATGTGTATCTTACAGGTACCATATACACGGCCCGGGATGCAGCACACAAGAGGATGGACGAGACCCTGGACAGAGGGGAAAAGCTTCCTCTTGATATAAAGGATCAGGTTATCTATTACATGGGCCCTTCCCCGGCAAGGGAAGGCCGTCCCATCGGGTCAGCAGGCCCTACAACGGCCAGCCGGATGGACAGGTACACTCCCAGGCTTCTTGATCTGGGACTTGGAGCCATGATCGGAAAAGGAAAGAGGACCCAGGATGTGATGGATGCCATCGTGCGCAACGGCTGTGTCTATTTTGCGGCGGTGGGCGGAGCAGGCGCCCTTCTGTCGAAATGTATCAAAAAATCAGAGGTGATCGCCTACGATGATCTGGGAACAGAGGCCATACGCCGCCTGGAGGTGGAGAATTTCCCGGTCATCGTCGTCATTGACAGCCAGGGAAATAATCTTTACGAGACGGCCATCAGAGAATACAGGAAATAAAATAGAAGGAGCTAACGATAATGAAAAGGATATTACTAATGATCTTCCGGAACATCCTCCTCGTTCCGTACGCGTGGTGCAAGCTCTGCTATCACGCGGCACACACAGAAAAATATACGGATGAGGAGCAGTACGCCCTTCTGAAATATATCACCCTACGGGCAAACCGGGGCGGCAATGTAAAGATCGCCTCCTTTGGAGTGGAAAATCTTCCGAAAGAGAACGGATTTATGTTTTTCCCTAATCACCAGGGACTTTACGATGTGCTGGCCATCATTGAGGCCTGCCCCAGACCCTTTGCCGTGGTGGCGAAAAAAGAAATTCGAAACATCCAGTTTTTAAAGCAGGTTTTTGCCTGTATGAAGGCCTATATGCTGGACAGAGAGGATGTGCGCCAGGCCATGCAGGTCATCATCCACGTGACAGAGGAAGTGAAAAAGGGACGCAACTATCTGATTTTTGCGGAGGGAACACGGTCAAAGAACGGCAACCATCCCGGGGAGTTCAAGGGAGGCAGCTTCAAATCTGCCACAAAGGCCAAATGCCCTATTGTCCCGGTGGCCCTTATCGATTCCTTCAAGCCCTTTGACACTAACACCATTAGCCCGGTCACAGTCCAGGTACATTTCCTGGAGCCCATGTACTATGAGGAGTACAAGGATATGAAGACCACAGAGATAGCGGCGGAGGTGAAGAAGCGGATCGAGGCGGTTATCAGTCAGTATGCGAAATAAAAGGGGATTAATATGTCTGTAAAAACAGATGCTTCCCGGCAGATCACGGAGGGAGTTATATGGAAGCAGCTTCTTATTTTCTTCTTCCCGATCATGCTGGGGAGTTTTTTTCAGCAGCTTTATAATACAGTAGATACAGTGGTAGTGGGGCAATTTGTGGGGAAAGAGGCGCTGGCTGCGGTAGGCGGCTCCTCCGCTCAGATAGCCAGTCTTGTGGTGGGTTTTTTCACAGGCCTCTCCTCAGGGGCATCCGTCATTATCGCTCACTTTTTCGGTGCGAGAGACAGAAGATCTGTCAGCAGGGCTGTACACAATGCGTATGTACTGGCCGTGGCAGGAGGAATTGTCCTGACGGCAGCAGGCATTTTCCTGACTCCATCCATGCTGGAATGGATGAATACACCTGGGGAGATCATGGGGGATGCGATCCTCTATCTGCGCATTTATTTTGGGGCTCTCACCTTTACCTTCATATATAATATGGGCTCCAGTATACTGAGGGCGGCGGGAAATTCACGTACGCCCCTCTACTATCTGATTATCTGCTGCTTTGCAAATATTGTGCTGGACATTGTGTTTGTGGCTGGACTTGAGATGGGCGTGGCGGGAGCTGCCGCAGCTACATTTCTCTCCCAGGCGCTCAGCGCGGTTCTCATTACGATCCGGCTGGCCAGGGACAGAGGGGCGCTGCGGATCACACTGAAGAGGATGCGCTTTACATGGTCTATTCTCTTCTCACAGCTTCAGCTTGGGATACCGACAGCAGTGGAGTCTATCCTGTTTGCCATTACAAATATAGCCATCCAGGCGGCGCTGAATACCTTTGGAACAGACACGGCAGCAGCCTGGTCCGCCTTTGGAAAGATGGATGCTGTGTTCTGGATGGTCAGCACCTCCTTCGGCATAGCCATCACCTCCTTTGTGGGACAGAACCACGGCGCAGGAAAGAAGGACAGAGTAAAAAAGAGCACAAAGATCTGCCTTCTCATGGATTTTGCTGTGTCCACTGTCATTGTGATCCTGCTGGTGGCAATGAGGACTCCTCTTTTCCGTATGTTCACGTCCGATCAGAATGTCATAGAGATTGGGAGTCGGATGGTGCTTCTCATCACCCCGTGGTATGTGGTCTACGTGTTCATCGAAGTGCTGGCGGGTGCTATGAGGGGCGTGGGAGACGTTCTCGTACCTATGATCATCACGCTGGTTGGAATTTGCCTTCTCCGGATTGCCTGGCTTGTGGGAGCCATGGAAATAGCGCCTACTATCAATGCCATTATATTCAGCTATCCGGTAACTTGGATACTGACAGCGCTTGCTTTTATCCTATATTACAGTAGAAAAGCGTTTTTGGAGAATAAGAAAAAAATACGTTGACAATCATGCGGGGGTTTAGTATAATAACTTCTGCTGGAGAAATACTCAAGAGGCCGAAGAGGCGCCCCTGCTAAGGGTGTAGGTCGGGCAACCGGCGCGAGGGTTCGAATCCCTCTTTCTCCGTTAGGCAAAAACTGCTGAGAAGCTCAGTGGTTTTTTGTTTGCCTTATTGAAGAAGGAAAACAATGGAATATATTGTGTTTCTTCTATTGTAAATATACTATCGATTGAGTGTTGAGAAAAAATAAAAAAACTTCAAAAAAAGTATTGACACAGAAAAAAAGAGATGGTATTATATTTAAGCTGACTCGCGAGAGACAGCAAAAGACAAAAAGAACCTTGATAACTGAACAATAGACAACGACCCTGAAAATTTCTAAGAGAAATATTCAGAACGGAAATCAGACC
>NZ_SPGT01000028.1:0-39094 GCF_005845155.1 Clostridium sp. BSD2780061688st1 H5 | reverse complement strand
ATTATGAGGATTTGGAACTGGTAGCATAGTCAGTGATATCCTTGAAATAAATGTGTCAACTAATCTTGACAATATCATAGTTTCGCTGTCAGCAGTAAAAGTATAATCACTTTCCACACGCTTTCCATTGATAAGAAGTTCTGCATTTTCTTCTTTCAACATCTGCCAGCCCACAAGTTTGTACTGTGTACCGACTTCTAAGCCCTCTAAGGTTACGGTATCAATGATTGTTACCTCTTTTCCAGCTTCAAGCTCTTTGTTGCCGTCCTTATCCGTAGCAGTCGTATGAATTTTGATGATACGCTCTGTGATAAGTACGGTTTGCCCGTCGTCCTCAATGTCCTTGTGTTCCGCAACTTTTACGGGTTCGTCTGGATTGCTGAAATCATACAATTCTTCAAAGGTAACAAGGTTCTTGCCACCTAAAGCAGACGCATTGAATATATAGGAAATTTCCACTTTCATTTCTTCATCATCAGCGACAAAGGTATAATCGTTTTCTACACGTTTCCCGTCAATAAGAAGTTCTGCGTTTTCTTCCTTTAACATCTGCCAGCCTTTGAGCTGATATTTTGTGCCTTTTGTAAGTCCGTCTAATTTGACAGTATCAACGATTGTAACCTCTTTTCCTGCAAGGATAGTCTTTTCGCCGTCCTTGCTGGTCGCTGTGGTATGGATAGAGATTTCTTTTTCGTATTCATCAGTCAAAGTCCCTAAATCAATCACAAGATTATTTCTTGATACCACGATTTCAAAAGGTGGGATAAGTTCAAAGCCTTTGTTACTGTTGCAACGCATTTCTTCAATGATGTAAGTATCGTAAGGTAACGCACCTTTGCTGTCGTCTGGTTCAGAAGTTCCAAACCACACGCCGTCCTCGCTTGTTTTTCCTGCGTTGGTATTGTGCTTATGAGAAGCCCAGTCAGCAGAAGTGGAGAACTGACCGTTATCATCAGTTACCACAACATGACTTTCGCCCGTTGTCTTGCTTGTGATCCTAAAAGGAACATCAGCAAGACGCTTATGTGTGCCCGCACCTATTTTTATACCCTCAATATCTCCACGCTTAATCTGATTATAGATAGAATGGGCTTCGTCTGTTAAGTCCACGATTTTTCCATTTTCTGTGATTGCAAAATCAATCGGTTTCGCACCGTCTGTCAAGTAACCGTCTGGAGCTTCACTCTCAACGATACGGAATTTTCCATAAGGTAAAAGGTCAGCGGAAGTAGAAGCGACACCCTCAATGTCTGTATGGATTGTTTTTAGCACTTCATTTTTCTTGTATAGCTTGCCCTCAACCAATACCGCATTATCATTTAAGGAAATGATGTCAAAGGCAGTATCTTTCAAGGTAGCACTTCCTTGTGGTTTCGTATCGCCCGTTTCTAAATCTCGTTTCTGAATTTTCACACCGCCACGGATAACCTTGTCTGATACGGAAAACTGGTTACTTCCAGATAGTACGGCAAGGTCGCCGTCCTCGGTAATCTGTGTTACATATAAGCCCTTAATCTGTTCGGGCTTATCGCCAGCCTGCATATATGCACCGTCTAACAAGTAGCCGTTTGGAGCTTTTGTTTCCTCAACAGTAAGTGTCCCAAGTGGAAGAACCGCCTTACCGTCCTGCATATAGAAGCTGTCGCCAGATATCTTGTATGCGTCCGCTAATTTTGTGATGTAATGAGTTGTCCCGTCGCTGTCTGTTTCAGCGATTGTCTTTGTAACCCATGTACGAGTAGCTTCGGCAGGAAGATTTTCTTTATTGTAGAAGCCAGCATAATACTTCCATGTAAATTCCGCACCTGCTAAAGAAGCGTTCCCTTGCGGATTGTCTTTCTGTGTTTCCATATCAATCTTGAAAAGCTCAATCAAAGTGTCTGTTACTTTCGGTGTATCTGATACTTTCAAGGTAGCTGTCTTTCCAGCTTCAACCTTTAAGGAATATACAGTTTTATCTACTTTATATCCTGCTGGTGCGGATAATTCCTTGATATAGACTGTGCCAGCTTTTACCTCTGCAACATCTGTATTGCCGTTTTCATCAGTCGTAAGGGTGGCAAGCTGTTTCGTGCAGTCCTTATCAGAAAAGACACCATAGGTTGCACCTGCAATAGAGTAATTCCCGTTACTGTCTGTAATGCTGGTATTACTGGAAGTCTTTTGCAGTTTCGCATTTCCGACATTCAGCTTCGCCCAGAATTGTCCCAATTCCTGCCCCTCGCCAGAGTAGATATAACCGCCACATTCATAGCGTCCTTTATTTTCTTTGACAAAGGCTTTCGCACCAGCGAAAACTTCGTCCTGCGTTGCCTTTGGAATTTCATCATAAGAAGCTCGCACGTTATCACATTGCCAGCCAAGATGTACGCTTAATCTCTGCCAGACTACAAGCTGTCTTAAAAGGTAAGCGTGATTTTTGCCTATTCCGCTGTGGCTGTCTGTGTACTGTTTTACATATTCGATAGATAAGGCAACGTCGCTTATCTGGTCGATACTCATGCGTGAGCTTGCGTCAGCTCTGGTCTTGTAACCATTCTTAAAGTCTGTGTTAATGTCAATACAGTAAGCGTCCTCGCCCTCAACAGTTAAATGTCCCTCATTAAAGGTAGAACCAATCGAACCGTCATTCATTACTTTTTCAACGATACCGACACGCTCGTTTGACTCCGTCCAGTATTGCTTACTTTCTGCATGAACGGGTGTAGTCGGTAAAGCAGTAACGACAGTTGCAAGAGCTAAGAAGCCCGTACACAATCGTTTCCATGTCTTTTTCATAAATCTAATGCTCCTTTCATTTTGGGTAATAAAATAGCCGTCCAATAAGAACGGCTGGAAATAGAAAAGGAACGTCATTTTAGGCGTTCCATAGTCTATAAGTTATTCAATTTTTTCTTGTTTCAATACTGATGTGCTGTACCATATCTTTGCATATCTAGGAAAACTTGCGTATCAAGGCTCATTCGTTAGTAGTAAATAAGTAGTAAATTGATGTGTTTGTTTCCTTGAAAATGCTGATAGATACTGTGTTTTAGCGGATAATCAGATTTTTATTGTGTTTTTATTAAAAAAACAGCCTGTCATAGTATTCTTTGATACATTTTGTATCCGAAATATCCGAATATTTTTCCAACAATCCCTTTGTAAGATTTGCCCGTTCATCAGAGGAAGCCTTTTTCGTTTCATCCGCCAGATCAAAAATAAAGACATCCGCATTTTTTCTCCGGCCTTCTCTGTTGCAGCGCCCTCCTGCCTGAAGAATGCTGTCCAGCCCTGCTCTTTCACGAAAAACAGTATAGACATCCAGATCAACACCCGCTTCGATAAGAGACGTGGAAATAATGGTGACTCTTCTTTCTTCCGGTACATTCTCAAAATTAGGATACTCTTCTTCCAGAAGTTTCAATTCTTTGCGGATCTCCTTAAGAACTTTTTTTCTGTCGAAGGATGTCATATAAGTTGAAAGATGATATTTTTTCCCACCGCACTTCTGGAACAGTTCCCTTGCCGTTGCTTTTTTATTTACGATAATCAGAGATGACGGGCTCTGGCTGCTTCTAAGAAGCAGTTCTTCACTTTCCACCTCTCCCAGATAACTGTATCTACATTTCTGAAACTGAGAAAACAGTGACGAATCATCGATCAGACTTGTAATTTTACTGTCAGTCAGAGCATATTCTCTGATCAGCTGTTCAAAGTCAGGCATCGTAGCAGTCAGAAAAACCGCCTCACTGTGCAGATATCTCGTTATGTAGGTTATGGCCTGCAGACATGGCTGCAGATAATCCTGCGGCATCAGATGCGCCTCATCAAATATAAGAATACTATCTGACATATTGTGCATCTTACGAAGTTTTCCCCTTTTATTTGCATAAACAGATTCAAAAAACTGGACCGCCGTGGTAATCACAAAAGGAGCATCCCAGTTTTCAGCTGCACACTTAGCTGCTTCGCGATAATCTTCCGATCCGTTTTCTTCGTCCTCATAGGAAAATGTTGACTGATGCCGCAGAATCTCCAGATCCTCCCGGAACAATTCTCCAAAAACTTCCGCCGTCTGCTCAATAATACTGTTATACGGAATTATGTAGATAATTCTCTTTTTCTTTTTTAAAACTGCTCTCTCCAGGGCAATTTTGACACTTGCCAGGGTTTTCCCGCTTCCTGTGGGCATATTGAGCAGATAAATCTCCGCATCCTGCGCCTCTTTCTGAAACGCCTGTTTCTGAAGAAGTGCTCTTGTTTTCTGAAGTTCTGTTTTGCAGACAAATGAATCCAGTTTGTGATTTACTTTTTCCAGGCACGCCCGGAAATCTGCCCGAAGCCGCCGTGGCAGTTCCCTTTCCTTACAGAATTCCGCTGTATCCCTGGAGTCTGCATCCACAAGACAGGAAAAGGTATATCGTGTCAAAAATGCAAATTTGTCTATAACCTTCCCCATATCTTTACCGCAATCCTCAAGCAGATAATTCACCCAGCTTCTCCCATCCAGTTCCGGAAGATGCATCTCCTTCTTATATTCGCTAAAATCTTCAAACTCTTTTTGCATTCTTCCACATAATGTCGACATACCGCTGTCATCATTTGGGAACCCGCCGTCCGGCAGCCCCGAATGATGCCCTGCAATACAATATTCCATCATGAGAGCCATTGCCTGGGCAGGATATTTCTCCTTTGCCACAAGAGCACCGCAGGTGGAATGTTCCACCCTGACATCAGCGCCACGGATCCTCTTCTGAAATTTGTGTTGATACTTGCCTATGTCATGCAGAAGCCCCGTCGCATACAAAAAATCTTTCAGTTCTGCAATTGCATATTCCGCGCACAGCTCTGCTGTGTTTTCATTGTGTTCCTTTACAGTCTGCTCAGCGCCTGTCGTCTCATTAATATGTGCAATATATTTTCCCAACAGGATCACCTCCTCTCATTTTCTCTTTAACGATAAAACTGTATTTCAAGTCTGTACATTTTTTATCTCTTATATCCTATTAAGTCAATCATATCAGATTATCCTCACAATTTCGATAAAATTCAAATAAAATCATTCAAATTGTTTGTCATATTGACCAAAAGAAAATAATCACTTAAAACACTTCAAGCCGCTCTTGTCATCTGGTTTTGAATACTATATAATGGGTATATTGAGGTGGTGAAACTATGACAATTGATACAAAAGATATGCTGAACAGTATCCTGCAGAGCCTCTCCCGCATCGACTACGTGAAGCCCCAGGATATTCCGAATATTGACCTGTACATGGATCAGGTCACAACCTTTATGGAGAGCCAGCTCGGCTCCACCCGCCGGCACGGCGAGGACAAGATCCTGACAAAGACCATGATCAACAACTACGCAAAGAACAATCTTCTTCCCCCTCCTGTGAAGAAGAAATACTCAAAGGAGCATGTGCTGGTCCTGATCTTTATCTACTATTTTAAAAATATCCTCTCCATCAAAGATATCGAGACGCTCCTTGTGCCTCTCACGGAGAAATATTTTCACAATGGGGAGGACTTTGACATCACCTCCGTGTACGAGGAGGTATGCAGTCTGGAGAAATCCAGAATCGACCAGCTGGCAAAGGATATCGCGAAAATGTACAATACATCTGCCGAGACCTTCCAGGACGCGCCAGAGGAGGACCAGGAGTCGCTGCAGCTCTTCTCTTTCATCTGCAGCCTTGCCTTTGATGTCTATGTAAAAAAACTCCTCATGGAAAAGCTGATCGACCAGCTCCCCGGCTCTGAGGAGAAGAAATAGCATATTATCAGTGCACCTACGCAAAAGAAGATTGCCTCGGGCAATCTTCTTTTTTATCTATTCTTCTTTTTTGTTGATCCTCTCAAACACCATGTCGTACCCATCGTTCCCGTAGTTGAGAGAGCGGTTCACCCTGCTGATAGTGGCAGTGGACGCCCCGGTCTTGTCCGCAATCTCCAGGTAAGTCTTGTGGTCCCGCAGCATCTTGGCCACCTCAAACCGCTGGGACAGGGAGAGCAGCTCGTTGATGGTACAGATATCTTCAAAAAATATATAACACTCTTCTTTATCTTTCAGACTCAGTATGGCGCTAAACAGATAGTCCACCGCCTCGGTTCTGATTTTTTTGCTCATATTTATTCTCTCCTCCGAAACGAAATTCATTATGCGTATATTTTAGCACACTAAATTCATAAAGTCCATAGAGAGGCCGGAATATTTTCCCTTCGGGTATTTTGCCCTATATTTTATCCGCTATTTGCGGGCCCTGCGCTTCAGCACGGACATCAGCCTGTCAAAGGATGTATTGGCCACCAGCTCCTCCGGGAAGTCTGCCTCAGTGAGAAGCCTTTCCGAGTACTCTATGTTCACGATGTCCACATCCACGTGGGCATCGCTGCCAAGTGTCACCATTGTGCCGTATTTCTTGCAGCAGCGCAGCATTTCCAGAGCGTTTCCATAGGTGTTTTCCCGGAAGCCGCCCGGCCGGAGGGAGGAATTGTTGATCTCCAGGAGCGTACCCGTCTCCCTGGCTGTCCTGGCAAGGATGTCATAGTCCGGTCCGTACCGTCCATCGTCGGGGTGGCCGATAATGTCGATATAGTCCTTCCTCATGGCATTGACGTAGGCTCTTGTATTCTCCTCCCTGCCGCTTGTCTTTCCATAGCAGGGCGGATGGATACTGGCCACCGCTATGTCAAGAGACCGGATCGTCTCCTCCGGCAGATCCACCGTGCCATTCTCATCCAGTATGTTCAGTTCCACACCGAAGAGCAGCCTGAGATTTCCCAGCTTCCTGGGGACCACCTTCAGGTTCTGGAAATAGTACAGGCCGCAGGTTCCGGGCATCTTCGGCGCGTGCTCCGTGATAGCAAGTCCCTCCAGCCCTTTACTTTCAGCCATGGAAGCCATCTCCCGGATCGTGTTGTAAGCATGGCCGCTGGCAATGGTGTGGGTGTGGGTATCAATCTTAATTTCCATCTCTTCCTCCTTATCATCTGCTGTCGCTTATGTCTGTTTTTCTCCGTTCGTATCAGGTATAAATTTCTTCTGTCCGGTAATCATTATAACGTATCCATTTTTATTTAGCAAATAAAGGAGGTCCCAGTCACATGAGCAGAAAAGAAAAGAAGGCCGTATCACAGAAGAGGGAGGGCCTGGACAACCAGTCAATCATCGACTCCTACGACTATATATCGGGCGCCGCCTCGGCCGGCGACTGCACCGGACTGATCCCTTCCGAGCCCGTCTCGGAGGCGGAGCGGGAGTCCTACCAGGATCTGTACGCCTACCAGTATCTCCCACCTAAATTTCCCCCAAAGAAAAAATAGGGAAACACATCCTCCTTTTTCCGCATATAGTAAGGAAAAAAGGACTGTATTATTATGGCAAATCAGACACTTGTCCCGGTGAGCGGTGTGATCCAGCGCATCACGCCTCTCTCCGGGGACTGCTGCTCCCTGCAGGTCTCAATCGTAAACAACAGCGGGGTATCCAACTTTATCGTCAGCCCCTCCACCTACGTCATCCAGGAGGTTCATCTGCGGGCCGGCATGCTGGTAACCGCCTTCTACGACAGCGATCTGGCGATCCCTCTCGTGTATCCGCCGGAATACCAGGCCGTCATCATCGGCCGGAAGAATGCCAACGAGACGATCTACGCCGGCTGGTTTGACGGAGACCTGCTGGCTGTGGACCAGTCGCTGAAGCTGAATGTGGGACCCTCCACCCAGATCATGACATCCAACGGGCAGAGGTTTAACTGCAGCCTGGAAGGACAGCTCCTCATCGTCTACTACTCCGCCGCCACCATGAGCATACCGCCCCAGACCACACCCAGGCGGATCATTGTCGTGTGTTAGCACTTTTCCTCCTTCCGCATATACTAAACCACCAGAATTTTTAAGGAGGATTTTATGAAAAAGCGTCTGTTTACTGTACTGCTTGCCGCCGTCCTGGCTCTTGCAGCCCTGGCCGGCTGTTCATCCGGTAAAGACGATGGCACCTCTGCCTCCGGCCAGGCCGGCGGCAGCGAAAAAAAGTCCACAAAGGTAGTGCTGAACGAGGTGGCACACTCCATCTTCTATGCGCCCATGTACGTGGCCATCGAGGAGGGATACTTTGAGGAGGAAGGCATACAGGTAGAGCTGGTCAACGGCTTTGGAGCCGACAAGACCATGACCGCCGTCCTCTCCGGTGAGGCAGATATCGGCTTCATGGGGTCAGAGGCCTCCATCTACACCTACAACGAGGGAGCGGGCGACTATGTGGTCAACTTCGCCCAGCTGACCCAGCGGGCCGGCAACTTCCTGGTGGCCCGGGAGCCTGTGGAGGATTTCTCATGGGAGGACCTGAAGGGTCACCTTGTTCTCGGGGGAAGAAAGGGCGGCATGCCGGAGATGGTGTTTGAGTATATCCTGCGCCAGAACGGCATAGATCCGCAGAGCGACCTGACCATCGACCAGAGCATTGATTTCGGCTCCACCGCGGCGGCCTTTGCCGGCGGTCAGGGAGATTTCACGGTCGAGTTCGAACCGGGAGCCACCAGCCTGGAGCAGGAGGGAAAGGGCTATGTGGTGGCCTCCCTTGGCACAGACAGCGGCTATGTCCCCTACACCGCCTTCTCCGCGAAGAAGAGCTATATAGAGGAGAACCCGGATGTGATCCAGGGCTTTACCAACGCCCTCCAGAAGGGCATGGACTATGTGCAGGGCCACACTCCGGAGGAGATCGCAGGTATCATCGCGCCTCAGTTTGAGGAGACAGACCTGGATACCATCACCACCATTGTGACCCGCTACTATGACCAGGACACCTGGGCTGACAATCTGGTCTTCTCCGAGGACAGCTTTGACCTTCTCCAGGATATCCTGGAGGATGCAGGCGAGCTGGAGAAGCGAGCCCCCTACGAGGATCTTGTAACCACAAGGTTCGCCCAGGAGGCAGCCAGATAGTGACCATCCTGCTTGCAGGCTGATCATATATATCGCCGTTCCTTTCGCGCCGCTTTGGCGCAGGGCGGCCGGGCAGGAGGCATCCTTTTGATGCCCCTGCCCTTTTCTACGTTTCTGAAGAAAATCTTAGGACTTTATAAAGCTTCTGTGTCTTTGCTTGCATCCCGCCCTCATACATTATAGAATAGTCCTGTTATAAGGAGGTATACATATGAACGGCAAATCATACAGTGACTTTTTTGACGACGACTTCGAGGTAGTCTACGAGGAGGATCTGCCCGAAATCAATATAAACGATGATGACAATGATGACGAAGATGAGGAATACGGCGATCGCAGCCGGGGCTCTTCCGCAAGCCGGAAGAGCAGGCGCTCCGGCTCCGGAAAAGACAAAAGAGAGCGCTCCGGCAGGGACGGCCAGGAGGACGGAAGGAGCAGGTCCCGCTCCAGGAGCAGGCACAGCGTCCTCTCCCCCGTCAAAAAGACAGCCCAGACAGGGGCCCGGGCTGCGGCCCGTCTGATACAGATGGTCTGTAAGACAGCCTCCCTTGTGCTGATCGCAGTGATCACATTGATCCTGGGCTCCCACTTTCTGGAGGGGCTCTTCACCTACGGCAACCCGGCCGCGGCCGTGGGGGAGAAGAATTATACGATGGCAGCCTACGCCGCCTTTGCCCTCTTCCTCCTGCTCTTTGAAATCATCTCTTTCCTCTGGGCCCTGACCGGCCCCCGGGTGGCAAGAGATGGCAGACGCAGCTTCCAGAGCGACACAGGCAGAGGCATGTTCTCCTTCATTCTGGTGGGTGCCGGCTCCGTCCTGGCCTATGTACTGGCAGGCCTTATCCCCGGATCCCCTGCGCCTCTTAGAGGACTTTCGGGAGCTGTGGACATCTACGGATCTCTCTCCGTCACACTGGTGCCCCTGTGTATCGCGGGCGTCATAAGCTGCATACTCCGGAAGCTTTTCTCCCGATAGCTCGTAGGGGGCTGTCGCATCAATGATTAGAAAATCATAGATGCGGCAGCATCTTTTTACCATTTTTAAGCCCAAATATTCTTTTCTTTCATTTCGTTTCTACAAAAAGGCGAACTTTAATAAACCTTTTCTGGAAAAAGGATCGCTTTCAGTATTCACTTTTGACCTGTCAAAATCAGGCGGTTTGTTTGAGTGAAAATAAATGCCGTCCTGTCTTTCCCGCCTGAATCTTATGATGAAGTTTGTTTATGTTATACCCGATCGCCAACAGGATGCTCTGGGCGGTTACATTTGCTTTCCCTCGATATAAATATCGTCTGAATTCCATATCCTCTTTAATGTTTGCAAAGCTTCCTTCTGCCTGTATGCTTCGGTTCATCCGGAGCTGTGTACCATAAACACTGGTAATCCGCTCCAATGTTTCCTGACGTTTTTCTTTCATTTTTTTCGAAACGTACAGTACTTTCTGGCGGTCTTCCATTGGTGTTTTGCAGTTGTTCCCCTTGATGCAGTCTGTTTTGAAAGGGCATCCACTGCATCCGTTACTTCGATATACGGTAACAGTTCTCCGGTATCCACTGGCCGTCTTTTCCCTCTTTTCGTACTGCACCGTCAACATCTGTCCATTTTTACAGTAATAACAGTCCGCTTTCTCATCATATTTCATGTTTTCCATCCGCCCGATATCCTGACGGTATTTTCGGGTTTTGGAAATCTCATAGTTCTGGGGTTTGATATAGGCCAGCTGACCGTTTTCTTCGAGAAACAGGTAATTCTCTTCGCTTTCATATCCTGCATCTGCCACAATCTCCTGATATTTAAACGGAAGATACAACTCCATATCTTTCAGGAATGGGATCAAGGTCCTCGTATCTGTAGGCCGTGGACTGATATCCAGCCATGTGATGTATTCTGAATCCACTCCATGTTGAAGATTATAAGCTGGTTTCAGCTGCCCATTGAGCATGGCATCTTCTTTCATCCGCATAAAAGTCGCATCCGGGTCTGTTTTAGAATAACTGTTACGGTCTCCACAGACATAAAGCTTTTTATTGTACTCCTTCAGTTTTGCTATGTAAGTTTCCAGAGTTTCCAGCGATTTCTGAAGGTGTGTTTTTCGTCGTCCGGTTCCATGGACAAAGACAATCCCTTCCTCCTGCCTGATCCTGCACAGCTTTTTTCGCAGCCTTTTTAATGTGTGAAGAGAGACTTTCCCATTATAAGCGATCCTGAAACCGTAAAGATTTTCACACTCTTCCACAAGAACAAGGATCTTATCGAAAAGTTTTGCCTGATTTTTCGTAACAGCCTTTTTCCAGACAAAAGTATATTTGTTCGCAACGGATTCTATTTTCGTTCCATCAATAAAGATGCTTTTCCCGGAAATCTCTCCAAGAGAATATAAGAGTTTCGACACCTCGGCCAATGTCTTTTTCGAACATTGTGCGAAATGCAGAGAAATAAAACGTGCAAAGGTCGCATGGTCAGGTGCTGGCTTTCCTTCCAAAAGGTACATGAAGTTGATATCCCTGCGGCATGCAGTTTCGATATCCCGACTAGAATAGATCCGATTCATGCTGGCGTAGACCATGATCTTAAACAGCTGTCTCGGTGTCGCCTGATTTTTCTTTATCCTCCCATAAGTCTGATAAAGATCGCTGAGTTCCATTCCCTCCACAAATGCACTCAGAAGACGGACCGGATCATCTGCCGGAATCAAAATTTCCACATCCAGCGGAAGTTTGATTTGATAGTACAGAGAAGATAGAGTATAATCTTTCTGTAGGATTTTATTTAGTCGCATAAATAAATTTTACACCAAGAGCCAGGCCTTGCACAGACCTGGCTCTTATTCTCTGCAAAAAAGTGCTGCCGCACTAATTATTTAGTGCGACAGCCCTCTTTTCGTGTGTCCTGTCCCAGAAGTAATCGTCCAGGGCGTTCAGGTTTTCGTCCGAGTGCTCGATCTCCCTGGCATAGCGGCGGGACATGCGGATCAGCGCCTCTATGTCAGCAGTGGTTCCCCGGACATACCACTCCATCATCACAAGCTCCTGTATCCACCGGGTGGAAAAGAAGGCCAGGCATACCTTGGCGTGGACCGCGTCGTCGTACACAGCTCCGCAGAAGTAGGTGTAGACGAAAAACAGCGCCAGCTTCTCCAGCCTTCGGTCCCAGGCCTCTCTGCCCGGCCCGCTGCTTTCCAGGCTCTCCCGGAAGGAGGCCCGTATCTTCTCATACTTCTCTTCCCCCGCCTGGCGAAGGAACGCCTCCTCCTCTCTCAGCAGCGCCTCCCAGGCAGGCTCCAGTCTCTCCAGACCTTCCAGCACCCGCAGCTCCTCCAGCAGCCTGTCATAGCGGGACAGTCGGGCAGGATTCACCCACCTTTCCTCCTCCGGCAAGCCAGGTTCCTGCTTTCCCCCGGTCCGGATCCACTCCTCCATACCGGGATAGTCTCCCTCCTCCAGCAGGAGCTGCACACCGCCCGCAAAGGCCAGACAGGCCCTCTCCTTCTCTTCAAAGGGCAGATCCCTCCTCTGCAGAAGGGCATACAGGGCTTCCCTTGCGTCTACCAGATTGGTATAGAGAAGAAAGTCAAAGCCCTCCTCAAAGGTCTCCTCCTCCGGGGTGTCCTCTGTCACAAAGGACAGCTCCCTGTCCTCCTCCAGCATGATCCGGGCCGCCTCGGGGCAGGACAGGGAGAGGGAGTACTCCCGCACATTTTCAAACTCCTCCACATGTCTGGGATACCGGGTGCATGTCTCGCAGAGAGCCTCCTCCCCCTTCTCGATGTAGAGGTCACAGAGCCCCTCCCGGTTCAGCATGGCGCACCTTCCCTCATACTGGCGGAAGGTGCCGTCCTCCCAGGAGACGGACCTGGCCATCCTCCTCCCGAAATCCCCCTGGTAGCCTCTGTATTTTTCCAGGGATGCCTCGTCGATAACGATCTGCCATCCCTCACAGCAGGAGGAGGGGCACCTGTCTGCCAGACATCTGAACGTATCATAATAATCAGGTCTTATATACCGCATGTCACTCTCCTACAGGAAAATATATTTCAGGATGAACAGAACCGCCAGCACATACATGAGGGCACTCAGCTTTTTCTCCCTGAATTTGCCGCTCAGCAGGTTGAGGGCCACATAGGAGATCACTCCCATGGAAATGCCCTCGGATATGCTGTAGAAAAACGGCATGGCTCCGATGCAGATGTAGCAGGGAATGGCCTCGCTCATATCGTTGAAATCAATGTTGACTACGTTGGTCAACATATAGAAGCCCACGATCACCAGTGCCGGCGCGGTGGCAAAGGAGGGGATGGCGAGGAAGATGGGCGAGAAAAACAGCGCCGCGCCGAACAGGATCGCTGTCGTCAGGGCCGTGAGCCCGGTCCTCCCCCCCTCTGTCACGCCGGATGCGCTCTCCACAAATGTGGTGGTCGTGGATGTGCCCAGCACAGCTCCCGCGGCGGTGGCCACCGCGTCGGCCAGAAGCGCGCCCTTGATGTGGGGCAGCCGCCCCTCCTCGTCCAGCATGCCGGCCTTGGAGGACACACCAATGAGTGTCCCGATGGTGTCAAACATGTCCACAAAGAGGAAGGCGAATATGACAACGAGGAAATTCAAAGAGAAGATCCCGCTGAACTCCATCTTGCAGAAGATGGGAGACAGACTGGGAATGGACAGCCCGTTGCTGAAATCCGGCAGGAGCCCGTAAAATCCGGCCTCCGGGTTGGGCACATAGATGCCCGCCAGCTGACAGATGATCCCCAGCACCCAGGTGATCAGTATACCCCAGAGTATATTGCCCTTGACATTGCGCAGCACCAGCACTCCGGTGATGATCACGCCGGCCAGCGCCAGGATCACCGTGATCCCCACGTCGTTGAAGGTGGCCTCCACACCGTTTGCCGCATTGTACCCGTCCAGAGAGTAGAGCTCCAGCAAAGTGGAGCCTCCCACCACGATATTGGCGTTCTGCAATCCGATAAACGCGATGAAAAGGCCGATTCCCACGCTGACCGCCGCCTTCAGATTCTGTGGGATAGCGTTAAATATAGCCTCCCGTACGCTGGTCAGGGAGAGGATGATAAAAATAATACCCTCCACAAAAACCGCTGTCAGAGCCACCTGCCAGGTGTATCCCATGCTCAGCACCACCGTGTAGGCAAAGTAGGCGTTCAGCCCCATGCCCGGCGCCAGGGCAAAGGGATAGTTGGCAAAAACAGCCATCAAAAGCGTCCCGATCAGGGCGGCCAGCGCCGTGGCAGTAAAGACAGCCCCCTGATCCATTCCCGTGGCCGACAGGATGCTGGGGTTCACCGCCAGGATGTAGGCCATGGTCATAAAGGTGGTGACGCCTGCCAGGATCTCGGTCCTGACGTCAGTACCGTTCTGCTTCAGTTTAAATAATTTTTCTAACATCTTCTCCTCCTTTGTACTCTCTTCCACTGCTGTACTTTCCTTTAACAGCTTTAAGTATAGCAAAACGGATCTGCCAATTCAAACAGATCCGTCTTTCCGTATTCGTCTGATATCCATCCTATATCCGTCTTACATCATCTGTTTCTCCGGAAATCAGCGTATCTCTCGGATCTTCTTCCTGAGGGGCAGCACCTTTCCGGGAGCCACAGAGAGCTCGTCAATGCCCATCTGTATGAAGGTCTCGGTCATGCTGGTGTCCGCCGCCAGATCGCCGCAGATGCTGATATGCTTTCCCTCCAGGTGGACGTTGTTGGCCACGATCCGGATCATCTTGATCAGGGCCGGGTGATAGACATTGTAGTAGCCTGTCAGCTTCCGGTTGGTCCGATCCATAGCCAGGGTGTGCTGGGTCAGATCGTTTGTCCCAATGCTGAAAAAGTCCACCTCCCTGGCCAGCTCCCCGCTGATCATGACGGCCGCCGGCGTCTCGATCATAACGCCCACCCTGATGTTCTCGTCAAAGGCTGTCTTCTCTTCCTTCAGCTCAGCCTTGGCCTTCTCCAGCACCTTCTTTGCGGCTGTCACCTCCTCGATGGAGGTGATCATGGGAAACATAACCTGCAGATTTCCAAAGGCGGACGCCCGCAGGATGGCCCGCAGCTGGGTCTTGAACATCTCCTCCTTGTCCAGGGAGATGCGAATTCCCCTGTAGCCCATCATGGGATTGCTCTCCCCGGAAAGATCCATGCTCTCCGGCAGCTTATCCCCGCCCAGATCAGCGGTGCGGATGACTACCTTCTTGGTCCCCATGGCCTCCGCCGCCAGCTTGTACACCTGGAACTGCTGATCCTCTGTGGGCAGCTTCCCGGGGGACTCCATGTAGAGAAACTCGCTGCGGAACAGGCCGATGCCGCCCGCATCATTGCGCAGCACTCTCTCGATATCCTCCCGGCTTCCTATGTTGGCGCACACATCGATCCTCTGGCCGCTCTGGGTGACATTTTCCTTTCCCTTCAGCCGCTCCAGAGTCTCCACCTTCTGGAGATTTTGCTGCTTTTTCTGCTTCATCTTCTCCATGGTCGTCTGGTCCGGCTCAATGTACAGCTTGCCGTCAAAGCCGTCTATGATGACCATCTTGCCCTCATAGTCCTTCTTGAGAGCCTCTCCGATGCCAATGACCGAGGGAATCCCCTTTGTCCTGGCCAGCACGGCGGTGTGGGAATTGATGGATCCGTACATGGTGACAAAGCCAAGCACCTTTGTCTTGTCCAGCTTGACAGCCTCGCTTGGATAGAGATCCCTGGCTGCCATGATAAACGGCTCGTCCATGAACATCCGGTCCTTCCGGCTCCTGGAGAGGATGCGCAGGATGCGGGACACCACGTCCTGCACGTCCGCCTCATGTCCCCGCACATAGCTCTCCGGCCTGCCTGAGAAGACCTTCAGAAAGCGTTCCACCGACTCCTTCACCGCGTATTCCGCATTCAGCTTCTGCTCGGTAATGATGCGCACCACCTGGTTGACGAACTCCTCGTCCTCCAGGACAGTCTGCTGCATCTCAAAGATAGTAGCGTTGGCCTCCCCCAGCTCGCTGGCGGACTCATCGTACAGCTCCTGGAGCTCCGCCGCCGTCTTCTTTCTGGCCTTCTGAAATCTGATCAGCTCCTTCTCCGGATCCTCCACATAGATCTTGCGGATCTCCCGCTCTCCCCTGTTAAAAAACACAAGCCGGCCAATCACGATTCCTTCCGATACTTTTTTTCCTGTCAACGTTATCATATGATACTTCCCTGTCCTTTATTTGTTCTGTATGCCTTTTACTTTACACGCTGGCGCAGGTACAGTCAAGTGCGGGCTTGTCCGTCTTACTCCTCAAACAGGGGCGTGGAGAGATATCTCTCCCCTGTGTCCGGGAGCAGGGCAACAATAGTCTTTCCCGCAAATCTGTCCTCTTTTGCAAGCTTCAGCGCGGCGTGAAGAGCTGCGCCGGAGGTGATGCCTACCAACACGCCCTGTTTTCTTGCCAGCAGTCTGGCCGCCTCATAGGCATCCCGGGTCTCCATCCGGATGACCTCGTCGTACACCTCGGTGTCCAGGATCTCCGGTACAAACCCGGCTCCGATCCCCTGCAGTCCGTGCGGGCCCGGCTTTCCGCCGGAGAGCACCGGGGAGTCGGCAGGCTCCACAGCCACCACATGGATAGCCGGATTTTTTTCCTTCAGAAATCTGCCGGTGCCCGTGATGGTTCCTCCTGTGCCCACGCCGGCCACAAACACATCCACCTTCCCTTCTGTGTCCTCCCAGATCTCCGGGCCAGTTGTCTCCATGTGGGCTCTGGGGTTGGCGGAATTGACAAACTGTCCAAGGACAATGGCTCCCTCTGTCTGCCGGGCCAGCTCATCGGCCTTTGCAATGGCTCCGGACATTCCCTTGGCTCCCTCTGTCAGCACAATCTGAGCCCCGTAGCTTGCAAGCAGCTTTCTCCTCTCCACGCTCATGGTCTCCGGCATGGTGAAGACGACCTTATAGCCCCGGGAGGCCCCCACAGAGGCCAGGCCAATGCCGGTATTTCCGCTTGTGGGCTCTATGATGGTGTCCCCCGGATGGAGGAGTCCTCTCTCCTCCGCGTCCAGGATCATAAAGAGGGCGGCCCTGTCCTTCACACTCCCGGCCGGGTTAAAAAGCTCCAGCTTCACAAGCACCCTGGCCTTCAGGCCCTCCTCCCTCTCAATCTTTTCCAGCTCCAGGAGGGGGGTCCCTCCGATCATTTCCTCAACCTTCTTATAAATATGTCCCATGATGTTCTCCTCTCGTCTTGTTGTTTTTGCTATGATGTTTTCTCAGATCGGATCTATTCTTTTCCGTTAAAGCAGTAGGTACATACCTTACACGGCTCTATGCCGATGGAGGCCAATAGATCGTCCAGGCGGTGGTACCGCAGGGTGGTGAAATTCTGCTCCTTCCGGATCGCCTCGATCATCTGCGCGTAGCGGCAGGAATCCGGATCGGTGTACTCCTCCAGTACCTCCTCCGGACAGTTCTCCCCCTCCTTCTCACGGATGACTCTCCTGGTGATCAGTTCCAGCTCTGATTTGGTCCGGGAGAAATTCAGATATTTACAGCCGTACACAAGGGGCGGGCAGGCGGGGCGCACATGCACCTCCTTTGCGCCGCTCTTGTACAGGAATTCCGTTGTCTCCCGAAGCTGGGTCCCCCTGACGATGGAGTCATCGATAAGGAGCAGCTTCTTGTCCTCGATCAGCTCCCGCACCGGTATAAGCTTCATCCGTGCGATGAGATTTCTCTGGCTCTGGTTCTGAGGCATAAAGGACCGGGGCCATGTGGGCGTGTACTTGATAAAAGGACGGGCGTAGGGGATGCCGGACTCATTGGAGTAGCCGATGGCGTGGGCCACGCCGGAGTCGGGCACGCCGGCCACAATATCCGGCTGGACAGAGCCGTTGTCCCGCTTTGCCAGCATGCTTCCGCATCTGTATCTCATAGCCTCCACATTGACTCCCTCGTAGGAGGATGTGGGGTATCCATAGTATACCCACAAAAAGGAGCAGATTTTCATCTTATCCCCCGGAGGCAGGACTGTCTCCACTCCCTCCGGCGTGATGTAGGCGATCTCCCCGGGGCCCAGCTCCCTGCAGTCGGTGTATCCCAGGTTGATGTAGGCAAAGCTCTCAAAGGAGACGCAATAGGCCCCCTCCTTCTGCCCGATCACAAGGGGCGTCCTCCCCATGATATCCCTCGCCGCGTAGATGCCCTCCTTTGTCATGACCAGCATGGTCAGAGAGCCGTCTATGGTCTCCTGAGCATAGCGGATCCCCTCCGTGAAGGATCCCTTTCTGCAGATCAGGGACGCCACCAGCTCCGTGGCGTTGATGAGGCCGCCGCTCATCTCCTGGAAATGGGAATGCCCCTCGTTGTAAGCCTTCTCCAGGATCGCGTCCAGGTTGTTGATCTTGCCCACCGTGGCGATGGCAAAGCTGCCCAGATGGGACTGTATGAGCAGAGGCTGCGGCTCGTAGTCCGAGATGCAGCCAATGCCCAGATTTCCCTTCATCTCCTCCACATCCCGCTCAAACTTTGTGCGAAACGGAGCGTTCTCTATATTGTGGATGGCCCGGCAGAAGCCGTCCTCCCCGTGGGCGGCCATGCCGCCTCTCCTTGTCCCCAGATGGGAGTGGTAATCCACCCCGTAAAAAAGTTCCAGCATACAGTCCTTCCTGGACGCCACACCGAAAAGTCCTCCCATGTACTTTTCCTCCTGTTCAACAATAGTTTATCCAATACAGTTACTTTAATAGATACTTTTCCATTATAAATGATTTGCCCTCTATATACAAGCCGAATTGTACAGCCGAATATCTATTTTATGAGAATTTTCTGTATATTTCTGTCATATCGATTGACTTTTTTCATGATTTATGCTACGCTGTCAGAGTAAATTTACAGACAATTCTGTAGATTTATGAACCTTTTATTTTTTATTTCATTTATATGGAGGTAGCATATGAACAAAGGTACTGTAAAGTGGTTCAACAATCAGAAGGGCTATGGCTTCATCTCTGACGAAGAGGGCAACGACATCTTCGTCCACTACTCCGGACTTCTGATGGATGGTTTCAAATCCCTCGAAGAAGGCCAGGCCGTAGAATTTGAGGTGACGGAAGGCACAAAAGGACCGCAGGCTGTCAATGTTGTCAAGCTGTAACAGAAAAAGCATTAATCGGAATAAGATGTACCTTTTATTTATATAAACGGCAATTTCATTTAGATATTTAAAAGCAATACATGCGAATGCGATTAGACACACTGCGCCAGGCGCAAAAGCAAAACGCTACCCGGGCCGCCGGATTTCCTATCCGGCCTGCCCGGGCAGCGTTTTGCTGTCTGTCATCCTCTGACTACTCGTCCGTGTCCTCCTCCTCGATCAGGCGGAGGCCCGCCGTGTCTGTCACCGGGAGGGAGAACACGATGGCCTTTGCCTTTGTCTCCATTCCCGCCTTCTCCATGACAGCCCGCATAATAGCATTTTTATTCTCCGTCTTTGTGACGATCAGCACCAGCTCCTTCTCAGAGACAATGGATACGCCCAGAAACTTTTCAGCCCTCTTCATGCCGGTTCCCTTTGCGTGAAGGACCGTGCCTCCCGCCGCCCCGGCGCTCCTGGCTGCGTCCATCACCATTTCATTGTAGCCCTGATTTGCGATCACAACTAAAAGTTCATGCGCTGTATCCTTCAATGTCGTCTCCTCACCTTTCTCAAAATTCTGGTTTTCCAGTAAAAACAGCAGCTCTCTCTTGCCTCCGATGCTGCTCACAGGCACGATAAAGGCGATGCCTGTCCCCGGCACATCGATCTGGAACTTCTGTCTGAGTCCTCTTTTCAGCGTTCTCCAGACTGTGTCCGTGACAACACAAAGAGAAACCGTCTTCTCCGCGTCCTCAAGCCCCAGGTAGTCCAGCACCTCGCTGTTTGCCGTGCCTCTGCCCAGGGTAACGATCTGGGCGTCCGCGTTCTTCTCCTTATAGAACTCCAGAAAGGACGCGGCGTCTTTCCTGTCCGTGATGGTCACCATCATATATACTTCGCTCATACTTCCATCCTTCCCTATAATTCAATGATCGCGTCATCCGCATAGGCATCCAGGGATACGACCTGGCCGGCTGCCGCGGCGGCATCGGCGCGTTTTTCCTGCAGTTTGTAGATCAGCCCGATCACCTGTATGGTGATGAGGGGAGTCATGGCCACCATAGCCACCACGCCAAAGGCATCCGCCACAATGTCTCCCCCCACGGAGAGGCAGGCCCCTGTGGCAAAGGGCAGAAGGAAGGTGGCTGTCATAGGGCCGGAGGCCACTCCGCCCGAGTCAAAGGCAACCGCCGTAAAGATCTTCGGCACAAAGAAGGACAGAAGAATCGCCGCCACATAGCCGGGCACCAGCAGATAAAAAATTGAAATGCCCGTCAGCACCCGCAGCATGGCAAGTCCCACGGATACAGCCACACTGATGGAAAGTCCGGTCTTCATGACCTTTCCCTCGATAGCCCCGTCTGTCAGCTCCTCCACCTGCTTTGTCAGCACGTACACAGCGGGCTCCGCCATGACGATAAAGTAGCCGATCACCATGCCGATGGGAATGATGATCCACCGGTAGGGCAGCGCCGCGATCATCTGGCCCAGATAATTTCCCGCAGGCATAAATCCCACGTTCACGCCTGTCAAAAACAGCACCAGGCCAATGTACGTATAGAAAAGTCCCACTAAGATCTTGATCAGGGGACGCTTCTTCAGTTTCAGTGAAAAAAACTGGAATAATCCGAAAAATACAACGATCGGCAGAAGTGAAACCGCGATCTCTCCAAAATATTCCGGAAGCGCGTGTAAAAACAGCTGTCCCAGCTCTACAGAGTTCTCCACCTCCGTGATGGAAGACATGCTGTAGGCTCCGCCGTCTGTCTCAAAGATCAGCCCCAGGATGAGCACAGCCAGAATGGGCCCGATGGAACAGAGGGCTACCAGTCCAAAGCTGTCGTCCGCCGCGTGCCGGTCGCTTCGGATGGCGGCAATACCGATACCGAGAGCCATGATAAAGGGTACTGTCATAGGCCCTGTGGTCACTCCCCCCGAGTCAAAGGCAACGGCCAGGAAGGATTTCGGCGTCAGCGCGGCCAGCGCAAACACGATCACGTAGAAGAATACAAGCATGCGCGACAGCGGAATGCCAAACAGCATACGCAGAAGCGCTACAACGAGGAAGATCCCCACCCCGGTGGCAACGGCCAGGATGATCACCATGTTGGGAACCGCCGGAACCTGTTCCGCCAGAACCTGCAGATCCGGTTCCGACACGGTGATGATAAAGCCAAGGACAAAGCCAAGGATAACCATCACCCACAGCTTCCTGGAGCGAGTCATGCTGCTTCCCACCCGCTCTCCCATGGGAGTCATGGCCATCTCAGCTCCCAGGGTAAAAAACATCATTCCGATCACCAGCATCACGGCTCCGATAATATATTCCAGCATAATGCCAGGCGAGATGGGAACGATGGTAAAACACAGCGCCAGCACGATAATGATGATCGGGAGTACCGCGCTGACAGCCTCTTTCAGCTTTTCCTTCAGTCTTTCTTTCAATTCGATTTTATAGTGTCCTGTTTCTGTGTAAGATGTACTGCCTCTGCTCAAAAATCGTCTCCTTTCTTTTGCTGTGTCAAATTGCTAACTTTATTAGTAATTATACATGGAAAAGGCAGCCCTGTCAAATCCAACCGGGCTGCCCGCAGCGCTCCCGCGCCTTTTTACGCTGACTATACAGTATTTTCTATACTCTCTTTTGTCCGCTCAGGGTTTCCGCCGCCCGGACTACATGCTGGGCCAGCACGGAAGTGGTGACGCTCCCCACGCCCCTGGGCACGGGACTGATAAAGGATGCCTTGGGCTCTACCGCCTCAAAGTCCACGTCCCCGCACAGGTTTCCCTCCGGGTCCATGTTGATGCCCACATCCACTACGACGGCGCCCTCCCCTGCCATGGAAGCGCCCACCATTTTCGCCTTTCCCGCAGCGGCCACCAGTATCTCCGCATCCCGGCACGTCGCGGCAAGGTCTGCTGTCCTGGTGTGACAGATGGTGACTGTGGCATGCCGACCAAGGAGCAGCATAGCCAGAGGCTTGCCCACCACCATGCTCCTTCCGATGACAGTCACCTTCTTCCCCTTCGGGTCAATGCCGTAATGGTCCAGCATCTCCATCACCGCCTCCGGCGTGCAGGGCGCATAGCCGCTGGCATCCCCGGAAAAGATCTTCGCTATGTTGACAGGGCTCATACAGTCCACGTCCTTGACCGGATCGATGATCCGCGTCAGAGGCTCCTCGTCCAGGTGTCTGGGAAGAGGCCGCAGCACAAGAATTCCGTGCACGGATGAGTCCCTGTTCAGCGACTTTAGCGACTCCTCCAGCTCTCTCTGGGAGACATCCTCCGGAAGCTCCACCACCTGGCAGCCGATGCCTGTCAGCTCCATTCTCTTTTTGGCTCCCCTCTCATAGGAGAGGTCGTCCGGCCTTGCCCCTACCCGCAGGATCGCCAGCTTCGGCTCTGTTCCTCTCTCCTTCAGCGCTTCTGTCCTCTGTATCAGGCGCTCCTTCATGGCCTTGGCCACTTCGGTTCCCAGCATCACTGTTCCCATCTTTTTGTCCCTCCTGTGTTGTAATCTGCATGTTGTATTACCGCTTTATTTTACACTCTGAAGCACCTGGCTGTAAATACGCCCTTTCTTCTCCCGCCCCTCTGCGATCATCCGGTCAGCCCGGGCGTTCAGCTCCTCCGCCTGGCTTCGGTCCTTCATAAGGCGGGTGTTGATAAAGACATTTAAGGAGGCACCCTCCAGGGCCGCCTGGGCGAAGAGGATGCCCACCCCCACGTCGCTTAGGGCCAGCCTGCTGCCCTTCTCCCCCAGCGTCTCCAGCAGATCCATGGAGGAGAGCACGGTCTCCATGATCTCCATGGGGACCACGCTGGCCTCATAGAGGGCAGACTCCATGATCTTCTCCCTGGCCGCCTTCTCCTCCTCTGTGTTTTTCGGGAGACCGTAGGCCCTGGACAGGGGCTCAAAGGCCTGGGCATCCCGGTCTGTCAGTGTGACCAGCCTGTCCCGCAGCCTCTCCAGCTCCTCCAGGGCCGCCAGGATCTCCTCCTCCACTGCCGCGTATTTCTTTTTCCCCACAGTCAGGTTTGCCACCATCATGCCAAGGGCAGCCCCGAAGGCTCCCACAGCCGCGGAGGCTCCCCCTCCCCCGGGCACGGGGGCTTTGGAAGACAGCTCCTCAAGAAACTTTGTAGTCTTCATCTCCAGCATCATCATTATCCTTCTCCTTCTCTTTTTGTCTCTGTCTATCTCTTCTTTCTGGGCATCACATGGATGGCTCCGCCCTCCAGCTCCTCCAGGGCCTCCGCCACACCCTCGTTGTAGGTGGGATGGGGACGCATGGCCCTGAGCACCTGGGAGGCAGTCAGATGGTTGGAGATGGCACTGACAAACTCACCGATCATGTCAGTGGCCCGGCCGCACATCATCTGAGCGCCCAGTATCTCCTCTGTCTCTTCGTGAACGACCACCTTGATAAATCCTCTCTCCTCCTTTGAGATGAGGGATTTCCCGTTGGCGCTCATGATAAATTTTCCTGTCCGCACAGGAATTCCCTGCGCTTTGGCGGTCTCCTCGTCCAGCCCCGCCGAGGCGATCTCCGGCTCCGTGTACACGCAGCCCGGCACAACGGACAGATCCACGGAGGGTTCCTGCCCCGCCAGCAGCTCCGCCAGAACCATGCCCTGTGCGCTGGCAGCGTGGGCCAGCTGGGCACCCGGGATCATATCCCCGATGGCGTAGACGCCGGGAATGCTTGTGGCAAACTTCTCGTCCACAAGGATACGGCCCCGCTCCATGTCCGGAACCGCGCCCTCCCCGAAAAGTCCCTCTGAGGCGGGCCGCCTCCCCACGGCGCAGAGCACATACTGTCCGGAGACAGTCTGCTCCTTTTCCTTCTCCTCAAACCGGCAGACAAGCCCCCCTGGCTCCTCCTCCACAGACCGGACCGCCGCCCCGGTGTGGATATCCACTCCTCTCTTCTTCAGGACCATTTTTAAATTCTGGGAGATTTCCTTATCCATGTTCGGCACCAGCCGGGGCATGGCCTCCAGGATCGTCACCTTACATCCAAGAGAGGAGTAGATGGTGGCGAACTCCACGCTGATGACCCCTCCCCCGATGATGACCAGGCTCTCCGGCACCTCCCGCAGCCGGAAGAGCTCGTCGCTTGTCAGAACGCCCGGCAGATCCATGCCCGGGATAGGCAGGATAACAGGCCTGGAGCCGGCCGCCAGCACCACATGCTCCGCCTGGTACACCTGCCTTTCCCCGTCCTTCTCCACTTCCACCTGTCTTCCCGGCAGGAGCTTTCCTCTGCCCTCCAGACAGGTCACTGCGTTGGCCTTAAAGAGCTGCTCCACTCCCTGCACCAGCTGATCTGTAGTCTCCTCCTTGTAGGCCAGTATCCTGTCAAAGTCATAGCTGGCTTCCTCTGCCTTTATCCCGAACCGCTCAGCCTGGCGGATCTCCCGGTAGAGCCCGGAGGCGTGGAGCATGGCCTTGGCGGGAATACAGCCCCGGTTCAGGCAGGTGCCGCCTGCCCGGCTCTCCTCCACGACAGCCGTCTTAAGTCCCAGCTTGGCGGCCTTGATGGCGCACACATAGCCCCCCGGGCCTGCGCCTATGATGATCAGATCAAATCTTTCTTCCATTTTCCTGTTCTCCTCTTGTTTTCCTATATATCCGCCGAAGCGATCCACTGGATGACATCCCGCAGCATCTCTGTCTCAGCCGGGTCAGCCGGATGGAACAGGCCCAGCTGCCGGCAGAGCTCCTCCCTGCTGTACCTGGCATGCTTCAGACAGGCGGGCAGAGCCAGGATAAAATCCGGCCTGAGTGCGTCGGAATAGACCGCCGCGTCTGTCACCTTCCCCTGGTCCACCTTGAGCTCCAGAGAAAGGCTCCCCCAGGAAAACCGGTGGGACAGCTCAAACTGGAACTCCAGACTGCGGCCGAATTTCCACTCCCAGGACGCAAAGCGCTCCTCGTCGGCCTTCAGCCTCTCCCCGTCCAGCTCCTCCTCTGTCAGGGGAGTGCTCCTCCGGCCGTACACCTCCTCAAAGGCCTGCCGCAGGGCCGCCTTCAGCCTTTCTATCGTCAGATCCGGGACAAATTCTCTCAGGTTCACCACCCTGGAACGGACAGAGTCCACCCCCTTGGACTTCAGCTTCTCCCTGTTCACCGTGAGATAGTTCCCCAGCACCTCCTTGTCCACGTCCACCATCAGCGTGCCGTGATGATAGCAGTAATCCCCCTGCTCGTAGTAGGCGTTCCCTGAGAACTTCCGCCCGTCTGCCAGAAGGTCGTTCCTCCCCGACCGGACGGCCGGGATGCCCAGGGCTTTGACTGCCCGCAGGATCACCTCGGTCTGCTTTTCTACACTGTAGTTTTTCTTTCTCACCAGAAAGGTAAAATTCAGGTTTCCCAGATCGTGGTAGACAGCGCCGCCTCCGGAGAGGCGGCGGGCCACATACCCGCCGTCCTCTTCGAGGCGGCTCACCTTACACTCTTTCCAGGCGTTCTGGTTCCTCCCGATGACGACAGTCCTCTGGTTCTGCCAGAGATACAGGATGCACTCCCTCTCCCCGCAGGTCTCCAGAAGATATTTTTCCACAGCCAGATTGTGGTAGGGCACAAACTGCCTGCTCTCCGTGTATCTGATTGTATCGATCATGCTTCTCCCTCTGCTCCGAAATCATAGGTGAGGACCGGATGTCTGGCCGCCTCCACCTCGTCCAGCCTTGTGACCGGCGTGGTGACAGGCGCCGCGTGCAGCTTCTCCGGATCTGTCTTTGCCATCTCATACAGGCTGCGGAACACCTGGATGGCGTCGTCCAGCCTCTCCTTTGACTCGGTCTCCGTGGGCTCCACCATGAGGGCCTCCTCCACGATCAGCGGGAAGTACATGGTTGGCGGATGGATGCCGTTGTCCAGAAGTCCCTTGGCAATATCCATAGCCGAGATACCGGTCTCCTTCTTCAGATCCGCAAGGCTCATGACAAACTCGTGCATACAGGTCTCATCATAGGCCATGGTGTACAGATCCTTCAGGGCACATCTCATGTAATTGGCGTTCAGCACCGCGTTCTGGCTGGCCTCCTTAATGCCCTCTCTGCCCAGAGTGAGGATGTAGGTGAGAGCCTTCACCACAACAAGGAAATTGCCGTAGAAGCTCTTCATCTCTCCTATGCTCCGGGACGGCTTTTCAAACCGGTAGGGGGCCTCCCCCGTCACGAGCACGGAGGGAAGGAAGTCTGCCAGCAGCTCCCTGCATCCCACCGGGCCGCTCCCCGGGCCGCCGCCGCCGTGGGGCGTGGAAAAGGTCTTATGAAGGTTCAGATGAACCACGTCAAAGCCCATGTCACCCGGCCGCACTGTACCCATGACCGCGTTCAGATTCGCCCCGTCATAATAGCACAGTCCGCCGCACTTGTGTACGATATCTGTGATCTCCAGGATATTTTTGTCAAACAGGCCCACTGTGTTGGGGTTGGTCAGCATCAGGCCCGCCACATCGGCCCCGGCTGCCTCCCGCAGCTTCTCAATGTCCACGCAGCCCTCTGCGTTGGACGGAATAGTCACCACCGAGTAGCCTGCCATGGCCGCGCTGGCCGGGTTGGTGCCGTGGGCAGAGTCGGGGACGAGGATCTTGGTCCTTTTGCTGTCCTTTCTGCTCTCGTGGTAGGCCTTGATGAGGAGAAGCCCGGTAAATTCACCGTGAGCCCCCGCCGCGGGCTGGAAGGTCATGCGGTCCATACCGGTGATCTCGCACAGGTATTTCTCCGCCAGGTGCAGCACCTCCATGCATCCCTGCACCGTGTCCTCTCCCTGGAGAGGATGGATATCGGCAAATCCGGGAAGGGAGGCCACCGCCTCGTTGATCCTGGGATTGTATTTCATTGTACAGGAGCCCAGGGGATAAAAGCCGTCATTGACCCCGTGGGTCTTCCTCGCAAGCTCCGTGTAGTGCCGGGATATCTCCACCTCGGACAGGGCGGGCAGATGGAGCTTCTTCTCCCGTCTGTCTCCCTCCGGCAGGCCCACTGTCTCCACATCGCAGGGAGGAAGCTCAAGGCATCCTCTGCCCGGTCTGCTCTTTTCAAATACTAACATGCCTTACACCTCCTTCAGGATGCGGACTGCCTCGTCCATCTCTTCTTTTGTGTTCATCTCCGTGCAGCACCAGAGGATCCGGTGATCGTCCAGGGGAAGTCCCCCCAGGATTCCATGCCCCTCCAGCGCCTGCAGCGCCCGGCCGGACTCCTTTTCTGACACGGTCACGAACTCGTGGAAAAACTCGCCCCTGTTCTCCAGCTCAAAGCCGGCCTCTCCCAGCCTTTTTGCAAAGTAGTGGGCCTTGGACATACAGGAGGAGGCGGCTCTTTCAAGCCCCTCGTTTCCCATGGCTGTCAGGTAGACGCCCACCGCCAGGGCGCAGAGAGCCTGATTGGAACAGATGTTGCTGGACGCCTTCTCCCTGCGGATGTGCTGCTCTCTGGCCTGGAGAGTCAGCACGTAGCCGGTCTTTCCGTTCCGGTCCTTCGTCTGTCCCACGATCCTGCCAGGCAGCTTGCGCATCATGGCTCTGGTGGCAGCCATAAAGCCCAGGTAGGGTCCTCCGAAGGCGAGAGGAAGCCCCAGGGGCTGTCCCTCTCCCACCGCTACATCGGCCCCGTACTCGGCCGGCGTCTTCATAATTCCAAGGGAAATAGGGTTCACGCTCATAATGAATTTGCCCCCTACCTGGTGGACCGCCTCCCCGATCTCCTCTGCAGGCTCCAGGTTTCCGTAATAGTTAGGGTGCTGAATGAGAACGCAGGCGGTCTCCCCCGCCAGCCGTTCCTTCAGCCACTCCACATCCGTCACGCCGTCCTTTTCCGGTATCACCTCCAGCTCCATCCCGTTTCCAAAGCAGTAGGTCTTTACCGTCTCCAGCGTGTAGGGGAGAACGGCGGCAGATATGTAGGCTTTGCCTCGCTTCCTCTCCCTGCACATGGCCACTCCCTCTGCCGCGGCTGAGGCGCCGTCATAGACAGAGGCGTTGGACACGTCCATCCCGGTCAGGTCGCAGATCATGGTCTGATACTCAAAGATAGACTGGAGAATTCCCTGGCTGATCTCCGCCTGATAAGGGGTGTAGGCAGTCTGGAGATTTTCCTTGGATGTCACGCTGCCCACCACGGCCGGGATATAGTGGCGGTAGGCCCCCGCTCCCCGGAAAATGGTGGGGAACACTTTATTTTTTGCAGCAATGGACTGCATCTTTCTCTTTACTTCCAGCTCAGAAAGCCCTGCAGGTATGTTCAGTCCGCCCTTCAGCTTCACCTCCTCCGGGATATCCCGGAACAGGTCGTCCATGGACTCATAGCCGGCGGCCTCAAGCATTGCCTGCCGTTCCTCCTGAGTGTTCGGCACATAGCTTCCCATATATTTTCCTCCTTCTGTTTTTCTCCTTTGCCCGTATGCCCTTATGCGTCCTTCTCGCTCTCCACAAACGCCTCATACTCCGCCGCTGTCAGCAGCTCCTCCCGGTCAGAAATATCCTTGACTCTGACAAACCAGGCATCGTAGGGCGCCTCATTGATGGACTCCGGCGCGTCCAGAAGCTCCTCGTTCACAGCGCTCACCACGCCGGTCACAGGGGAGTACACATCTGACACGGCCTTGACAGACTCCACATCCGCGAAGCTCTCCCCGGTAGTTACCTCGTCGCCCTCCTCCGGGAGATTGACGAACACAAGATCCCCCAGCTCAGACTGGGCGTAGTCTGTCAGTCCGATGAGGACCTCCTCGCCCTCCTCTTTTACCCACTCGTGTGATTTTGAATACAGCAGTCCCTCTCTTAATTCCATGATCTTTTCTCCTTTCACTCTCTATGCTCTGTTTGTTTCTCCTGTTGCTCTCTTTATATCTCTGTTATCCTACTTACTTCTCTTGTAAAACGGAAGGGGTACGATCTGGGCCTCCACCCGGCGTCCTCTCACGTCTGCCTCCACCTTTGTCCCCGGCTCGGTACAGTCCGCGTCCACCAGGGCCATGGCCACCGGGCAGCCCAGATAGGGACAGTGGGTCCCGGATGTAGTGTGGCCGATAAGCCGGTCGCCCAGGTACACATCCTGATGTTCTCTTATGATGCCCCGGCCGGTCACCTTCAGTCCAATGCGCTTTCTCGCCGGTTCTCCCTTCTCCTCAAGAGCCTTCTTCCCGATAAAGTCCTCCTTTGTCATCTTCACGGCAAATCCCAGGCCGGCCTCAAGTGGTGTCACCTGTTCGTCCATCTCGTGGCCGTAGAGGGGCATAGCTGCCTCCATCCGGAGAGTGTCTCTGGCTCCCAGTCCGCAGGGGATGAGTCCCTCCTCCTTCCCGGCCTCGAGAAGAGCGTCCCACATCTCCTGGGCCCTTGCGCTGTCCAGGTAGATCTCCACCCCGTCCTCGCCTGTGTAACCGGTCTTTGAGATGATACAGGGAATACCCGCGGCCTCCGTGTCAAACACAGCGTGATAGTATTTCTTCGGGATATTTTCCTCCGGGGCGAGCTTGCGCAGGATCTCCATGGCCTTCGGGCCCTGAAGAGCCAGCTGGGCGTACTGGTCTGACACATCCGTGAATGTCACTTCCCCGAACTGATGGTCCAGCATCCACTGGTAATCCTTGTCCTTGTTGGCCGCATTGACTACAATGAAATAATCCTCATCGCCCTTTTTGTATACGATCAGATCATCCACCGTGCCCCCCTGCTCATTGCACATGGGGCTGTATCTGGCCTGACCGTCCGTCAGGTTGTCAAAATTGTTGGTCAGCATCATCTGCAGGTTGGCCAGGGCGTCCTTCCCCTGACAGAGGATCTCTCCCATGTGGGACACGTCAAAGAGACCCGCCTGGGCGCGCACTGCCATGTGCTCCTTGATCACTCCTTCCTTGTACTGTACCGGGAGAAGGTATCCCCCAAAGGGCACGATCTTTCCGCCCGCCTTCACATGCGCCTCATAGAGCGGTGTTTTCAATTCCATTCCTACTTTTCCTCCTTTGCCGGACTTACATTTAAGAGACAGATAAAATAAAACAGGGAGAGACTGTCCCCTTCATTTGAAATCAGTCTCTCCCTGTCTGTTCATCCAGAGCCTCGTCCGAACCCAATACCTTTGCCTGAGAGTTTCAAGTGTCCCCTTGCCCCTTCGGCGCTGCCTCAGATATATGTGACAGTCTCTCTTGGATCCTTCACCCGATCATTTGTCTCATTAAATCTGGCTCTATTATAACCGCCCGTGAATTTTCTGTCAACAATTGTTTTTTATTTGACATTTCGTACAATTGTCTATTTTTTCACAACTCTGCAGTTTTTTACACGTTAGCCCGGTATGCCTCGTCTGCAGTATACACATCAAAGCCGCTTCCCTTCAGGATGTCGATCACTCTTCCCGGCTCGTCGCTTTTCAGCACTGCCGCCGCGTCGCTTCCATTGGCAAAGGCGTACATGTACTCGATATTGACCTCTCCCTCCACAAGCTGGTGCATAGCCTTGGAAAGGGAGCCTGTGGCGTGGGGAACGCGCAGCGCCACCACGTCCGTGAGCATGGCTGTGATCCCCTCCTCCTTCAGGACGACTCTGCCCTTGTGGGGGTCAGACACGATCATGCGGAGCATACCATACTCAGATGTGTCCGCCAGGCTGAGGGCCACAATGTTCACGCCGCCCTTGGCCAGCGCCGCCAGCACCTCGTCCAGACGTCCCTCTCTGTTCTCAAGAAATACGGATAACTGCTGTACTGTATTACTAATTCCCATGATATTCCCCTCCTTCTTACATCTGCCTGTTGTCGATGACACGCTTTGCCTTGCCCTCGCTTCTCTGGATGGTCTTGGGCTCCACCAGCTTCACGCGCACAGACACGCCAAGCGCCTGTTTCAGTACTGCTGCCACTTTGTTCTTCAGCTCATCCAGCTTGCGGATTTCGTCGGAGAAATATCTCTCGTCCACTTCCACCATGACAGTGAGCACATCCATGTTGTTCTCTCTGTCCACGATCATCAGATAGTGAGGCGCTACGCCGCCGCCCATGGACAGCAGGGCTGTCTCCACCTGAGTCGGGAATACATTGACGCCGCGGATGACCTTCATATCATCGGTGCGCCCTGTGAACTTGTGGATCCTCGCAAGCGTTCTTCCGCACTTGCAGGTACCGTGGGTCATGCTTGTCAGGTCCTTTGTGCGGTACCGGATCAGGGGCATGCCCTCCTTGGAGAGGGTGGTAAATACCAGCTCTCCTGTCTCACCGTCCGCGCAGGGCTCATAGGTGGCAGGGTTGATCAGCTCCGGATAGAAGTGATCCTCGTATACGTGAAGTCCTTCGTGGTGGATGCAGTCCAGAGCAACGCCCGGCCCGGTCACCTCGCAGAGACCGTAAATGTCAAAGCAGTTGATGTGGAGAATATCCTCGATCTTCTTCCTCATCTCCTCCGTCCAGGGCTCCGCGCCGTGGATGCCGGCCTTCAGCTGCATGTGATCCACAAGGCCTGCCTCCTGGATGGACTCGGCCAGATAGAGGGCGTAGGACGGAGTGCAGGCAAATGCGGTGGCTCCCATATCCTCCATACACATCATCTGGCGCTTGGTATTTCCCGCAGACATGGGGATGGCCATCGCGCCCAGGGCCATGGCGCCGTAGTCAAGGCCCATTCCCCCTGTGAACAGCCCGTAGCCGTAGCAGACATGGATACGGTCCTCGTTTGTAAGGCCGGCCATTGTAAGACCTCTTGCCACACATTCTCCCCACACCTCTGTATCATATTTTGTGTAGGACGCGATGGTCAGCTTTCCTGTTGTCCCGGACGTCCCCTGCACGCGCACGATCTCGCTCTGTGGAACTGCCAGCAGTCCAAATGGGTAATTCTCCTTCAGGTCCTCCTTTGTGGTGAAGGGCAGCTTTCCGATGTCCTCTATCCCCTTGATGTCGCCGGGCTCCACGCCCTTCTGCTGCATCTTTTTCCGGTAAAAAGGCACGTTCTCATACACCCTCTTTACCTGCTTAACAAGCTTTTCACTCTGCAGGGCGCTCATCTCATCCCTGCTCATACACTCAATCTTCGGATCCCTGATCCTCTCCTGCCAATTCTCTAATGATACTCCTGCCATTTTCTTTTACTCCTATTCTTAATACTTTTGGCGCAGCCAGACCTACAGGTCTGACTCGTCTACCATCTTCACACCTGCATCCTTAAGAATGGAAGCTGCTTTCTCATAATCGTCGGTGCTGAAAACCAGAACCGGAGCGCGTCCTTCGCGGATTACAAATGAATAGATGTAGCGCACATTTATGCGGTTTTCTGCAAGTACTGCCAACATCTGATTGAGATTGCCTTTTCTGTCCTCCAGCTCTGCGCCGATGACATCGTTCACACGCACGACAAATCCCCTCTCAGTGAGATAACCCTTCGCCTCTGTTGGCTTATCGACTACGAGACGAAGGATCCCAAACTCCGGAGTATCAAAAGACGCGACGGCCCGGATGTTGATGTGCGCTTCTGTGAGCTTTGATGTGACCTCCATCAGGCTGCCCGGCTTATTCTCCACGAAAACTGATAGCTGCTTGATCATGTGACACCTCCTTTTTTCTGGTCCTTAAAATCTATATCATCTTGCAGTAAGGTGATATCCTGTGTCAAATGCCTTCCTGTTGATATCTATTGTCTTTGGCGGCACTGTATTTTCAATGACCCTGTACCAGTCCTCCTTGCTGAAATCCATGTGCTGCGCCGCCACGCCCAGCACGATCATGTTGAACACCTTTGGATTGCCCAGCCTCTTGGACTCCTCCGTGGCGTTGACCGCGTACACCTTGTGGGTCTTCCCCAGCTCCTCCAGGATGCCCTCCGGATAGCTGGCGCTGCCGATCACGACAGGCATGGGGTCTATCCTCCAGTCATTGACTACAAGGGCCCCGTCCTTTTTGAGGAAATGGGCGTACCGCATGGCCTCCAGTCTCTCGAAGGCGATGATCACGTCCGCCTGCCCTTCCTCCACGATGGGCTCCGCCACCTTGTCTCCGTAGCGCACAAAGGTGACAACGCTTCCGCCCCTCTGGGCCATACCGTGCACCTCGGACAGCTTCACGTCATAGCCCCCGGCGATGGCCAGCCCTCCCAGGACACGGCTGGTGAGCAGGGTCCCCTGGCCGCCCACGCCTACGATCATAATATTTTTTACTGCCATTATCTGTCACCTTCCTTTACCAGTTCGATCGCCCCGAATTTGCACAGCGACTGACACAGTCCGCATCCGGTGCACATCGTATCGTCAATATGGATGGTTCCGTCTTCGTTTCTCGTCATGGCCGGACATCCCGGTTTCATGCACATGCCGCACTTCTTGCATTTGTCCGCATGTACAGTGTAGAGAGGCTTCTTCGCCTTGGACAGGAGCACACAGGGGGTCTTTGTGATGATGACCGACACCTCGTCCCTTGCCACCTCTTCCCTGATGGCCTTCTCCAGAGTGTCAATGTCCAGAGCATTGATCTCCTGCACGTGCTTCACGCCCAGTGCCCGGCAAAGTCCCGGGATGTCGATGGCGTAGGTGGGGTCGCCCTGGAGCGTCTTGCCCGTGGCCGCGTGGTCCTGATGTCCTGTCATTCCGGTGGTGGAATTGTCCAGGATGATCACCGTTCCCGTGGCCTTGTTGTACATCATGTTCATGAGGGAATTGACACCTGTATGTAAAAATGTGGAGTCGCCGATGACGGCTACCCAGTTTTTAATATAGTCTTTGCCCTTCGCCTTTTCCATTCCGTGGAGAGTGGAAATGCTGGCACCCATACAGACGGTGGTGTCCACCACGCTCAGCGGCGCTACCGCTCCCAGCGTATAGCATCCGATATCGCCTGCCCCGTGTATCTTCAGCTTGTTCAGCACATAATAGACGCTGCGGTGGGGACATCCCGGGCAGAGGATAGGCGGGCGTCCCGGCACCTGGGCCGGCGCATCAAGCTGCAGGTCCTCATGGAGGATGGCTTCCCTGAGCATATTGGCGCTGTACTCGCCCTGCACGGTAAAGATCTCCTTGCCGATGGCTTTAATGCCCCAGGACTTCACCTGCTCCTCGATCACCGGATCCAGCTCCTCCACGATATAGAGCGTTTCCACCTTTGACGCAAAGTCCTCGATCAGCTTTCTCGGCAGAGGATTGACCATGCCAAGTTTCAGCACGGATGCCTCCGGCAGCACTTCTTTTACATACTGGTAGGGAATACCGCTTGTGATGACGCCGATCTTCGTATCGTTCATCTCCACCCTGTTGATGGAAAGTGTGTTGGCTGCCTCAGCCAGCTCCTCCATCCGCCTCTCGATGACCACATGGCGCCCCTTCGCGTTGCCTGGCATCATGACGTTCTTGGCCGGGTCTCTCTCGTAGGGCTTATCCGGCACTTCCTCTCTCTCACACAGCTCTACCAGCCCCTGGGAGTGGGCCAGCCGGGTAGTGGTCCGGTACACGAAGGGCCGGTCAAACTGCTCGCTCAGGTCAAAGGCCAGCTTCATGAACTCCTTTGCCTCCGCGCTGTCGGAGGGCTCCAGCACCGGCAGGTGGGCCGCCCTTGCCACCATCCTTGTGTCCTGCTCGTTCTGGGAGCTGTAAAGTCCCGGATCGTCGGCCACCACGATGACAAGGCCCCCGTTCACTCCCATGTAGGAGACGGTGTAGGCCGGGTCTGCCGCCACGTTAAAGCCCACGTGCTTCATACAGGACATAGCTCTCGTCCCCGCTATGGAGGCGCCGATAGCCACCTCTGTGGCCACCTTCTCGTTGGGAGACCACTCGCAGTACAGGTCGTCTCTGTACTGTACAAGATATTCGCTTATCTCCGTGCTCGGCGTGCCCGGGTAGGCGGCTGACACCTTCACTCCCGCCTCGTAGGCGCCTCTGGCAATGGCCTCATTGCCGAGCATGATCACTCTCTTTGACTCTGACATTTTACAGTCCATCCTTTCTCAAATCTGTCACTCTCTTTGCCTTTCCCTCAAACCGCTTCAGGGAGTAGGGAGCCACCAGCTTGATCTGGGTGGCAAGGCCCAGCTGGGACTTCAGTCCCTTCCTGATCTTCATCTCCAGCTCGCTGAGCTGCGCGTAGCTGTCAAGCAGCCTGTCGTCCACCAGCTCCACGGTGATGGTCATGACATCCAGCCGGTTCTTTCTCTCCACCAGTATCTCGTAGTGGGGTCCGATCTCCGGTATCTGGAGCAGCACCTCCTCGATCTGGGTCGGGAATACATTCACGCCTCTGATGACCAGCATGTCGTCCGCCCGGCCGGAGATGTTCTCCATGCGCACGGTCGTCCTTCCGCATCTGCAGGGCTCATACATGAGCCTTGTCATATCCCCTGTCCGGTAGCGCACAAGGGGCAGCGCCTCTTTCCCGAGACAGGTGACCACCAGCTCGCCTCTCTCTCCGGGAGGCAGCACCTCCTCTGTCTTTGGGTCGATGATCTCCGGGATAAACCAGTCCTCGTTGACATGCATGCCCACAAGCTCCTCGCACTCTCCGGCCACGCCCGGGCCGCACAGCTCGCTCATGCCGTAGTTCTGGGTGCACAGAAAGCGCTGGCCCCACACCTTGTGCATCTCATCCCGCATGGGCTCCGTCATGCCCTCGCCTCCGAAGAGACCGATGTGCACCTTCAGATCCTTCTCCAGGTCCAGGCCTCTCGCCCGTATCTCCTCCCCCAGGTGGAGCGCATAGGAGGGGGTGGCCACCAGAAGGGTCACGCCCATATCCTGCAGGAACATGATCTGCTTCTTCGTGTTTCCCGAAGACATGGGAATGACAGACGCGCCGATCTTCTCAAGACCTCCATGGAGTCCCAGGGCCCCTGTGAAGGTCCCGTATCCAAAGGAAATCTGGGCCACGTCATCGGCTGTGGCGCCGCCCATACAGGCGATGCGGGCCACGTTTTCCAGCCACATGTCCAGGTCATTCCTTGTGTATCCCACCACCGTGGGCTTTCCTGTGGTCCCTGAGCTGGCGTGGAACCTGACCAGCTCCTTCTTGTCCACGGCAAAAAGCCCCATGGGGTAGTTGTCTCTGAAATCCGCTTTGTATGTAAAGGGCAGCTTCGTCAGATCCGCCAGTGTCTTTATATCCTCCGGCTTCACCCCTGCCTCGTCCATTTTCCTGCGGTAGGGAGCAACCCTCTCATAAATATAGGGCACCGTCTCCTTCAGCTTCTTCAGCTGGATCGCTTCTATCTCGCCTCTTGGCAGGGTCTCTTCCTTCGACCAGATCATGACATTTCCTCCTTCAATTTTACGCTTCCGCGTCGTGCTTCCCTTAGTATAGCACAATACTTTCGCAAGTTAAAGCATTAATTTGCGAAAAATTTAAAATCCCCCGCCCGAAAGGCCCCTGCTGATTTCTCTTTTCGTTTTAAGAAAATAATACTCCAAAGAGTGTTGAAATACAACTGACTCTCCGGAGTATTATTTAAGCAAGCGTCTACAGACTCCCGGCGCTCTCCTCGAGCTGGCGCACAGCCTCCCGGATCTCCGCGAGCTGCTCCTCTGTCACCTTGTCCAGGCGGCACTTCATAGTCAGCTTGTTCAGTCTGTTCACGTCACCCTTCACCTGCTTTTTCGTCCCTCTGTCCAGGTCTTTTTTCTTCTCCTTCAGCTTCCGCTCTGTCTCCGCCATCAGCTTCCGGGCCTCTCCCAGGATCTCCACCGCGTCCTTTCTCGTCTGATCCTGCCCGGCGTAATCCCGGGCGTCCCGGATGGCCTGCTGGATCTCATCCTAGGACATGCTGTCGTTGGAGGTAATGGTGATGGACTGCTGCTTCCCTGTGTCCAGATCCCGGGCAGACACCTTCAGGATGCCGTTGGCGTCAATGTCAAAGGAGACCTCGATCTGGGGCACGCCGGCGGGAGCCGCCTTGATACCCTTCAGCCTGAATTTGCCGATGGTCTTGTTGTCCCTGGCCATGGGGCGCTCCCCCTGGAGCACATGGATATCCACGGAGCGCTGGTAGGGAACCGCTGTTGTGAACACCCTGGAATACCGGGTGGGAAGGGTCGTGTTCCTCTCTATCAGGCGGGTGGCCACGCCGCCCACAGTCTCAATGGACAGACTCAGAGGGGTCATGTCCAGAAGGAGCAGGCTCTTGCCTGTTCCTGCCGCCACCAGACTGTTCCCTTCCAGGGTGCTTCCCAGGATGGCCGCTCCTTTCGCCACGCACTCGTCCGGGTTGATGTTCCTGGAGGGCTCTTTTTCCGTCAGCAGCCGCTCCTTCTCCTGGACAGCCGGAATTCTCGTGGAGCCTCCCACCAAGAGGACTCTCCCAAGCTCCGCCGGGGCGATGCCCGCATCGCTGAGGGCGCCGCGCACCGGCCGGGCCGTGCGCTCAATGAGGTCTCCTATGAGCTCCTGGAGCTGTCCTCTTGTGAGGGTCAGATCCATGTGCAGCATCTCCCCTCTGTGCTGGGTCAGATATGGGAGCGTGATGTGGGCGCTCTCCGACGCGGACAGCTCCTTTTTGGCCTGCTCCGCCGCGTCCTTCACCCGCTGCATGGCCCCGAAGTCGCGGGACAGGTCTGCCCCTGTCTCCTCCTTAAAGCGCCTCACCAGCCACTGGCTGATCCTCTCATCAAAGTCATCGCCGCCCAGGTCATACACCATCACCTTCTGGGGCTCCCCGTGGTTCAGCCCGTAGGACATGGCCGCGCTTGTGGGCTCGTTGATGATGCGCTTTACGTTCAGGCCGGCGATCCGTCCCGCGTCCTTGGTGGCCTGCCTCTGGATATTGTTGAAGTAGACGGGCACTGTAATGACCGCCTCTGTCACCGGCTCCCCCAGAAATTTCTCCGCGTCCTCCTTCAGCTGCATCAGCACCATGGCGCTGATGGTCTGCGCCTTGTAGTCCGTCCCGTCAATGCGCACGCTCCACTCGGTTCCCATGTGGCGCTTCACAGAGCTGATGGTCCGGTCCGGGTTTGTCACGGCCTGCCGCCTGGCAGCCTCTCCTACCAGCCGCTCACCCTTCTTTGTAAAAGCCACTACGCTGGGAGTCGTCATGCTGCTGCCACACGCCCCTGTACAGGATATGCCGCATGAGGGCAGCGTCCTGGATAAGGGGAAGCTTCTCAAATATCCTCATGGCGTTCCCCAGAGGGATCTCCATGAGTTCCCTCATGTCCTCCGGCTTTCTTCTCATATAGAACAGAGGATTGTAATTTCCCTTTTTCTCATCCTTTTCATAATCCATGGCCGCGTCCATCAGATAGATGAACCTGCCGATCTCGCAGCCAAAGGTCCGCAGGCTGTCGCTCCAGAAATCCTCCCCGCAGACAAAGAGCTCTGACAGCATCTGCCCGGAGCAGTTGATGGCCCTGTCAAACTCCCGGGCCGCCTTCTTCTCCACCGCTTCCAGACCAGCCGTCCCCTCAGCCACAGCCCTCCACTGCCTGGGATACCGCATTTTCAGCTCCTCACACTTTTTTTCAAGGGACCGGGCATACCAGCGCTGAACGCGCTTTCCCTCGTCCTCCCAGTCGTCCCGGCATTTATAATAGGACAAAATGATGGTCATATCCGCCGCATAATCTGTAAATCTGTTCCTCGTCTCCTCCCTCCCACCGAGAGGATGGACGCTGCACCGGAACCTCCCGCTCCTCTCCTCCGGCTCATAGAGGGAGGACAGAAGGAGGATGAGAAAGGCCATATCGTAGGACAGACACATCCGCTCCATCTGCCCGTACCTCTCCTTTAGGCTCCTGCACAGTCCACAGTAAATACTCTGATACTGCTTCTGCTGATCCTCATCCAGATTTTCTTTTATACATCCGATATATCCGAACATAGATTTCTTCGATCCTTTCCGCCGGCAGACAGCTTGCCGGCCACAGCCATGACAAGCCCTCGCCCATCGTTTTCCAAGGATTACTTGGCACATTTTCCCGGCCGTTTCAACAAAACCCCAAAAAAGTTAATAGATTTCACAGTCTTTTTATTTTTCTCCTGCTCCCGCTCCGCAAAAAGAGACATAAAAAAGTGTCTTCGACACTTCAACTCCCCTACCCCTCAATCTTGAGGGGATTAGGGGTTACTTTTTGCGTCTTTT
>NZ_SPGT01000027.1:0-39834 GCF_005845155.1 Clostridium sp. BSD2780061688st1 H5 | reverse complement strand
GATGACTCCTCTATACCATTAAAAGTGAATAATCCCACCCCTGTATATCTGGGGTACAGGCTTATTATACGAGGAGAAAAGATATGAGTTTAGCATTGGCAGTACTGAAAAAAGGAGAAGGGCGCACGCTGAAGGCGGGGGGCGCCTGGATTTTTGACAATGAGATAGACAGCGTGACAGGAGCCTTTGAGAATGGGGATGTTGTGATGGTCCATGACTTTGACGGCTATCCCATGGGACGGGGCTTTATCAATATGCACTCCAAAATACGCATCCGTATGCTGACAAGAAACCCGGACCAGGAGATCGATGAGGACTTTTTCCGGGGACGCCTGCGGGATGCCTGGGAGTACCGGAAAAGGACTGTGGACACAGGGAGCTGCCGGATCGTCTTCGGGGAGGCGGATTTCCTGCCGGGCCTGGTGGTGGACAAGTTCTCGGACGTGCTCGTCTTCCAGTGCCTGGCCCTCGGAATGGACAGGTACAAGGAGAGGCTGCTTTGCATGCTGAAGGAACTCCTGGCAGAGGACGGCGTCGAGATCCGGGGCATCTACGAGAGGAGCGACGCCAAGGAGAGAGAAAAAGAGGGTATGAGAAAGACAAAGGGCTTTCTCGGGGAGCCCTTTGACACCTTTGTCCATATAGAGGAGAATGGAGTCAAATACATTGTGGATGTCAAGGACGGACAGAAGACCGGATTTTTCCTGGACCAGAAATACAACCGGCTGGCTATCCAGAAGCTGTGCCGGGGAGCCCGGGTACTGGACTGCTTTACCCACACAGGCTCCTTTGCCCTGAACGCGGGGGTTGCCGGGGCCAAGAGCGTCCTCGGTGTGGACGCCTCCGGCCTTGCGGTGGCTCAGGCCCGGGAGAACGCAGAGCTAAACGGACTGTCAGATCGGGTGGAATTTCTTGAGGCGGACGTGTTTGACCTGCTTCCTTCCCTGGTGGAGAAGGGAGAGAAGTACGATGTGGTAGTGCTGGACCCGCCGGCCTTCACAAAGTCCAGAAGTTCCATCAAAAACGCGGTGAAGGGCTACCGGGAGATCAATCTGCGGGGCATGAAGCTGGTGAAGGACGGCGGCTTTCTCGCCACCTGCTCCTGCTCCCACTTTATGGATTTTGAGCTCTTTACAAAGACCATCCGGGAGGCGGCCAGGAACGCCCACGTGCGCCTGCGGCAGGTAGAGTTCCGGACCCAGGCGCCGGATCATCCGATCCTGTGGGCGGCGGATGAGAGTTATTATCTGAAGTTTTATGTTTTTCAGGTGGTGCATGAAAAATAGACTTCAGAAATCTCTGAAAATGTTTGAGTTACAGGGATTTGGAGTGATTTTTAGAATGGCAAAGCAGGGAAAATCTATATCAGCTTGTCAGGGGATGATTGTAAAAATGGAAACGTTCTGAAAAAGTCTTTGCAGAAAATCCTGAATTACAAGTTCTCTAATAAATAGATATATAGGAGGTTAAATATTATGAATAATGAGTCTGAGAAAGATTTGCAAGTTATGATGAATGTCGAGGTGCTTCCGATAAGGTCAAAACTTGATTTTGAAATGACTCATACTACAAAAATTCCCTTGTCAGATCTCTGTGCGCTTGGCGTTGCGTTCCGGCCTTTGACAACGGCAATTCAGACGGCTATTAGCGGTAGTGGTGGATCAGGTATCTATTTTGTGAACACGATGGGAAAACAGATGTTCAACGCCAGCGGAAGCACGGAGTTTGTTGGTAGTTTGAAATCTTCTACCGGAGGTGTTGGCGGAGGACAAGCACGGATGACAACGCTCGCCTGTGACCCGACTATGTTGTTTATGGCTGCTGCCCTAATGAATATCGAAAAGAAATTAGATACAATACAGGAAACCCAGGAAGAAATTTTGCAATTTCTAGAAGAAAAAGAACGCGCAACGCTTCAGGGAAATTTAAATGTTCTTGAGGATATAATAAATAATTTTAAGTATAATTGGGAGAACGAGAAGTATAAGACAAATAAACATATTCTCGTTCAAGAGATTAAAAAGGAAGCAGATGCAAGCATTGTTCTTTGTCGAGAGCAGATTGCTAAAGGACTGAAAAAACGTTCTTCTATTCACAGTGATTTGGAAGTCAAAAGTATATTGAAAAAAATGCAGACACAATTTAAAGATTATCAACTGGCATTGTATTTATATGCATATTCTACTTTTCTGGAAGTGATGTTGTTAGGGAATTTTAACGAAGATTATTTGAACAATGTTGAACACTGTATCGCAGAATACTCTTATCAGTATCGGATACTTTATACAGAGTGCTATAATTTGATGGAGTCTTATTCAAAATCATCCGTTCAGTCTGGAATGATAACCGGACTAGCAACTGCGAGTAAGTTTATGGGGAACATTGTTGCCAAGGTTCCCATTATTAGTAAATCTCAATTGGACGAAAACCTGATTAAAGCAGGAGACAAGTTGGGAGAATATAAGGAAGACCGAACTATAGATGCTTTAAATGGTCTGATACAAAAACATATGAACGTCACAGTCCCATTTGTTAAAAATATTCAAATGGTGAACAAACTGTATAATAAGCCGGTCAAATGCCTAATGGATGAAAATGATATCTATATTCAGCAGGTTGCAGGGGAAGATTAAAAGGATTGCATAAAAACATTTTTAAAAGTAGAAATACTCTTATGGAAAGTTGGAATTTGACAAGCAGATAATCCTTTGATAGAATGAGACTAGAAAAAGACACTGCCGATAAGCGGCTGATCCAAAGAATTTAAGGTATCAAAAAAGTAACCGAAAACCTTTGCCGAGGGCGGTTACTTTTTTGTATGATTGATATACGCTATCAAGATCGTAACAATGATGCTCAGTATCATTAGTACGAGGGAGAGCATTTCGAAATCACTCATAAGTCAGCCCTCCTTTCCGCAGATTTCCCTTTTCAGAGATTTCTATGTAATCAGAGGGTTCAGTCCCTCTGTTGAAGGACTAACCGCCTACCGTTTTCCTGACAGTGCCTGTTTTTATTCGACCAAAACAGTATTTCTCTGACAAGATGTGGAGACATAAAAAATTTTACATGTGCAATAAAAATCCATTGAAAACACAGGAGAGAATTTGCTTATGACACACCTGTACTACAAAGAAAAAGGCAAGGGCAAGCCCCTGATCCTCCTCCACGGAAACGGGGAGGACAGCAGCTATTTTGAGAGCCAGATGGACTATTTTTCACAGACGCGGCGGGTCATCGCGGTGGACACGAGGGGACACGGCAGATCGCCCCGGGGCACCGCGCCCTTTACCATCCGCCAGTTCGCCGAGGATCTCCGGGAATTTATGGAGGAGATGGGGATCGAGAGGGCGGACCTTTTGGGATTTTCAGACGGGGGAAATATCGCGCTCATCTTTGCCCTGCGGTATCCGGAAAGGGTGGATCGTCTCATCCTGAACGGGGCCAACCTGTGGTCCCGGGGAGTGAAGCCGTCGGTCCAGATCCCCATTATCCTGGGGTATTACGCGGCTTACTTTTTCGGCCATTTCAGCGGGAAGGCCAGGGCCAACGCGGAGCTGCTGCGGCTCATGGTAAAGGACCCCAATATAGAACAGGAAGAGCTCCGGAACATCCAGAGCCCTACGCTTGTGATCGCAGGGGAGAGGGATATGATACGGGAGGAGCACACCAGGCTGATCGCGGCGGAGATACCGGGGGCAAAGCTTCGCATCATCCCGGGAGACCACTTTATCGCGGCCGGGAACCCGGAGGCCTTCAACCGGGAGGTGGATCGGTTCCTCCGGGAGACAGTTTCATAGGAGAGCCTGCCTGCTTTTACAGCCCCTCCAGGTCAAAGGGAGGGGTGTACTCTTCCCTGGCGCTGGATCGCTCCTGCATGTAGCCTGTGTCCAGACCAAGCTCCAGGGCCGCGCCCAGCACTTTCCCGTATTCGTAGGAGGTGAGGCGGCGGTTGATCTGAGGGTGCTCTGCTGCCTTGAAGAAGGGAGTGTACTGGCTCAGGAGACTTAGGAGGAAGCCGCCCTTTGGAAGATTTTCCGCCATCCAGCCAAGCAGGCGGATGGAGTCCTCCTTCTGGCCAGGGAGGACCATGTGACGTATGAGGGTTCCCCGGACCAACATCTTGTTTTTATCGAATACGGGCGTCCCGGTCTGCCGGATCATTTCCGACAGGGCAGCGGAGGCGTGGAGAAAATAGTCCGGTGCGCCGGAGAGGGCTCCCGACAGCTGTGAGGAAAAATATTTGAGATCCGGCAGGTACACGTCCACATACCCCTCCAGCATCCGCAGCGTCTCCACTCTCTCGTAGCCGCCGCAGTTGTAGACGATAGGGATATGCAGCTTCGGGCGTACCTTCTCAAGGACCGGCAGGATGGAGGGGAGAAACTGGGTGGCGGTGATCAGGTCGATGTTTCGGGCGCCCTGGTCCTGCAGCTCAAGAAAGATCTCTTCCAGCCGCTCCTGTGAGATGGCCTTTCCCACTTCCCCCCGGCTGATGGGATAGTTCTGGCAGTAGCAGCACTTCAGCGTACAGCCGGAGAAGAAGACAGCGCCGCTGCCATCCTGACCGCTGATGCAGGGCTCCTCCCAGAAGTGGAGGGCCGCCCGGGCCGCCCTGATTTCGGGGCCGCAGCCGCAGATGCCGGTCCGGACATACCGGTTGGCATGGCACATGCGGGGACAGAGAGTGCAGTCCCGGTAAAGGTCACATGGGTCGAAATTGGGAGCTGTGTCAGAGGGGGGCAGGGGACTATGCATGGCTGCACGCCTCCTCCCGGAAGGTGATGCTGGCCTGGACTGCCAAAGTCCCGTCCTCCTTTACACCCGTCAGGAGAAAATCATGCGCTCTCTTTGCGCGCCAGATGGAAATGCGTTCTTTTTCAAAGCACTGCCGCAGGTAGTGGATCTCAAAGTCTGTGATCTGCTTTCCTGTCTGGAAATCCAGATCAAAGGCGTTGAGAAAGAGAGGAATGTACTTCTGGTTGTTCATGTGGCGGCTCTTGTCTAGGTCCGTGTAGCGGACAGTGTGGGTATAGCAGAGCTCCATGCCTTCCGCGGTCTTGGGAAAACGCTGGAAGGGAGGAAGCTCAAGGGCAGTGCCCTCGTCGGTGTCTGTGGGATAGTCGATGTCCTGCGGGGTGCAGATTTTCCCGACATTCAGGTCGCACAGGCAGCTCTCCATCCGCCCCTTGGCCAGGAGCTCCTGCCCCCGGGAGACGGTGAAGGCCTGGTGGAACCGAACTGAGGGGCGGGGATTTTCCACCCAGGAGGCAAGCTCCAGGGGGGAGTCATAGCCCGTCCGCTTTTCGATGTGGAGTTTATATTTGGTGAAGACCCAGCAGATGCCATAGTCCTCTGGCAGGGTGTCGTTGCCCTTGCCTAGAGTGTGCATGTAGGCGGTCACCGCGTCCTGAAAATATTCAAAATAGCCGCCGGCTCCCACAAGCCCGGTGTGGTCGGACTCGCGGAACTGGGGAAAATACTCTTTTCTGTAGATCATGGAATAAATCCTCCTTCTATTCACTCCTCTCTATTATAGCCCTTTGCGGGGCGCGGCAAAAGTCATTTTTATAATCCCTGAAGAAGCATCTTGCGCAGAATGAGCGGCAGGACCTATAATGAGTACAGTACACAGCGCGAAAGAAAAGGAGGCAGGGGAATATGGAAGGAGAAAATGCCAGGATCTATTTTGACAACGGGAGCACCTCCTGGCCCAAGGCACCGGGAGTGGCGGAGGCGGTGGGGCGCCTCCTGACAGAGGGGGCCTTCAACATTAACCGGGGAAATTACGAGGGAGCCTACGAGGTGGAGGAGGCGGTGCTGGATACAAGGGATCAGCTGGCCCGGCTTTTCCACGCGGAAAATTCCCGTCGGGTCATTTTTACGCCGGGGATCACCCACTCCCTGAACTATTTTATCCGGGGATTTCTGAAGAGAGGGGATCATGTGCTTGTCACCGGGATGGAGCACAACGCGGTCATGCGGCCCCTCCGGTGCATGGAGAGGGAGGGCGTGACCTGGGAGTGTATTCCCACGGACCGGGAGGGGAATGTGCGGGCCTCTGACGTAGCGGGGATGATCCGAAAGGATACGAAGGCTGTCATCGCCCTTCACGCCTCCAACGTGTGCGGTACCATCGTGCCTGTGGAGGAGATTGGCCGGATTTGCCAGGAGAGGGGCGTCTTCTTTGTGGTGGACACAGCCCAGAGCGCGGGGACTATCCCCCTTCACATGGAGGAGGCCTGCGTGGATTTCCTGGCCTTCACAGGCCACAAGGGGCTTTTGGGCCCCCAGGGGGTGGGCGGATTTCTCATCTCCGACAGGCTGGACGGGCAGATGGAGCCCCTCATCGCGGGGGGCACGGGCAGCAGCTCTGACAGCCTGGACATGCCCCGCACCCTGCCTGACAAGTACGAGAGCGGCACTATGAACCTGCCCGGCATCATCGGCCTCCACGCGGCCCTCTCCTACCTGGAGAGGACGGGGCTGGAGACGATCCGCAGGAGGAAGCTGGAGCTGACAGGCTATTTCCTGGAGGAGGTGAAGAAGCTTCCTTCCGTCCGCATCGCGGGAAGGCAGGGGACAGAGAGGAGAGTGGCCGTTGTGTCTCTGGATTTTGAGGGAAGGGACAATGCGGTGACTGCCTTCCGGCTGGAGCAGGAGTACGGCATCATGACCCGGGTCGGGCTCCACTGCGCGCCCATGGCCCACAGGGCTCTTGGCACCTTCCCCCAGGGGACGGTCCGGTTTGCCTTCAGCGCCGCCAACACAGAGGATGAGATTGACCGCTGCGTCCGGGCTCTCCACAGCATACTGGACTGAGCGTCTCTTCCCAGGACAGAAAAACGCATATTATAATAGAGAAAACCTATATATAAAAGTATACATTATAAAAATCAATAGCAAACCTCGCTCTTGTCATTGTCCCATAATTGTAAAAGTGTTACGGTTATAAAAGGACTATTCTGAAAATATTCAGATACGCAAGAGGAGGTTTTTTTATGGCTGATTACAGAAAAATGTGGGAAGATCTTGGTATGGATGTTGAGACGCACGACCAGCTTTGCGAGGTGCTGCCCCAGGCCTTTGGGGATGTCTATCTCTCCCAGGAAAACAGGCCGGAGTCTATGGACTATTATAATTTTGTGGTGGCGGAGATCCACGGTGTGAGGCCGGCGGAGCTCATCGAGCACCAGAAAAAGGGCGGAAAGGTCTTCGGCACCTTCTGTGTGTACGTGCCCGATGAGATCGTGTTCGCAGCAGATGCCATCGCCACAGGGCTGTGCGGAGGCTCCCAGTTCTGGGTGCCGGGAGGAGAGAAGGTCCTTCCCACCAACACATGCCCCCTTATCAAGGCGTCTGTGGGCGCAAGGCTGGATCGGACCTGCCCCTTCTTCCGCATCGCGGATATGTATGTGGGTGAGACAACCTGCGACGGCAAAAAGAAGGCCTGGGAGATCCTGGCCGAGGATGTGCCGGTGCATGTGATGGATCTGCCTCAGATGAAGAGAGAGAAGGATGTCTGTTCCTGGGCCGATGAGATCCGCACCTTCAAGAAAGTAGTGGAGGACTTTACCGGAAACGAGATTACGGCGGAGAAGCTGGCGGCCAGCATACATATGATCAACAACAAGAGAAAGGCCCTGGAGAGGCTCTATGCTTTCCGAAAGAACGACAAGCTCCCCATCAGCGGAAAGGATGTGCTCCTCATCTCTCAGATCGCCTTCTACGACGATCCTACAAGATTTACTGAGATGACTAACAAGCTCTGCGATGAGCTGGAGAAGAGGGTGGCAGACGGCGTCAGCGTGTTCCCGGAGGGAACAAAGAGGATCATGCTGACAGGTACGCCTATGGCCATCCCTAACTGGAAGATCCACAACCTGGTGGAGACAAGCGGCGGCGCCGTAGTCTGCGAGGAGATGTGCACGGGAACCCGCTACTTTGAGCGTCTTGTAGACGAGACAAAGACCACAGTGGACGAGCAGATTGACGCCCTGGCGGAGAGATACATGGGCATTAACTGTGCATGCTTCACTCCCAACCACGCAAGGATTGACGATATTATCCGCCTGGCTAAGGAGTACAAGGTGGATGGCGTTATTGACGTGAACCTGAAGTTCTGCAGCCTCTACGATGTGGAGGGATACACAGTGGAGAGAGAGCTCCAGAAGGCCGGCATCCCTGTTCTTGGCATTGAGACAGACTACGTGGACAGCGACGCGCAGCAGCTCCGCACAAGGATCAGCGCTTTCATCGAGATGCTGGGAGAGTAGAATGAAAGAGATACAGTATTATGTGCTTTTCCCAAACCATGACAATGGGATGAGGCTCTATAAGAAGCTGAAAGAAGAGGGGGTGGGTGCGGTCATCGCGCCCACCCCGAGAAGTGCCAGCAAATGCTGCGGCATCTCCCTTCTGGTGAAGGAGAAGGATATAGAGAGGATTCGCGGCTGCGTGCAGGAGAACGGCATTGAGATACTGGATATCGCGGCGGTGGAGAAGGATGTGAACCCGGGCCGTGACAGATACTGCTGATAAACTGCTGAGAAAAAAGGACAAGCCTTTGACAGAAGGTGGAAAGGATAACAGGAAAATGGATTACATAGGCATTGATATAGGCTCCACAGCTGCCAAGGTGGTGGCCAGGGGAGACCATGAGATGGCTTTCACGCTCCCTACAGGGTGGAGCAGTAAGGAGACGGCCCGGATCATCAGGGATCGGCTTGGGCAGGAGGGCGTTGACGTGTCGGATGAGTCGGCTAAAGTGGTGGCTACCGGCTACGGGCGCGTGGCGGTGGAGTACGCCGACTACGTCATCACAGAGATTACCTGCCACGCCAGGGGAGGCCGTGAGATGGGAAGCGATGACTGCGCGGTCATCGACGTGGGAGGACAGGACACCAAGGTGATCCTCATCAGCCACGGCGCGGTCCAGGACTTCCTCATGAACGACAAGTGCTCCGCGGGAACCGGGAAGTTCCTGGAGATCATGGCCAACCGGCTGGGAGTGGATCTGGGCGAGCTGTTCGACATGGCGGAGGCGGGACAGACCCTGTCCATCAGCTCCCTGTGCACGGTGTTCGCCGAGTCCGAGGTCATCAACTATATCGGTGAAGGCCGCAGGCGGGAGGACATTGCCGCCGGGGTGGTGGACTCTGTGGCGGCCAAGGTGGCCCAGCTGGCTATGAGAAAGAATCTGCCGGACCAGATCATCCTGACGGGCGGGCTCTCGGACAGCCGGTATTTTACAAAGATCCTGTCCGAAAAGATTGGAAAGACCGTGTCCCCCACAGACAGAGGCAGATATGCGGGCGCCCTGGGGGCGGCCCTGCTGGCGGAGGAGAAGACAAAGAGACGGAAGGAGAAATAAAACAAAATGGAACTGATCAAAGATTTACCAGAAGTATTTGAAGAATTTGCAGAACAGAGGAAAAACTCTTTCCTCGGGGTGAAAAAGCTGAAGGAGCAGGGAGTCCCCGTTGTGGGATCTTACTGTACTTATTTCCCCCAGGAGATTGCCATGGCCTTGGGGGCCGCCACAGTGTCTCTGTGCTCCACCTCCGATGAGACCATAGCGGACGCGGAGAGGGATCTGCCCAAGAACCTGTGCCCTCTTATCAAGTCCAGCTACGGGTTTGCCAAGACAGACAAATGTCCCTTCTTCTATTTCTCTGACGTGGTTGTGGGTGAGACGACCTGCGACGGAAAGAAGAAGATGTATGAATATATGTCCCAGTTTAAGGATGTATTTATCATGGAGCTGCCCAACACCCAGAGACCGGAGGCTCTGCAGCTTTGGAAAGGGGAGATCATCCGCTTTAAGGAATACCTGGAGAAGAAATTCGACGTTACCATCACAGAGGACGACATCCGGGAGGCCATCCGGGTCAACAACCAGGTCAGGACATCCCTGAAGCACCTCTACGAAGTGATGCGCAATGACCCGGCTCCCATCACAGGCCACGATCTCTTCAAGGTCCTGTACGGAAGCACCTTCAAATTTGACAGGAAGGCCATCCCGGGAGAGGTAGACGCCCTGGTTGAGAAGATCAATAAGGAGTACGCGGAGGGGAAAATGCTGGAGAAGAAGCCCCGCATCCTCATCACCGGTTGCCCGGTGGGCGGCGCCACGGAGAAGATCATCGACGCGGTGGAGAACAACGGCGGAGTTGTAGTCACCTTTGAGAACTGCAGCGGAGCCAAATCCATCGACAAGCTGGTGGACGAGGAGGAGCCGGATGTATACCAGGCTCTGGCGGAGAGGTATCTTAATATCGGATGCTCCGTCATGACACCGGACAAGAACCGCTTTGAGCTCCTGGGAAGGCTGATCGACGAGTACAAGGTGGACGGCGTGGTGGAGATGACTCTCCAGGCGTGCCACACCTACAATGTGGAATCCTTTGCCATCCGCAAATTTGTCAATGAGGAGAAGGGCATCCCCTATATCAATGTGGAGACGGATTACTCCCAGGCAGATATCGGACAGCTGAACACCCGTATTGCAGCCTTTATCGAGATGCTGTAAGGCGCGCGGATGGATATAGATATTATCTATAAATTTGTTTATATATACTTCTTATCGATTGGACGGGCCAGGTATGAATGGCTATAATAATGGAGGACATACTACAGTCATAAGGAGGTATATAGTATTATGAAGAAGAGAGTGTTAGCGGCACTTTTATGTATGGCCATGACAACAGCTATGCTGGCCGGATGCGGCTCAGAGTCATCCACGAAGGAGGATACCACTCAGGAGTCCACAGACGAGACGACAGATGAGTCAGCAGAGAATGTGGAAGCAGAGCCGGTGGAGACGAGAACCGTGTATGTAACTCCCCAGTGGGTACAGAGCGCACTGAACGGTGACCAGGAGGGATATGAGGATATCCTGATCGCGGAGGTAGGCTACGGCGACGTGGCAGACTGCGCGTCCTACAATGAGGGACATGTCCCGGGAGCTATCTATGTAGATAACTGCGAGGTGGAGGACGCCACAGGAAGCGAGGAGGGTGCATACAACCTTCTGGCAGCGGACGAGGTAGTGGACAACATACTCAGCCACGGCATCACAAAGGACACAAAGGTAGTTCTCTACGGAGCGGACGTCAGCGGTACAGCCAGACAGGCATTTGCCTACCTCTGGGCAGGTGTTGAGGATGTCAAGGTTATCAACGGCGGAATTGACGCCTGGAAGGCTGCGGGCTATGATACAGAGACAGATGTGAACGAGGGCGAGGCCGCAGATGACTTCGGCGTAGAGGCCCCCGCGCATCCGGAGTACCGTCTGGATATAGTAGATGCGAAAGAGAAGCTGGAGACAGATGACAACTTTAAGCTTGTCAGCATCCGCAGCGAGGAAGAGTGGCTTGGCGAGACAAGCGGATACAACTACATTGACAGGGCAGGTGAGCCGGAGGGCGCCGTGTGGGGCAAGGGCTCAGACTCCTCCTCCGATGTAAACCAGTTCCTCAACGATGACGGAACAGTAAAGGATCTGGCAGGCTTTGAGAAAGTGTGGGCAGACTGTGACTTCACACTGGACAATGAGCTTTCCTTCTACTGCGGCACAGGCTGGAGAGCAAGCGTTCCCTTCCTTGTCCTGTACGAGAATGGATACGACAACATTTCCGTATATGACGGCGGATGGTACGAGTGGCAGATGCATGACGATTATCCGGTACAGGTAGGCGACCCTGCAAGCGATGACTGTGTGCACACGACAGTAGGCGAGCTGCCGACAGATAAAGCTGCTAAATAAGGAGCTGACGGATTATAATCTGCCGAATGATAAGCAGGATGCAAAAAGCGCTGCCGTTTAACCTGACGGCAGCGCTTTTTCTCTCGAAAAGCATCCTGACAAAAGCTGGAGGAGACAATGAAAAAGATAGCATATATCCTGGCGCTGATCCTGGAGATCGGGGCCTATGCAGGCGCCTGGATCATACATTATTTCGCAAGGCGGAAGCTGGGGATGGTCAGGTATCTGAATTACAAGAACATGTCCTGGGAGAGGGACTACCCGGTGGAGGCGCTGAAGCTGGCCTGCGTGGTAGCGGCGGCCCTGCTGACAGTCCTGATCCTTCTCTTCTTCCTGAAAAAGCGCAGGGAGACCACCCTGCTGGCAGGGGCTATGACGGCCCTCATGATCGCATTGACGGCGCTGTATGGGGGTTACACACTGGGATGCTCCACGGACGTCATGACAGACTACTATTTTATCAGCATCCTGTTCCTTGTGGCGACGATGATCCAGATCCTCAAGACAGGCATTGCCGTGCTGATATCAAAGAGGAGAGCAGAGGGAGAGCAAGGTGAAAAATAAAAAGCTTTGGATTTTTGTGGGGCTGGTGGTTCTGGTTCTGATCCTCAACCACATATTCGGGTGGTCCTCCTACCTGGGGGACACGGACAACCTGGCCTTTTTGGAGACCATGATACAGGACAATCTGGCGGGGGCCATCGCCATTTACATGGCGGTGACGGTGATTGGCAGCGTGGTCCTGGCCCTCCCCGGCGTTACCTTTGCCATACTGGCAGGTCTTTTGTTCGGACCGGCGCTTGGCACGGTGCTGTGCGCCCTGTCCGCCACAGCCGGGGCAGTGCTTGCCTTTCTGGCGGGAAGATTTTTCTTGCGGGACAGCATAAGGCCCGCGGCTATGAAGAACAGGTATCTGAAAAAATGGCTCTTTGACGAGTCCGGGAAGAACCAGATCTTTATCCTCATGATCACCAGGCTTGTGCCGGTCTTTCCCTACAATCTCCAGAACTTTGCCTACGGTGTGACAGACATCAGCTTTGCCACCTACACGGTGGGATCCTTTGTGTTCATGATCCCCGGGACGGCTATGTACACCATCGGGACAGCCGGCCTGGCGGACGCCGAGAACCGTCTGCTCTACATAGGCATCGCGGTGGCCATTGCGGTGGTGGTGATCCTTGTGGGAATGGTTTTGAAGAAAAAATATATACAGGAGAAGACAGATGAGTCAGAATAAGAAGACCGCGGATCCCTCTGCCTGCGTGCACTGCCATCTTTGTCAGAAAAGCTGTCGGTTTTTGGAAAAGTATCAGATGGACATTGGGGATATCCATAAGATAGAACCATTGGCATACCATTGTTTCCTCTGTGGAAAATGTACACAGGTATGTCCAAAAGGGATAGACGGCAGAGAGATCATATTAAATCTCAGACGCAGTCAGGTAAGGGAAAATAAGGGAAGAGTAAAAGAAAAAGGCTATGCGATGCTCATAAAAGAGAAAAAGGATTATATGTTTCAGAATTACCGGAATGGGAGATATAAAAGAGTTCTTTTTCCAGGGTGCAATTTTCCGTCCTTTTATCCTGAAACGACAAGATTGCTTGCGGATCTTTTGTGGGAAAAGGATGAGATTGGGATAGTCTTTGACTGTTGCGGGAAACCAGTGGCAGAATTGGGGATGGAAGAAGATGCGCAGAAGATTGTAAACCGAATAGATCGAAAACTGCAGGCTATGCATGTGGATGAGCTTATTATGGTCTGCCCAAACTGTTATGCCTATTTGAATGGGAGACTAAATATAAAAGTTGTTATGATCTATGACAAGCTGAGGGAACTAGGGATCGGAGAAAAGATCAAGGAAAAAATCAGGATCTTTCCGCCGTGTCCGGATCGGGGCACGGAGAAAATCCTAGGTACGATCCGCCCGTTTTTAGAAGAAGAGCCGGAAATTATCACAGAGAGTCAGTGCTGCGGACTGGGGGGATGTGCCGGACAGAAGGAGGCGGATCTGTCGATGGAAATGGTAAAAGCGGCAGCAACGGGAGGAAATGTATGTACATACTGCGCTTCCTGCTCGGGAAGCTTTGCAAGAAAAGGCTTCGATCAGGCTGATCACATTCTCCTGAAAATCCTGGGAATTACTGAGAAACCAGATACTGCAAAATCAATGATAAATCGAATGAAGACAAAGTACTGGCAGGGAGGAGCGTATGGAAAAAAAGAAAAATAGCTGGATGAAAAAAGTTATCTTACTGTTATGCGCAGCGGCTGCTGTTGCATGCTATTATCTGATACCGGCAGTCAATGAGAATATGAATAAAGTCTTTAAGATGTTTGCGAGTGGCGATTTTGGAGTTGTAAAGGATTTTGTGGCATCATATGGTGCATATGCTGCGCTCATTTCCTTTCTTCTGATGATATTTCAGTCCGTGGCAGCGCCTCTGCCGGCCTTTTTGTTGACTTTTGCCAATGCCAATCTGTTCGGTTGGTGGCAGGGCGCTATTTTATCCTGGACCAGTGCTATGGCAGGAGCAGCTGTATGCTTTTGTATTGCAAAGATACTTGGGAGAGATGTGGTGGAACGGCTGACAAGTAAAGCCGGATTGAAACAAATAGATGAGTTTTTTGAGAAATATGGGAAAAATACAGTCCTTGTATGCCGTTTACTTCCATTTGTATCATTTGATATCGTAAGCTATGCGGCGGGGCTTACATCCATGTCTTTTGGATCTTTTTTTATCGCGACAGGTATTGGACAGTTGCCTGCAACGATTGTTTATTCCTATGTGGGAGGAATGTTGACAGGCGGTGCACAAATGTTTGTGACAGCTTTAATGATATTGTTTGCTCTATCAGCTCTGATTGTTATGATCAGAAAAATATATATGGATAGACAAAAGAAAAAAGGAGGAAATGAGTAATGGAAACTTATTACAACCCGGAGGATCTTGCAAAATTTGGTACGATTGGCGAGGAGGCTCCCCAGTTGGCAGAGAAATTTTTTGACTATTATGGAGCTGTGTTTGCAGAGGGAGCTCTGACCGCAAGAGAGAAAGCTTTGATCGCACTGGCTGTAGCACATGCGGTGCAGTGCCCTTACTGTATAGACTCTTATACAAACGACTGCCTGAATAAGGGAGTCAGCGAAGAGCAGATGATAGAAGCTGTTCATGTAGCGGCTGCGATCAGAGGGGGAGCTACACTGGTGCATGGTGTGCAAATGAAAAATATTGTAAAGAAACTGGAGCTGTAAAAATATGAGTCAGGCATTGGAAGATTTAAGAGGATTAAAGTGTATTCCTGATTTTGAGGACAGGATTACATCGGAGGAATATAAATATACAACAGATAAGTTGGATGTTATGCAGATTAATGTGGGCAGACTGTGTAACCTTGCCTGTAAACACTGTCACGTAGAGGCGGGACCGGGCAGAACAGAAATCATGCCCCGAAAAGTCATGGAGGCCTGCCTTGCAGTCTGCAGGGAGCAGCAGGTGTCCACTATCGACATAACCGGAGGAGCACCTGAGATGAACCCGGACTTTGAATGGCTTGTGGAGGAGTCCTGTAAAATATGCAGTCATGTGATTGTCCGTACTAACCTTGTTATTTTAAAAGAAGAGAAGTATAGACATCTGCCGAAATTTTATGCAGATCATAAAGTGGAGGTAGTCTGCTCCCTCCCCTATTACAGGGCCAAGGAGATGAACAGGGTCAGAGGAGACGGCACATTTGAGACTGCTATAGAGGTGATTCGGGAACTCAACAAGCTGGGCTATGGAAAAGAAGAGGATCTGGTGCTGAACATGGTGTATAATCCTGCCGGAGCATTTTTCCCGCCGGCACAGGATGCTATGGAAAAAGAGTATAAAATGAAATTGTGGAAGGACTACGGTATTGTGTTCAATAGTCTCTTTACGATCACCAATAATCCTATGGGACGTTTTGAGACCTTTTTGAAGAGAAGCGGAAATTTGGAAAGTTATATGAAAAAGCTTTCTGATGCGTTTAATACAGCTACTCTTCCGGGGCTTATGTGCCGGTTCCAGATTTCAGTGAGATATGACGGAAAAGTGTACGACTGTGATTTTAATCAGGCCGCAGACCTGCCTGTCCTGACAGGAGAAACGATTTTTGACATGGTGGGTAAACCCTATAAAAAGCGGAAGATATGTCTTGCAAATCACTGCTACGGATGTACAGCAGGGCAGGGATCCAGCTGTGGCGGAGCAACAGAGTAAGGGAGGATACAATGAAACAAGAAGAGATCAGGGAGTTGTTTATAAAGGGAATAGACTGTTCACAGGTGGTCGCCGGGGCATTTGCAGAAGAAATGGGAATGACAGAAGAAGAGGCAAGAAAAGTATCTGCCTGCTTCGGAGGTGGGATGATGTGCGGGGAAACCTGCGGGGCAGTTACGGGAGCTTTGATGGTTCTTGGAATGAAATATGGTCATTGCAAGGAAGACGACATGGATCAGAAGAACATTATGATGCAGAAAACAGCAGAATTTAAGGCTTATTTTCAGCAGAAATATCCCTCCTGCATGTGCCGGGAACTTTTGGGGTATGATCTGGGAAAACCAGGGGAACTCGAGAAGGTGATGGAGGAAGGGCTCCTGCTTGACTTCTGTCCGGGGGTTGTGGAAGCTGCTATAGAGGCGCTGGAGAAGGTTCTGTAAATGGATAGAGCGATTATTGTGTTCACACGTGTGCCCCTGCCGGGAAAGACAAAGACGCGTATGATGCCGGCATTGTCCGGGAAAGAGTGTGCCAGGTTGCACACTTACTTTCTGCAGGATATATGTGAAGCCTGTCAGGCGTGCAGAGAGGATGTGTATGTGAATTATACACCAGAGGATGAACAGAAAACAGGGATACTGCGGGATATTTTCGGCAGAGATGCAGAATACTTTCCACAGCAGGGGGATACATTGGGGCAGAGAATGTACCACGCTATAGAAAAAGTGCTTGAGAAGGGATACAAAAGCTGTATCTTGATCGGTACCGATGTCCCGGAGCTCAGAGCTGAGCACATGATCTGGGCGTTTGATCTGCTTGTAGAACATGATATTGTATTTGGGAAAACAAAAGATGGCGGCTATTACCTGATCGGCATGAAAAAGCCGTGGAAAGAAGCTTTTGGATTGGAACAATATGGTGTCAGTACAGTATTTGAGGAAACCCTTTGCAGACTTCGAAGTCTCGGGGTTTCTATCGGCTACACGGCTGAATTGCAGGATATGGACACACCGGCTGACCTTCAGGGGTATAGGGATCGTATGCGTGCAGATGATTTCCTGAAAGGATCAAAGACAGGGAAATATCTTGCGTCTAACAGCCGCATTTCCATTATCGTGCCTGTGTATAATGAAGAGAAGACGATAGGATACCTGCAGGATCAGCTCAGGGAACTGAAGGGCAAGTGTGAGATTATTTTGGTAGACGGAGGCAGTACTGACCATACTCTGGATAAGATCTCAAATGATTTCACATTATTACATGCTCCAAAAAGCCGTGCGGCTCAAATGAATGCCGGTGCGAAAGCAAGTCACGGTGATGTCCTTTTTTTCCTTCACTGTGACAGCGAGCTCCCGGCGCATCCTCTGGCCCAGATACGGGAGGTCATGAGAGATCACCGGGCAGGATGCTTTGGGATTGCTTTTCATTCCCGGAATTTTTTCATGTTTACGTGCCGGATCATATCCAATCACCGGGTAAAGGACAGAAAAGTCATGTTCGGGGATCAGGGTATATTTGTTGACAGAAAGCTGTTCTTTGATATTGGAATGTTTCCTGAAATGCCGATCATGGAGGATTATCAGTTCTCTCTGACACTGAAAGAGAAAGGGATACGTCTTGGGATGACAAGAAAAAGGATCTACACATCTGACCGGAGATTTCCAAAGGGAACTATTCCTAAACTGAAACTGATGTGGAAAATGAACCGGATGCGAAAAATGTACCGTGACAAGATCCCTGTACAGACAATTGCCAAGATGTACAAGGATATCAGATAAGTGACCTGCAGAAAGAGGAATATGTTATGAATGAAATGGAACAGTTAATAGCCTATGCCGGGCTTCCCACATACAGACAGGCGCTGGGTCTTCCGGCAGATATAACAGAGGAATACACCATGCTGGCACAGGGAGAATACAACAGAAACTATCTGTTTACCCATCCTCTGACAGGCAAGAAACTTTTATTTCGGGTCAATTTTGGCAGCCAGATGCATTTGGATGATCAGATAGAGTACGAGTACCGAGCACTGAAACTGCTTGAAAGATCCGGACGTACGCCAAAGCCATTGTATGTAGATGGATCTTTGAAGCATATACCGTACGGTGTGATGGTGATGGAATATCTCCCGGGACATGTCCTGGATTACCGCACAGAAAATGTCTTCGCCGCACAGTGCCTTGCAGATATCCACAGTGTATCCGTGCCGGAAGATACGCATCTGATCGCACCGCTGAACCAGCTCCGCGCCATACTGGAAGAATGTGAGGAAATGTTTGCAAAATATGAGGGCTCCTTGCTGGCAGACCGGCAGAAAGCTGCAAAGATCCGTGAAATGCTGGACAAGGTATGGGAAAAGGCAGACAGCCTGGATAAGCCGGCATATCGCTGCTGTATCAACACAGAACTGAATTCAACAAACTTTCTTATTAACGGAGAGGAAAAGGACAACTATCTGATCGACTGGGAAAAGCCGTTATACGGTGAACCGGCCCAGGATCTTGGACATTTTCTGGCTCCCACGACCACATTCTGGAAGACGGATGTGATCCTCACTGTGCAGGAAATGAAGGACTTTATCGGTGAATATATAAAATATGTAGATGGCAGATTTAACACGGAGGGTCTGAAAGAAAGAACAATGGTATATGTCCCTGTCACATGCCTGAGAGGGATAACCTGGTGTGCCATGGCATGGATAGAATACCAGCAGCCGGATAAAGAAATCTTTAACCGGTCTACGTATGAAAAACTAGAACAGTACTTAAGTTGGGAGTTTCTAAACAGGATTGAGAAATTTATAGACCATCAAGTATAGTCTGTATGAAAAGTATTGTCATAGAAGGAGTGCGTTGCAAATATGCAGACAGGGTGTTGAGGGAGAGAGGAATAATAGTGAGTTTTAGAAAAAAAGTTTTGGTATTATGTTTGACGGCGGTATTGGCTGTGATAACGGGCTGTAGTGGGAACGATGCAGACGATCCTGTTCCGGCTGTGACTGACAAAATAGATGATGATGTGCAGTATAAACAGGAAGAGGATAAGGTGGAAGAGGAAGAAACCATACCTGACGACGGACATTTTCATGGAGAATATGTGGTTACCGGTGATTATGCTAAAGATCGAATAGGTGCAGAAGACGCCCTCTTTATCGATGCGAGAGGGTGGCAGAAGGCAGTCCTTGGCACACTGAAAGGTGCTATAGCCACGACCTGGCAGGATCTCTGTACGTGTCAGGAGGGACAGGCCGGTGATGCGGGCTGGGGAAAGATTCCTGCGCCGGATGATCTGGAGAAAAGATTGGGAGAGCTTGGGATCACAAAAGATAAAGAGATCATTGTATTTGCCGATACTGTGGACGGATGGGGGGATGATGCCCGCCTCGTGTGGGAATTTCTGGCAGCAGGCTTTGCGGACGTCAAAATGATAGACGGGGGTTATGCAGCGGCAAAAGCTGCGGGAGCAGAGACACAGCTGTTCGCCTCCGGCGCCGAGCCAGGAGAAGTTACAGTTGACAAAATTGACAACACACATGTAATGACAACAGAGGAGCTGCAGGAAAACTATGATGATTATACAATCGTGGATGTGAGGACAGACGAGGAATATAATGGCGCAATTCTGTACAATGAGGCACAGGGCGGCCATCTTCCGGGAGCCATCCATGTCCGGTATACAGATCTGTTTCAGGAAGACGGGACACTGAAGCCCAATCAAGAGCTGATCGAAATGTTTGAGAGTGCCGGTGTAGATAAGGATGATAAGGTTGTTACGTACTGCACAGGGGGCATTCGTTCAGCGTACACCCAACTGGTCCTTGAAATGTGTGGATACGAGAACACATGGAATTATGACCAGTCTTTCTGGCGCTGGTCGGTAGTTGGAGAAGTGGAGTAGGCAAAATGGTCAGTATATTGATGTGTACATATAACAGAGAACAATATCTGAAGCGTGCGATCGACAGTGTGATAGCGCAGACATATACAGAGTGGGAACTGATCATTGTGGATGACGGATCGACGGACAACACGGAGCAACTCGTGGCTTTCTATCCGGATCCAAGGATCCGCTATATAAAGATGGATAAAAATCGTTTTTACTGTTATGCCGCCAATTATGGCCTTCAGAATTGCAGAGGCGATTACGTGGCATTCCAGAACAGTGATGATGAATGGCTGCCGGACAAACTGGAAAAACAGATGAGGTTTATGGAGGAGCATACAGAGGCTGGCGCTTGTTTTACAGAAGTTACTTTAATCGACAATGAGGGGAATGATCTGTCTGAGCGGTGTCTACCCATGGAAAAACTGTTTGAAAACCATTATGAAGATCAGAAAGACTGGATGCATTTTTTTCTGCATAAGGGGAACTGTGTGTGCCATCCATCTGCACTTGTACGAAAAAAAGTCATGGATGAGGTGGGTGGTTTTAACCTGATGTACTGCCAGCTTGCTGATTTTGATCTCTGGGTGCGTATTGTCACTGAACATCCTATATATGTTCTGCCGGAAAAACTGATACGGTTCCGGTGGGATATAAATAAGCAGGAACAGGTAAGCAGCGCGACAGAAAAGAACTTGATCCGCTCTTTTAACGAGCAGATGCTGATCCGAAAGCAGATGATAGATCGCCTGAGCGACGAACAGATGCTGCTGTTCTTTAAATCGGAATTTCAGAAGAAAACTTCTTCATCTCATCTTGAACTGGAATTTGAAAAAGCGTTTCTTTTAATGCACTGCATAGATGACTCCCCAGAAATGAGGCTTCCAGGCATAAATAAGTTAGAGGAAGTTTTGAAAATAGAGGGGGCTGTTGAAGTCCTGGAGAGGCATTTTGATCTTACCTTGCAGGAAATTTATTCCTGGAATCGGGGCCACTGGTATACAGATTTTATATTGGAACAGAAAATATCCGAGGCAAAGAGGCAGCTGGCTGCTTATCAGGAAAAAGTAAACATGCAGGAATATCTGATAGATCAATACCGGAATTCAAGCAGCTGGAGATATACGGAACCATTCAGGCGCGTAGGAAGAATGGTTCGGCGTATAGTCAAGAAAACAAAATAATGTAAGGATAAATCTTCGTCGATTTCCGTTTTGTGGCACCCGGCTATAAGCGGAAGTTGACGAAGATTTTTTTGTAAACGGCCGTACTTTTTAGAGCCGGACCAAATTAAAATGGTTTTTCTTTTTTGAGAAAATATTTATAGAAAAAAGAAATAAATAAGAATTACTTATAGAAATGAAAGATTTCAAACTTATCTGAATATCTGGTATTCTCAAACTAAGAAATTCTGAAAATAAAGCGTAAATTTTTTCGTTGGAGAGGGGGAAATGATAAAAATTCAGAATTTTTATTGATGGGTCATTAGGAGGAAATTAAATGAAAAGAAAAAAACTAGCAGGTGGGATTTTAGCCGTGATTTTGTCGATATCTATGGCGATGCCGGCATTTGCAGCTGATATTCCAGGAGAGGAAACGACGCTGTCTTCTGATAACATATTGGAGACGACGGATGCCAATGAGATATTAGAAGATGAGCCAAATAGTACTGATATTGAGGATAATACGCCTGAAGAGGAGATGACTGTAGATAATTCGGGTCAGCCAGAAGAAGACACAAAGGCAGAGGAATCAGGTGATGATACAGAACAGCCGGAAGTTATTTTAGGAAATAAAGGGAAGACAGTTGAGAAACAAAGCGCTAATGAAACAGTTCAGGCGGATACGAATGTTGAAAATAGCGTATGGACAACAGAAGACTTTACTTACACAACAATGGAACAGACGTTAAATGGATGTGATTACACAAGAGAATTTACAATTAAAGGCCGGGCCATTGCCGGCTTCTCCGAATATGGCGAGGAAAAAGTAAAAACAAATAAAAATCTTGTGCTTCCATCTACGGACGATAATGGGGAGACTCTCGTAGGAGTTGCCAGCAATGCGTTTAAGAATATGGGACTTGAAACGGTAGAATTTCCTACAGGTATGATGGTGGATTACAATGATACGGTCACTCATGTGGTGACCAGACGGGGAAATTTTGTCATCGGATCGTCTGCGTTTTATGGAAATAACCTCACCTCGGTGTATCTCCCTGAAGGTGTGATCGCAGTTATGTCCATGGCATTTTCAAGCAATCAGCTGAAGAGTGTGACATTGCCTCACACGATCTGGTGGATTGAAAATCAGTCGTTTGCTAAGAATCAGCTTACAACGGTTGGTTTTCCAAAGACATGTGATTTTCAGTTACAGATTCATGCCATGGCATTCGCCCAGAACAATATTCAATCTGTACGTCTGCCCGACTATACGGAGGTAGTAGATAAGAGAGCGTTCTACTGGAATCCGGGTATGGAAGACTGCCCGGCGGATGCGCCTGAAAATGAAGGGGCCAAGTTTGGCGGCGTTGTGTATATGTACACGGACAATCCGAATCTTGTGAATATGGAAAGAATACACCATATTGACAGGACAGCACCCTCCCAGAAGTCCTATCATCAGCGTCTGATCGTAGGGGAAGACCCAAATGCGAACCAGACATGGAGCCTTGATGATTTCACTATTGAAGGGACAACGATTACAGGACTGTCACCTTCAGGAGTAGGGAAGAGAGCGGTGAATAAAAATCTTGTTCTCCCTGACAGGAATGCATCAGGAGAGTATATAACAGAGCTGGCAGATACCACAAATGATACGGGACTCTTCGCAGCAGAAGGCGAGCAGTTTGAATCCGTAGTACTTCCTTGCTATTTGGAACGCATTGGCAACAGGGCTTTTTGCAACAGCGGTATCCAGAGAATAGAATTTCCGCTGACCTTAAAAGAAATCGGTATTGCCGCATTTCAGAGAAATAAACTGACCAGTGTAATTCTTCCAGACAGCGTAGTGACATTGGGAGGAGGTGCATTTGGCACTAATCCTCAGCTGGAGCAGATCATCCTTTCCAGAGGCTTGACAGAGATACCAGCCGGCGCATTCGGATGTAGCACGGCAGACGAGTGGATGGCTGGACTTACACAGATTGAGATACCTGAAGGAATTACCGTCATCGGGAACAATGCATTTGCCGGTAACAATTTTACTCAGATTAATATCCCGTCTACGGTTAAGGAAATTGGAAACTATGCTTTCTCTACAAAAAACTATTTGAAAGATACTGTGTGTACAGTCACTCTTCCGGAGGGCCTGGAAAAGATAGGCTCCTATGCGTTCAGGAATAAGATCGTAGAGATCCTGGATCTTCCGGAGACAGTGAAGGCCTTTCCCGCGAATGTGTTTACGAGAGAGTATTCGGACTCCACGCAGGCAATGGTGACTTTGGTCTATGTGAATGAGTCACAGATTTCGGATAAGACGAATTTCCCGGATTCAGAATATCACAAGTTTGTTCTCAGGGATGACCCGTCCGACACGGTGTGGAGTGCTTATGATTTTACATATGGAGAGGTTACTCCGAAGAAGCTGTATGATGTGGCCATGACAGAAGAGGTGGAGGTATCCGGCTGGGGAGTGACCGGCTTCACAGAAAATGGCCTGAAGAAACTGGGACGAAACCCGGAACTTATCATTCCGGAAAAAGATCCGGAGGGACGGCAGGTGACTGCTATAGCTGACAATGCATTTAAATATGATGCGGATACTATGCCGCAGAAGATTGCTTCTGTTACATTCCCACAGAATGTAAAAGCTGCATATGAGGGCCGGCTGTCCGATAAGAATGAAAGAGGAAACTTTCTGATTATGGGTATGGCTTTCTACGGCCAGGGATTGAAAGAGATAACACTGCCGGAAGGCGTTCTCCTTGTCGGGAGACAGGCATTTGCCAAAAATGAACTGACACATGTGACGTTGCCAGAGACTGTCTGGTGGATTGAGCAGGGAGCCTTTATTCAGAATCAGATTACAATAGTGGACTTCCCTGCGACATGCGATTTTAAGATGAATATAGATGCGCAGGCATTTGCAATCAATCAGATTGTATCCGTTGCACTTCCTGACAGGACGGAAAAAGTCAATAAATGGGCCTTTTTACAGAATACAGGAAAAGAGCCAGTGACTGAGGGCTCATCTGCGGAGAAGAAGGGCGGTATCGTCTATATGTATGGGGATGAGGTACTGAATTCAGAGGCTCAGATCGCCCACATTGACAATACGGGGAACAAATCCAATGTACAGAAACTGGTAATTGGTGTACAGGATCCGGCTGAACAGCCCTGGAACACGATCCATTTCACTTACGAGGGTACAAAAGTTACCGGACTCTCCGAGGCTGGACAGGCCAAGCGTACAGTGGACCAGAACCTGAGAATACCGGATCTGACGCCGAACGGAGAATATGTGACGGAGATTGGAAACGGAGGAGCTTATGGAACCTTTGGAGCAGAAGGAGAGACCTTCGAAAACGTGACGCTTCCGTCGCGGCTGCAGGTAATCGGAAATAGTGCATTTGCGCAGAATACTATGACGAAACTGGATTTGCCATCTACACTGACAACAATTGGAAGTGCAGCTTTCCGGGCATCTGGCTTGACAGAAATAGTTTTGCCTGACAGTGTGACAGAAGTAGGGGCAGGTGCTTTTGCAACATGCACTGATCTGGAAAAAGTGACTCTTTCTAAAAATATGACACAGATTGAACAGTCCGTGTTTGCGATGACTGCGGTAAAAGAAGTCAGCATTCCGGAAGGAGTCACAGAAATTGGGAGAATGGCATTTAACGGGGCACCGGTGGAATCTCTGGTGATTCCAAACACAGTGACAGAAATCGGTGCAAATGCTTTTGCAACGAATCGGCTGACAGAACTTACAATACCTGGAAGCGTAAAGAGTATTGGATCCAGCGCATTTTCACAATATTCTGAGCAGTCACCTTCCTCCCTTAAGACGCTGGTTTTAGGAGAGGGCCTGGAAGAAATCGGAAGAACCGCTTTTCGAAAATGTGCGCTGACAACTGTGGAAATTCCCTCTACGTTGGTTTCTCTTGCTGAGAATACTTTCCAGGACGGAGCAGCGGGACAGGTTATCCTGTACTCGAAGAATCCGGCACATTTGCAGAAGACAGATACATTCATCCCGGAGAGCGAAGGACATAAAGTAGTATACAGTAATCTGATCGGCACAGGGTGGTCCTATGATGACTTTACATTTGACGGATCTGTGCTGACAGGTTGGTCAGACAAAGGAAATGTGACGAGAAAAGAAGTAAAAAATCTTGTACTTCCAGAGATAAATCCTGAGACAGGAGAGGCTGTGACAGAGATAGGAGAAAATGCGTTCAAAATCCCGGATGATGAGATTGAGCAGCTGAAAGACAGTGTTTATTCGCCAAACGGGATGGAGACAGTGTCAATTCCAGAGACTGTCACAAAGATTGGAAAGAAGGCCTTTGAATACAACAATTTTGTGGAAATGGGATTTGGCGCTGCTGTTACAGACATTGGAGAAAGTGCGTTCCATGGAAATAAACTGACAAAAGTTGTTATCCCAGATACGGTGACTGCTTTGGGAGCGGGTGCCTTTTCCGAGAATAATATCATAGATCTTACGTTATCAAGGAATGTCACCGTAATACCGCAGGGAGCCTTTTCGATGAATATTCGTCTGGAGCAGGTGACGATTCCGGATACAGTAACAGAAATCGGTGAAATGGCCTTTGCGGGCGCACGTCTGACAAGTCTGGAGATTCCGGCTTCCGTGGAAAAGATAGGAAGAAGGGCTTTCCATCTTCACCATTTGACAGAGCTGACAGTTCCTGGAAGTGTCAAGGAAATCGGAGAGTCTGCTTTCGAGGGAACTTTCAAGGCTATCACTTTGAGGAACCTTACTCTGGAAGAGGGGGTTGAGAAGATTGGGAAATATGCGTTTAAGGAAGGATATCTGGAGAGCGTGCAGCTCCCATCCAGCCTCAAGGAAATGGGGGAAGAACCATTTTACGGGAACAGTGGTACCAATGGAGACCATATCGTAGTGTGCTATACAATGAATCCGGAACATCTAAAATTTGGAAACTCAGGTTCTCACCGCATTGTATATCAGGGACAATGGGGAACAGACTGTTTTACTTATGAGGGGACAACTGTTACTGGCCTGACAGATAAAGGAAGAGAAGTGTTGCATGTATATCCTTATATGGTGATCCCGTCGCAGACACCGGAAGGAACTGATGTGGCAGAAATCGCACCTGGGGCATTTAAAGGATGTGGAATTACAGGGGTTGTACTTCCGGAAAAACTCCAGAAGATCGGCGAGGGAGCTTTTGCTGGAAATGCCCTGACGTCGATCAACATTCCGGATGGGGTGACTATTATTGAAGAGGATGCATTTGCCGATAACGGTGTGATCGTAAAACTCATTGTAACTGACAAAGACTGCTATGAGCGTTTAAAAAATATCGTGCTGGAAGGAGCACAGATTGTGTTTGAAGAACAGCCGGAGCAGAAACCGGGTGGAGGCAGTGGAGATGGACAGTCTTCGTCTTCCGGAAATGGAGCGGAAACAGCTTCTGATCAAAAAGGAGCTAAAGCTGTGAGAACAGGTGACACCCAATCCGCAATTGCGGTAATGACAGTTATGGTAGCTGCGCTTGTGGTTATTGCAGTCAGCGCTAAAAGAAAAAAAGAGAACAAGTAATAAAGTAACAGAGGGGCATGCCATCATGGCAGCCCCTTTTGCTGTACTTTTTATCTCCTCTCCGCACCGCCGAGGGCGTCGTCCCGTAGAGCTCCCTGAAGGTGCGGTTGAAGAGCTTCTGATTGGTAAATCCGTTTTTTTCCATGATGTAGGAGATGGGCTCCTCTGTGTTCACCAGGTCCTGGTAGACGTGGGCGACGCGTACCTCGTTCAGGTACCGGAGGAAGGACATCCCTCTTTTCGTGCACGGATCTGTGCTATTTTACCAGAAAATACTGTGCCGAGTAGGCCTCCAGTTCTATCCGGAAGACGTGATCCTCTTCCGCCAGGGGCGTTTCCTGCTTCCGGCGGGAGCCCCCGTATGGTTCCAGATCGCTGGAAAACGCAGGCTTTAGCTCCCTGGCTCCGGGCACCTTCAGATCAAAATCCACCCAGGCTTTATCGGAAAAATTGAAGACGGCCACAAGGCGTTCCCTTTGGCTTCTGCGCTCAAAGGCGTAGACGCATTTCTCCTCCTCGTGGCAGTCCAGCCACCGGAAGCCTTCTGCATCATAGTCCAGCTCCCAGAGGGAGGCATAGGACAGGTAAAAGTGGTTCAGATCCCGCATGAAATGGTAAAAGCCATCGTGGATGGGATAGGTCAGCAGATCCCAGTCCTGCTCCCGCTTTTCGTCCCACTCCCGGAGCTGTCCGATTTCATTTCCCATAAAGTTCAGCTTTTTCCCGGGATGGGCATACATGTACATGTAGAAGGCTCTGGCCTGGGGGAATTTCCCGTCGTAGTCCCCGTACATCTTCTGGAGGATGGTGGCCTTCCCGTGGACCACCTCGTCGTGCGACAGGGGGAGAAGGTACCGCTCCTGACCGTAGTAGGCCATGGAGAAGGTGAGCCTGTGGTAATCCCGCACCCTGGAGGCGGGATCTGTGCGGAAGTAGTCCAGGGTGTCGTTCATCCAGCCCATGTCCCACTTATAGTCAAAGCCAAGGCCGCCCTGGTCGGCCGGCTTCGTGATGTCCGGGAAGGAGGTGGAGTCCTCCGCCGACAGGATGGCGTCAGGGAAGAACTTTTTCAGTCCCTGGTTCATGTACTTAAGAAATCCCACCGCGTTCTGGTTCACGCCCCGCTCCGGCTGTCCCTGCCAGTAGATGGCCCGGCTGATGGCATCCATCCGAAGACCGTCTATGTGAAATTCGGAGAGCCAGTAGAAGGCCGCTGACTGGAGAAAGCTTCGGACCTCTCCCCGGGAGTGCATGAAATTGCAGCTTCCCCACTCGCTCTGCCCCACGGCGGAGTGGGGATACTCGTAGAGGGCTGTGCCGTCATAGTGGGCCAGTGCATAGTCGTCAACAGCAAAGTGGACTGGCACAAAGTCCAGGATCACGCCGATGCCGTTCTGATGGCAGGCGTTGACAAAGTATTTGAGCTGGTCGGCTGTGCCGTACCGGGAGGTGGGAGCGAAAAATCCGGTTCCCTGATATCCCCAGGACTCGTCGCTGGGGTATTCGGCCAGGGGCATGATCTCCAGATAATTGTAGCCTGTCTTTTTCAGCCAGGGGATCAGGATATCGGCCATCTGCTCATAGGTATACCAGTCGTCCGGCTCCCCGGAGGGCTTCCTGAAGGAGCCGAAGTGGATCTCATAGATGTTCAGAGGCTTGTCCGTACAGTCGGACCGCTTCTTCATCCAGGCCTGATCCCGGAAACGGAAGCTGTCCCGGCTGCGAATGATGGAGGCGGTGTTGGGACGCAGCTCCATGCCGTACCCGTAGGGATCGCAGTGGTCGATGCAGCGGCCGTCGCCGCCGTAGATCCGGTATTTGTACATCATGCCCGGCAGCGCCTTCTCCATGTGAACCTCCCAGAAATTTCCGTCATGTACCTTCTCCATTGGCGTCTCCTGCCAGTCGTTAAATTCCCCGATGAGGGAGACCCGCGAGGCAGAGGGAGCAAAGGTGCGGAAGGTGGTTCCGTCCTTCTGTGCGTGGGCCCCCAGATATTCGTAGGCGTCAAAAATTTTCCCTGTATAAAATCCATAAAAATCCATAGCTATCCTCCGTAAATCATGCGCATAGATAATAGACACAAGTCGTTTTATATCCTATAATTATCACAGGTCACAGAGGGATGTCCACCGACAATAAACCGAATATGTCGGAAAACCAACCCTTTTGAAAAATGGTCGGTTAAAAGCGGCAGGTATGGGAGGATATTATGGATTTAAGAATAGAAAAGACGGAGAGGGCGATCCGAAACGCCTTTATGGAGCTGCGGGCCAGGATGCCTCTGGAGAAGATCAGGGTCAGGGAGCTGTGCGCGGCGGCCTGCATCAACAAATCAACCTTTTATGCCCATTACACGGACATTTACGCCCTGTCCGAGACGCTGGAAAAGGAGACCGTGGCCTCCATTGTGAGCAGCATCCCGGATCTGAAGGGACACTCCGCAGAGAATCCGGACGTGTTTACAAGGGCCCTCTGCCTTGCCTTTCTGTCCAATATTTCTCTTATAAAAATCCTGTTTTCAGGGAAGGAGCAGAGCCGGTTTGGCGTGCAGCTGGAGGGGGAGCTGAAGAAGGTGATCTACAGGAAATACCCGGAGTATGAGAGGGATCCGGAGAAGGATATTCTCCTGTCCTACTGCATCCAGGGGACCTACCACGCCTATCTGAACAATCCGTCTGTAGATACGGAAAGCTTTGTCCGGGTGGTGGAGCAGATCGTGAGGTGCCTGAAGCCCATGTTCTAGGGGAGAGCTGCTCTGACAGCGAGCGGCCAATGCCTGGAGATGCCGCCCTGCCGATTACGGATCCTCACAGGGCACGGTGCTCACATTTTTCGTCCGGGACAGCCTCTCGTAGAACAGCTCCCGGTGCCGGACAGCCAGGATGGCTGTCCACAGCAGATAGAAAAACCAGACAAGAAAGGTGGGAAGGGACAGAAGCGGGGGCAACGCGAAGAGATAGGCCAGCAGGCTGCCACAGCGGAGGGCATACTGATACCATTTCGGGCGAGCCCCGTCTGTCCCCGCGATGCGCATCCTCAGGATGAGCTTCCCCAGCGTTCGTCCCCCTGTCAGGGTGGGGACAAGGGTGTAGTAGAGAAAGGCGAGGAGCAGAGAAAGCCGGCTGTCCTTTGCCCATTCCTCCTGGATCAGCGCAAGGAGTACACTGTTTACAATAAAGATGAGAAAAAGGTCAAAGCAAAGGGCCAGCAGGCGTCGGGTCAGGGAGATCTCCTGGCCCCTGCGCAGGCTGGCTCTGTCCATGTTCTCCCGGGAGGGGAGAAGCCGCATGAGGGCAGGCGCGCACAGGTATCCGGCAGCGCCGCCCAGGGTGTTGCTCATCAGGTCGTCTACGTCAAAGAGCCTGTATCCTCTGGGATAGATAAAATACAGGCCGCTGAGCTGAGTCAGCTCAAAGAACAGGGACAGGAGGAAGGAGAAGAGGAGAGTCCTCTTAAAGCTGCACCGAAAGTAGTACCTCAGATAGATGCCAAAGGGCATGACCATGAGGAAGTTGTAAAACACCTGGAAAAAGGCGGCGTTTTTGACAAGAGAGAGCCAGGTGGACGGATCCCCCAGGCGGAAGGAGGACTCCTTAAAAATGTCCCGTATGAACATAAAGGGAACCGGCTGCACCCGGGGCCCTGTCATCTGCGCCACCTCGTGGATGGGGGGGAGGGGCAGGATGACAAGGAAGTAGACGCACAGCAGGTACAGGATGAAGGAGTACACCACAAGGATGCGGAAGCTGAGCACGGAGCCGTACTTCCGGTAGTTGTAGATGATGTATGGAAAGGTAAATAAAAAGGCGATAAAGGGAAAGGCGATCACAGCCGTCAGTATGATGTGTACATAGGAACCCATAAGCATTTCCTCCGTGTGTTTTCTTTTACGGGTCGTATTGTAGCACATCATGGCGAAGAATTTGTGAAAATGACAGAAATGTAAGGTAAATGTAATGTGGGAAGTGCTGGAAAGGGACCGCGGGCATACAGCCCCTGCGGTTCCTCCCGCTTTTTTATCTCTCCGGCTCTCTGTCCGGAATATTCATCCCGTACCATTCGCGGAACAGCTCCTCAAAGGCCTTCATGGCGTTTGAGACATAGTGCCGCCCGGACATGGCTATATCGAAGACGCGGATCGTGCCGGGGGAGCTGATCTTGTAGAACAGGACCTTGTCGGTCCGGGAGGTGACGAGAAAATCGCTGATAAAGGCGGCGCCCATACCTGCGCAGGAGAGGTGCCAGGCGGTGACCAGCTGGGATACCTGGAGGCGGATATCCGGTGTCACGCCGGCCTCCTCGAAGAAACGGCTGCTCCGGCTGTAGAGATTGTTGCCGGGAGTCAGAAGGATGAAGGGAGTGTCGGCAAATTCTGCCATTGAAACGCCGGGCGTCCCGAAGAGCTGGTGCTTTTTCTCCAGGATGTCATCGGAGGTGAAGGCGCAGTCAGCCAGACGACGGTTGACCGGAAAATCCGCTGGGACGGCCAGAAGGATCATGTCGATAAAGCAGGGGGCTCTCCGGAATGAGTCGTTTGGCTTTTCGGTGCAGTTGAAGGTGATGTCAATGTCGTGGTCGTAGAGCATTTGCAGAAGATCGCTGGATCCGGCTTCTGTCAGTTCCAGGCGCACTTTCGGGTATTCCCGGGCAAAGGCGGCCAGAACGGGAGGGAGAACGTAGGAGTTGATGTAGTGGGAGCCGCCGATCCGCAGCGTCCCCGCCTGCAAAGTAGACAGATCATTGATCTGTTGCTCCAGCTCGTTTTCCAGGTTTTCGATCTCCACGTATTTCCGGATGTACAGCTCCCCGGCGGCGGTCAGCTTCAGAGGCTTGCAGGTGCGGTCAAAGAGGGGCATGCCAACCTTCGCCTCCACCCGCTGGACCGCAAGGCTCAGGGCGGGCTGAGTCATAAATAGCGCGCTTGCGGCTTTGGAAAAGCTGGCGTGTTTGTAGACTGTGTAAATGTATTTCATCTCCTGTTCCATGACTTCCTCCTGTATAAATTTGATTAATACTAATATAAATTTTATAAAATTGATTATATAGATTTTCCGTGTTACTGTAAAGATACAAAAAGAAAAACAATCTGCGAAAGCCGGCAAAGAGCAGTTGGGAACAGGAAAAAGAGGAGGATATTTTTATGGAAATTAATGCGCTGATGATGGATCCCACGGACAATGTAGTTACCTGTGTCAGTGAGGTGGGAAAAGGAGAGAAGATCGTCTACAGAAAAGGCGGAGAGGTCTGTACAGTCACGGCTCTTGAGCCCATTCCCTACTGCCATAAGGCTGCGGTCGCAGATATCGCGAAGGGAGGGCAGGTTATCAAATACGGGGAGAGCCTTGGAGAGACCTCCTGTGAGATCAGGACAGGCGGCTGGGTAGCTGACCACAATCTGTTCAGCGTTCCCAGGGATTACGACAGCGAGCTGGCGGGGAATGACTTTGAGATGTGTGCCAGACAGTCAGAGGGGGCGCCGGACATGAAGGGATTTCAGTTCTGGGGCTACCGCAGGGCGGAGGGACGTCCCGGCATCCGAAATCACGTGCTGATCCTTCCTACCTGCGCCTGCGGAAGCGAGAGCTGCAGGGTTGTGGCCAGTCAGGTGAGGGGAGCGGTGAACATCGTGTTCAACACGGGCTGCTCCGACGTGGAGGCCAACACAGCCATGAGCCAGAAGGTGTTGACCGGATTTGCCTGCAATCCGAACGTGTACGGCGTGGTCATCATCGGACTGGGATGCGAGACAGTGCCCCATGATAAGCTGAGGGAAAAGATCCAATCCATGACAAGCAAGCCGGGGGTGTCTTTTGGAATACAGGAGGAAGGGGGCACGCTGAAGACCATTGAGAAGGCTGTGAGGGCTGCCAGGGATATGGCTGCAGAGGCGGCTATGCAGCAGAAGGAGCTGTTCGATGTGTCTGAATTTTTCCTGGGTATAGAGTGCGGAGGCTCGGATGCCACGTCCGGGATTGCCAGCAACCCGGCGGTGGGAGAGCTGAGCGATATCCTGGTAGACATGGGGGCTACCTCCATGATGAGCGAGTCCATCGAGTGGATCGGCGGTGAGCACGTGGTGGCTAAGCGGGCGGCAGACCGCAGGATCCACGACCAGGTCATCGATGTATGCCGCAGATATGAGGAGCATCTGGCGGCGGCCGGCCAGGACTGCCGGGCAGGGCAGCCTACGCCGGGCAACAAGGCCGGGGGTCTGTCCACGCTGGATGAAAAGAGTCTCGGATGTATCCGCAAGGGCGGGACAAGGCCCATCGTGGAGGTGCTGGAGCAGGCGGAGCGCCCCACCAAACGCGGAGCTATTATCATGGACACGGCGGGCTACGACATTTCCTCTGTAACCTCTATGGTGGCAGCAGGCTGCCAGGCTGTGATCTTTACCACAGGCCGGGGAACGCCCACAGGCAACGCCATCGTCCCTGTGCTGAAGGTGACGGCCAACAGGCGGACATTTGAGAAGATGGAGGACAATATGGATATCGATCTGAGTCCCATTGTGAGCGGGGAGAAGACCTACCAGGAAATGGGCCGGGAGATGGTGGGAACCATCAGGGATATCTGCAACGGAAAGATGACAAAGGCTGAGGCCTTCGGGTTCTCAGACATTGCTGTAGGCCATGTCTGCAGGTTTGTATAGGGAGGTGCGGTTATGTCTCAGGCAGCTATTACACTGATCATTCTTGTGGCGGCCATAGTCCTGTTTGTCATAGACAAACTGCCCATGGGGCTTGTGGCCTTCTGCGTCCCGCTGGCCCTCTATTTTACAGGGGTTATCGGGGCTGAAGAAATCTTTGCCAGCGTGGTCAATTCCAATGTACTCCTGATCCTTGGCATGTGTGTGGTTGGGGCGGCCTTTTTCAAGACAGGTCTGGCCTACACCACCAGCCAGATGATGCTGAAGCACACGAAAAGCCAGAGAGGGCTGATGCTGGTGGTCTTCCTTTTCTCTGGCGTCATGTCCGGCTTTGTGTCCAACAGAGGCACCGTGGCCATCCTTCTTCCCATTGTTATGGGGATCGCGGGGGGAGCGGGCATCAAGCCGATTAAGCTCCTGATCCCGCTTGTGGCAGGTGCCACCATTGGAGCGGACATCTCCATCATCGGGTCTCCGGGTAATCTGATTGCCAAGAATACGATAGAACAGTTCAGCGGAGGCACAATGACAGTGGGATTTTTCGAGTATGCCAAGATCGGAATTCCCATGCTGATCGCAGTGGGCGTGCTGTACTACTTCTTCGGGGACAAGCTGATCGCTGAGCGTGAGAGCGGCAGAAAGATAGAGGACAACCCGGACTACAGCCACATTCCTCAGTGGAAGAGGACGTTTACACTGGTTGTCATGATACTGACCATTGTGGGAATGGTACTGAAGGATTATCTGGACTTCCTGCCCCCGATCCATATTACCGCATGTCTGGGGGCCGCAGTGCTGGTGCTTGCGGGAGTGCTGACGGAGAAAGAGGCATTTGCCTCCTTTGAGATACTGACCGTGTTCATGCTGGCCTTCATGATGCCCCTTGGAGACGCTCTGAACAACACCGGAGCCGGCGAGATGATCGCAAATGCTGTGATCTCTCTGACGGGAAATGCCAGCCCCATTATCCTGATGGCAGCTCTCTGGATCCTGACATGGGGACTGATACAGGTGATGAGCAACACGGCTGCCTGCACCCTTCTGTGTCCTATTGCCTGGACTATTGCGGAAGCCCTCGGAGCAGATCCACGGGCGGTGGTTATCGCTGTGTTTATTGCCAGCAGCGTGGCGGTGTGCACACCCATGGCTATTCCTGCCAACTCCATGATCCTGGAGCCGGGAAATGTGAGATTTAAGGATTTCATCAAACCGGGCCTGGCAGTCAGCGCTGTGTGCTTTGTGGTCAGCATGGTACTCCTGCCTGTCTTCTATCCCTTCTATTAAAGATAAAGAATGGAAAATAAAGACAGGAGAAGCGCTGTGACAGCGATCTTTCTTTCTAAAAGTACTTGCCAAAAAGTATTATCTGTATTATATAATGTAATACAGATAATACTTTTTTTATAGTGGCATAGATTACAAAGGGGAAAATGGGATTGCAAAGAGGAGGTGTCAGCCATGATCATTTCGCTGGATATGAGCAGTGAGACCCCGATTTACGTGCAGCTTCGCAACCAGATCGTCACAGGCATAGGGAGAGGGGAGCTGCGGGCCGGGGAGACTCTCCCTTCCGTGAGGCAGATGGCCCGGGACGCGGGGATCAACACCATGACGGTCAACAAGACCTATCAGATCCTGAAGGCGGAGGGCTTTATCGAGATCGACCGGAGGAAGGGGGCCACGGTCCTGCCGGCCGGGCAGGCGGAAGAGAGGTTTCGGGAAAAGCTGGAGGCAGAGCTGGAGCTTTTGTCGGCGGAGGCCTGCCTGAAGGGAATGAAACAGGACGAGTTCATGGGCATCTGTGAGGCGATGTTTGCCAGTATGCACCCGGCGGAAAGTGAGGGGTAAGGGATGAAAATTGCCATGTTTTTTATTTTTCTTGTCTGCAATCTGATCATTGTCCCACTCTGCCAGTACTCCTACGGAAAGCTGTGGGAATACCGGGAGGGGATGGTGCTGGGGGTCCATATTCCGGCTACCTGTGTCCAGCACCCCCGGGTGAGGGAGCTCTGTGAAAGGCATAAAAAAAGCTGGATCCTATTCCACCGGATCAACCTGGCGGCCAGCTTTCTCATCTGCTTTGTCTGCTTTCTGGACTACATGGCCTTTCTCATCGTGTGGATGCTCTGGCTGCTGGAGTACGTGTGCGGTCTGGAGTATCTGATCATCGTCCCCCACAGGCGGATGTACAGGCTGAAGATGGAGAACGGCTGGATGGATGAGAGGAGCAGGAAGATCGTGCGCATTGACACAGCCGTCTCGGCGGCTTCCTCGAAGCTGTCCCTTGACTGGAAGTGGCATCTGCCCATCCTTGTTCTGACCGTGGCCACAGCGTATTTCGTGGCCGTGGCGGAGAGAAAATTCCAGGTGGACACCCCGGAGGCCTGGCCCTTCTGGCTGCTCTACGGGACCGGCGTGGGGCTCTGCCTTCTCTTCCTGGCCATGCATGTGGGAGTGGAGCGCCGTCCCAACCGGGTGTACAGCGAGGACAGCCAGATCAATCTGGCGGCCAACCAGCTGACGAAGCGGTCCTGGACCGAGGGGCTTGTGTACGCCTCCTGGGCAAACGGCGTCTCCTGGATCTTCATGGCCATCGCCTATTACCGGTACGGCCCGGACATGCCGGGAGCTGTGTATGTTATCTACACAGGGCTTATATTCCTGGCCGTCGCCGTCCTCCTCCTTCCCCTGGGACTGTCCGTGGGAAAGCGCAGGGAGGTGCTGGAGGCGGACACCTCCGCCTGCTGCATTGACGATGACGAGTACTGGAAGAAGGGCTGGTACAACAATCCGGGCGACCGGCATCTCTTCGTCCAGGACAGGTTCAACAGCATGAACATGTCCATGAACTACGGGCGGCCGGCGGCCAAGGTGATCACAGGAGTCCTGGCGGCTGTCATCCTGGGCGGCCTGGTCTGGACCGCGGTGCTCCTGTCAGATTTTGTCAACGTGGAGGTGGTGTTCACACAGGAGGGGGACACCTTTACCTTTGAGGCGGCCGGGTACGACTGCTCCTTTGACAGGGCCAGGATCCGGTCCGTGGAGCTCCTGGACAGTATGCCGGAGGAAAATTTTACAAGAACAAACGGAGGCAGCACGGAGGAGTATCATGTGGGATACTTCAGGGGAAAGGAGACAGGAAGATGCATGATGTTCCTGTACACGGGATGTGAGCCCATCCTGGAGATACAGCTCGACGACATGACTGTGTTCGCAAACAGCCGCCAGGAGGAGACCACCCTCTCCTGGTATGAAGAGCTGGCCGGACAGGTGATTGGGGAATAGAAAATAAAAGTCCGGAAGGGCTGAAAAGCAGGGAAGAGCGGGAGACTCCACTGTCCGTGGACTCCCGCTCTTCCCTGCGTATATTGCCAGATTTCCTGGGCCGGGGTATGATAGGAGCAGAAACAGCGAAGGGAGGCAGGTGTATGGATGCGGAAAAGACAGGCAGATATATTGCGGCCTGCAGGAAAAGGAAGCAGATGACTCAGAAGGAGCTGGCCGACAGGCTGGGGGTGACCAACAAAGCCGTCTCCAAATGGGAGACAGGCCAGGGGATGCCGGATATCAGCGTCCTTCTTGAGCTTGCCAGGGTGCTGGAGGTGCCTGTGGAGGAGATCCTCCGTGGCGGATCCAAGGAGAGTGCCTATGAGACTGTCGGAGAAACCAATCCATTATATGTGATAGAAAAAAGCGATCAAAAGAAACAGATAAATTTCCAAAAGACCTGTTCGCTGGGCGGCTATCTGTCTGAGGGAGCCGGGTGGGTGCTGCTTGTGCTGGGGGTGCTCTGCCTGGCCCTGCAGGTCTGGTTCCTTCTGAACCGGGGGAGGTACCAGATTGAGTACATGGCCTGGTGGATGTTCTATGTGGTAAACGCAGGAGCTCTTCTTTTCCTTCTGCTGGGCGGCATCTGTGTCCGCCGGCTGCGACGTTTTGCCCTGAAGCCGGCTGTGGCGGCAGTCTTTGGCCTTCTTTTTTGCGGCAACCTGGCGGCGGCCTTCCTGACAGGGACAGATCAAAGGGAGGTCATCCGCCTTTCGCCTGGGCTTTCAGGCAATTGTATGGTTCTAAAGATCAGGGAGGACAGCGGGGCGGCAAGGCTGTACCGGCCTGCCGCCGGCCCCTTTGTCCGACCGGCGGAGGAGATTCCCTTTACGGTCGCGGGGGAGGTGAAGACCCAGTGGCTTGAGAAGGATGTGTGCGCGGTCACCTATGAGTCTGAGGAGGACGGCGGCGTGCATCAGTTTGTGGCCACCTACGGGGACAGGAGCGATGGCGTCGCTTACTACTATGTGTCAAATGCCCTCCTTGGCACATGGGTGGGAGAAGACGGGTACCGTCTGGAGCTGACAGGCGGTCCGGATGGAGGGATCATCCTTGAAACTCCGAGAGGGACGGAGTTCTACGAATATGAGGACTGCCTGCAGTACGGGACGCTGGCCCTCGTCCTGCCAGGCCAGGGGCCGAAATGGACTCTTGTGCTGAACCGTGACTGCATCCTGGAGAGCGGGGAGACAACGGTAAATGACGGGGGAACGGTCACTCTGTGCCGGGTCAGCATGAAGGACACCACGCCGGTGACACTCAGAAGAGTCATGGACGGGGCGGCCGGATAGCACAGACGGCCGCCCTGGCGGACAGAGCGTAGGACAGACAGTATAGGATCAGAAAGGGGACAGACTATGAAGGGAAAAAAGAAGATCCTGCTTGTGGCGGCTATACTGGTCGCGGCGGCCCTGGCGGCGTTTCTGATAAAAACGTGGACAGAGCGGGGAGGAGAAGAGACACTGGAGCAGGAGGGACTTTCCTCCATCCTGGATAAAGTGAGGGAGACGGAGGAGTTTCCGGAAAACTGCAATATCGCCTATCTGGGGGCGGACATCACAGAGGAGGGAGAGGTGACGGACTTCACCCTGACAGTCATCGGCTTTGACAGCCAGGACCAGTACATTTCCCACGTGGGCTACACCTGGGATGAGGAAGCCGGGGAGCTGTCCTGCCGGGAGTACAGTGAGACGGCTCTTCCCACCTACTATGACCCCAACGCGGATTTTGCCTATATCGACAGCCAGATCCGGCGAATTCCCTTTGAGGCCCAGATCCGCCTCCTCTCCTTTGACCGATATAAGGTAGAGTACCAGCAGGACACCCAGCTCCCCGCCGGGACTCCTGTGCTGGACGGAAGCGGGGGAGAGGATTTCCCGGTGCTCACCTGGGAGGAGTATGAGCGGGGAGAGGGCGGTGTCAGCGACGGCTCCTCCGCTATGGTCATCTCTCTGACGGACGGCACCGGAGCCACAGGAGAGCGCCTGGAATACTACTGTGAGGCTGCGGACCAGGAGGCCCTGGCGGGGCACCCGGAGTCTGTGATGATGATGGATTACCGGCTAAACGGAGGGGAACTGCTCCTGACAGGAGACGCGGGAGAGACCTGGGTTGATACAGGGCTCACCGAGGAGCAGGTAGATGAGACAGTGGAGACCTACGGCCGGGGCGGACTGCTCTTTGAGGACAGCTATTACGGGGACAAGGAAAACGGCCTCTACGCCGTGTTTTACGGGCAGACGCCTGTGCTCCGCCTCTCCGGGGACGGAGGGCAGACCTGGGAGGATATTCCCTTTACAGACTACATGCCAAGGCTCTGCACGAGAAGGATCGTCCGGTTCCTGGACCGTGAGAACGGCTACGCGGGGCTTGGGACAGACTGGACTATGGGGACAGGGGGCGCTGTCTATGTGTACTGGACTCATGACGGGGGAGCGACATGGACCTCCTCCACCAGCCTCTATGAGGACAGTATGATGCTGGACGGCCTTGCCTTTGCGGACACCTCAAACGGTGTGGCGAGCCTCCAGACGGTGAACGGGGACGAGCAGTATCCGGCTCTTCGCGTGACTACTGACGGAGGCGCCTCCTTTACAGAGCTTGTCCTCCCCTGGGAGAGCCTTCCCTCCAGCGTAAGCTTTCTGGACAAGGTGGACACTCTCACAGAGGAGGACGGTGTGTTCACACTGACCCTGGGACAGGGGACAGCCGGCAACACAAAGGCTGTCTTTACGAGCACTGATGTGACCGGCGGATGGACCTTCAAGGAGAGCTATCAGGGAACCATCCACACGGTAGGTTGATGGTTGATCATTTTTTGGGAGCTTTGGCTCCGAAGACAAACATGCCGTACCGAATAAGCGTGTAGACGACCAAAAGGCAGCCTGTCCGATGCCCTGTGCCCCGAAGGCAGGGGCTGTGACAAATGTCAGCTCCTTTTCCGGCATTTGAAAGCCTGTTCTGTAAGCCATTATACCATGGCCGCACAGCGCCATGGGGCTCCGGCAGATGCGCATAAAGCGGATTTCTGCGGTTCCGCAGAAACCGCTTTATGCGCAGGTATAATGACTACAATGTAGTCATTATACCACAGACTGTAGACAAAGGTGGTGCTGGAGCCCTAGCTCCAGCACCACTCTTTTTGCCAAAATGCCAACTCCCATATTTTCTTATAAAGGATAAAAAAGCATCCTGATTTTTTGTCCTGCCT